>CASBQR010000102.1 GCA_949127865.1 Synechococcales cyanobacterium PMM_0082
ATCTATAGAAATTTATAGTAATTACTGTAGCCTTTGGTTTTTAGCTATGATAAATGGCACTAAATTAAGCACTCCAAATGTCAGAGCTAGATCGCCAAGCAGTTACTTCTATTGTCTCTAAGTTATACGATACCTTTCCTTTTCCGCCTGACCCCTTACTAGATGAAGCTCCACCTGGTTATAACTGGCGTTGGAGTTGGCAGGGAGCTTATGGCTTTTGTACAGGGGGATTGGCACCAATAAAAACACCTCGAATCCTAGATGCAGGCTGTGGTAGTGGCGTGAGTACGGAATATTTGGCACATTTGAATCCTGATGCCGATATTGTGGCGATCGATATTAGTGCAGGGACTTTAGAAGTCGCAAAGGAACGCTGCCGACGTAGTTCTCCACCTACCAATAATCGGGCGATCGCTTTTCAGCAATTAAGTCTCTACGATCTCGATCAAATTGATGGGCAGTTTGACATGATTAATTCCGTGGGTGTGCTGCATCATCTTCCCGATCCGATTAAAGGAATTCAAGCGATCGCCAGTAAACTTGCACCTAGTGGCATATTTCATATTTTTGTCTATGCCAAGATTGGGAGATGGGAAATTAACCTAATGCAGCAAGCTCTTTCACTCTTACAAAAACAAGAAATAGATCAAAACCAAAAAATAGATTTCCGTCAAGGCGTAAAGCTAGGTAGAGAAGTATTTGCCGCTTTACCAAGCACAAATCGCATAGTGCAACGGGAGAAAACCCGATGGAGTATGGAAAATACCCGTGATGAATGTTTTGCCGATATGTATTTACATCCCCGTGAAGTAGATTATGAAATTGAAAGTTTATTTGAGCTAATCGCCGCTTCAGGCTTGGAGTTTATAGGGTTTTCCAATCCTCAAGTTTGGCAATTAGAGAGACTTCTAGGTTCTAATCCTGAACTGCTAACCCAAGCTCAATCCCTATCAACCATTGATCAATATCGCCTGATTGAATTACTAGATACAGATATTGCCCACTATGAATTCTTTTTGGCTCATCCACCTTTAGCAAAATTGGATCAAACTGATGCCAAAATTTTAAGTTCTATTCCCCAACATCATCCTTGTATTAATGGTTGGGAAAGCGATTGCCTATTTGATCCAGACTATGGAATTTGTCGTCTTTCCGAATTAGAGTTCAAATTTATGCAGCAATGTCTAAGTTCTCAAACTGTCGCTGAAATCTTGAAGAATATACCTAATGGGAATTTAGAAATAGTGCGATCGCTCTTAACCAAAAGAATGATATTACTAGAGCAGAAACCTTAACCAGACATAAATAGCACTGGCAACTAGTTGGGCAATCATTACAGGAAACCCGTAGCGAAAGAAAGTCTTAAATTTAATTCTACGCCCATGCAATTCGGCAATTCCCGCCGCTACAATATTAGCGGATGCTCCAACTAGGGTACCATTTCCGCCTAAAGTTGCGCCAAACATCATGGCATAAAACAAAGGAAGAACCTGCTCGGGAAATTGCCCTGCATAGTCTGGAGATAATACTTCCGCACTAGTTAAATCTACTTTTACTAAATATTCCTTGAGTAGCGGTACCATGGCGACAACAAGGGGAATATTGGGAACAACACTAGAAATTAGCCCTACAAAAAATATTAGGACTATTGAGCCAAGGGCAATATTTTTGCCGAGAATGGCTGCTAAAACCCCAGATAGACTGGCAATTACTCCAGTTTTTTGCAAGCCCCCAATCAAGACAAAAATAGACATAAAAAATATCAAAGTACTCCAATCCACATCCCGCAGAATATTGTTCAGGGTGTCAATCTTGCTATGGTGAGCCAATAGAAGAGCGAGTACAGCTCCTACCAGTGCCACAGTTGCAGGGGAAATGGGAATAGGCAGAGATTCCCCAATCACGAAAAATACTAAAACAAAAATAGCGATCGCTGCCCCAACTATTAATGTGCGAGGGTGATTAATTTTAGGAGTAGTAATTTGCTCCACATTCTCTAATTCCTTATGCCAAATTTTGCGAAATAGAACAGGAAGCAGAGCAATAATTACAAAAATAGCGATCGCCCCACCCAAACTTAACCGAACTAAATAATCCGTAAAACTCAAGTTAATAGCACTACCGACAATATAAGTCGCAGGATCGCCAACAATCGTTAGTAATCCCGCGCTATTTGCCACAAAGACTAATAAAATTAGTAAAGGCACAAAGTCCACACCTACAATCTGGGCAATTGGCGGAATTAAAGGGGCTATGAGCATTACCGTAGTCGCATTGGGAAGCACCGCACAAATCGGGGTGACAATTCCCACAATTCCGAGTAAAAGGCGGCTGCCCTTGCCCTTAGCAAAAATCACCATCTGTGCCGCCAAATAATCAAACACCTTGGTTGGCTCAAAGGCACGTATCATCACCATCACCCCAAAAAATAGGCTCAATGTGCTATGGCTCTGCCCAATATAGCCGATCGCTTGCGGTAATGACATGATATTCAGCATCACTAACATCAATGCCCCTAACATAGCGGCGATCGTGAGATGTATCCATTCTGTGATGACCAGAAATATTACACTTGCAAAAATCCCTAGGGCGATAATTGCCTGCCAATTATCCATAATATTCAGAAGTTTAGTAGGTTATTTATGTCTAGTGATGCTAGCCGTTACCTAGTAATAGCTTAATTAATTGCAAGAAGGCTAAAATCACATTATATAAAAAGTGTTGAGTTTGAAGGCATAA
Source organism: Synechococcales cyanobacterium PMM_0082 (assembly GCA_949127865.1). Classification (GTDB taxonomy): domain Bacteria; phylum Cyanobacteriota; class Cyanobacteriia; order Pseudanabaenales; family Pseudanabaenaceae; genus PCC-7502. The sequence goes on from CASBQR010000102.1 coordinate 2,740, forward strand.
TAGTTAAAAACCATAAATAATTTCCTAGCAATGGCAACCTTAGACAAGCGATCGCCCAACCAACAGATTTTACCCTTAACTGCTAAAACCAACTCTAACGATCACCTTGAAATTGGCGGTTGTGATGTGGTCGAGTTATTACAGCAATATGGCTCACCTTTATATATTCTGGATGAAGTCAGTCTGCGTGGAGCTTGTCAACAATATCGTGATGCATTTAAAACCCACTATCAGGGTGAATCCCAAGTAATATATGCCTCTAAAGCTTGGAATTGTTTGGCTATCTGTGCGATCGTAGCATCAGAGGGATTGGGGATAGATGTGGTTTCTGGTGGTGAACTATTTACAGCGATCAAGGCGGGGGTAAATCCTGAATTATTATATTTGCATGGTAATAATAAATCGGAATCGGAACTAGAGTATGCGATCGCCTGTGGTTGCATCATTATTATTGATAACTGGCTAGAACTAAAAACGGCTAGCAACTTAGCAGAAAGTCTAGGGAAATGCCCAAGGATCATGCTCAGAATTACCCCCGGCATTGAATGTCATACCCACGAATATATTCAAACGGGACATTTAGATAGCAAATTTGGGTTTGATCCAACCGAAGTGGAATCAGTATTCGCCTTTTTATCTAATCAAACTGCGCTGAATTGTATCGGTGTTCATGCTCATATTGGCTCTCAGATTTTTGAGCTACAACCCCACCAAGATTTAGGGGCAGTGATGATCAAGTGGTTCAAGATTGCAGGAAAATATGGATTAAACCTGACTGAACTTAATATCGGTGGAGGCTTGGGTATTAGTTACACTGAATCTGATGATCCACCCAGCATTACAGAATGGGTAAAAACTGTAAGTAATAGCGTGATGGCAGCCTGTGAAGCTGAGGGATTACCTTTGCCAAAATTAATTTCAGAACCTGGGCGATCGCTCATCGGGACAGCCTGTGTCACTGCTTATACGATCGGTGGCGGCAAAACTGTTCCCCAAGGACGAACTTACGTCACCATTGATGGCGGAATGTCTGACAATCCTAGACCAATTACCTATCAATCCCAATATCTGGCTATGGTTGCTAATCACATGAGTGCCGAAGCCGATCAAGTGATCACGATCGCAGGCAAACATTGTGAATCAGGCGATATTCTAATTAAAGATATTAAACTACCCAAAACTACGGCAGGAGATATTCTTGTAGTACCAGCAACAGGAGCTTACAATTATAGTATGGCTTCTAACTACAATCGTATTCCTAAGCTCGCAGCAGTTTTGGTGGATAGCGGAGAAGCTAACTTGATTCTAAAGCGTGAAACTTACGAAGATCTAATCCGTCAAGACATTCTGCCCCATAAACTACGCTAGTTTTTATACTGGGGGGTTGGCATTAAGATTTGTTTAAGAAAAGTATGGGCTGAAGAGGGGGTTGGATGCAGTGGTTAATCAATATGGTCTCAGACCCGATTGTCTTGGCATTAAGGGCAGTCGACTTGCTAGCTGTATTGTTAGTGGTATATCTGATTTTGGCATTAACTGGCGATCGCCGTACTCTGCTCATGGTCAGAGGATTTGTCATAGTTTTATTTATTAACATCATTAGTAGCCGCTCAGGTTTACAGCTATTAGCCTTTGTTTTAGATAAACTCTTAATCGGAGCATCTGTAGCCATGGCAGTGCTTTTGCAAACTGAATTAAGACGCTTTTTAGAACAACTTGGGCGGGGCAACATTATCGGACTAATAAAACCCAACCGCCGTAGTCCAATTAAGGCTGACAGCATTATTGAAAAACTCCATGAAGCTGTTCAAGAACTTTCACAAAACCGGACAGGGGCATTAATCCTCATCGAAACAGGGGAACCAATTGAAGAACACGAATTTTCGGTATCAGGTGTGAGCTTAAATGCGGCTTTATCCAAAGAACTCCTCCAAACTATTTTTCAGCCCTCGACCTTGCTCCATGATGGGGCGGTATGGGTGCGAGAAGAAAAAATCATAGCGGCAGGTGTAATTTTCCCTATATCCGATCGCTATGCCTCCAGAGAAATCGGCACCAGACATCGGGCAGCCATGGGAATTACGGAGAGAGTTAGTAATTGCTTTTGTATAGTGGTATCCGAAGAAACAGGATCGATTGCGATCGCCGATCAAGGTAGTTTAGACCGTCCCATTACCAGTAGTAAACTTAAAGAGATATTAGAGCTAAAATTAGCATCTAAACGTCCTGTCACTCTCATAGCCAATCCTAAGCTTAATTACCTGCGTAAGACCCAAGGATGGCAATCCATATTTAATCGCAAATCTTCAAGAAAAAATGACCGCTAAGTTATTGCAAACTCTACCGCCAGATTTAGACCAAGCTCGGCTCCCTCATCATGTCGCCGTAATTATGGATGGTAATGGGCGTTGGGCAAAACAAAAGGGATTTCCCCGCATTATTGGTCATCGTCAAGGAGTTGATGCCCTCAAAGACCTGCTCCGTTGTTGCAAAGATTGGGGTATTGGCGCTTTAACTGCCTACGCTTTTTCCACCGAAAATTGGGGCAGACCGTTAGAAGAAGTAGATTTTCTCATGGTTTTATTTGAGCGCATCTTGCGGCGTGAACTCACAGAAATGTGTGACGAAGGCGTAAAAATTACCTTTGTCGGCGATTTAGAGTCGTTACCGCTATCTTTACAAGCCGAGATTCAACATTCAATGGCGGCAACTGCTAAAAATCAGGCAATTCATTTTACCGTAGCTATAAATTATGGTAGTCGTCACGAAATTATTAAAGTCTGTCGCCAACTTGCAGGGGCTGTGCAGAAAGGGGAAATTAAGCTAGAACAAGTTGATGAAAGCCTATTTCAACAGCATCTTTACACGGCGGGTGAGTCTGATCCAGATTTTCTGATCCGCACTAGTGGGGAAATGCGGCTAAGTAATTTCTTACTATGGCAAATCGCCTACACAGAAATTTACTTTACGCCCACCCTTTGGCCCAACTTTGATCGCCAAGAGTTTCATCAAGCTTTATTGGACTATCAAAAACGCGATCGCCGCTTTGGTAAAGCCTAATTAAAAAATTTCCCCCTATCTTCAAGCCTGGCTAGAAACCATAGAGGGAGATTAACAAAGCTATTCTTTTTCCCCACCCTGAAGCTTCAGAAGAAAATAGCCAATACCAATACCGACAGGGATCAAAACCATACTCAAGACGATGGAATTTACTAGTTCGCCCATACTTTTTATTTACCTCTTTTACAGTACAAATTTACGAATAAATCTAAATTAACTACAGAAATCCAGTTTATATTAAACTTGTCTTCCTAAAATGAGTGATTCAAATCAGCAATTGTCTATGCAAATTTTTAATCTCCTTAAACTTAGCCTTCTTGGATTGATGATGCTTTGTCCTACTGTAGCTGCGGAGGCATTAATTGTGCCGAAGAAGTCAGTACTGATGTTTCAAGATCTAGCGATCGCTCCTAAACTCAATCAAGATCCAAAAATATTACAAGGTATTAGCGGTGGTGGGGAAGAAACCACAAAAATTTCAGAGCGCATAAAAACCGAAACAGGGGATTGTATTGGTTTTGTTGATACTTTACCCGATCATAAAATTACTCTAACCAGTAGTTTCAAGTTTTTGAATCTAAAGGTATTAAGCTCAGGCGATACAGTGCTGTTAATTAAAGGACCAGGGGGCAGTTGGTGTAATGATGATACTAATGGCAGAAACCCAGCGATCGGGGGGGAATGGCTGCAAGGTACCTATGAAGTTTGGGTGGGCTCCTATGAAGTAAATTCTTCCTATCCCTATTTACTAGAGGTTTCGGAAAAACCTTAATCTGCTATCCACAAAATTAGATATATAAAATCAAAGAGATAATAAAACCTGCTGCCAAGCTTGTAATAATTTCAGTAATTCTTGTTCACTAACTTTGGTCTTTGGGGCATTGAGGAGATGTTCTAAATCTGCCTTGGGACGACCTGTGTGCTGAACCCATGCGTTGAGTAAAGTTTGTTGATCGTCTTGGTTGCCAATGCCGAGTTTTTGTTGCAGCTTTTTTTGTTCGGCTTTAGCGATCGCTTGCCAGACAAATTCATGTCTATCGGCTTTTTTTAATACCGATCCTAAAGCTTCAATATAAGCCTGACTATTATTTATTGATTCTGATGACTGGGCGCTCGCTGCCCCGAAGCGTCGATTTTGAGCAATGATAAAAATAATTAACACAAATAAAGCTTGAACTGCCCCAGCAAATAACGGCGTTTTCCCTAAATACGCAATCCAAGTTTTTTCAACCTCGGACTTTTGAGAATCAGCATCTTTATAACCGTGAATAAACTCATCCACATAAATCGGTGTTTTGGCGGCAGTGACTAGCTCCGCAAGGAACTTAAAATTTCCTGATTCATTTTGATAGGCATTAGCAGCTAGATAAGGAGTAACTACGGCAGTTAAAGTACCTTTGTCTTGACTTTTCCAGATAATGCTACCAAATTCATCCCCTAACAGATTCTTTTTATCAGGATTTGGCTGAACTTTGGCAATCATTAAACCAGTTATTGCCAACTGCTCATTGGGGAAACTTTGGGTATAACTCCGACGACGGGTAGTATCAATTTTAACATCGCCACTTTTTGTGGGAATTACTGAACTAAAGGATGCAGGAGTGGGTCGAGCTTTAACCCCTAAAATAATTAAGTTGTTGCCTTTATTTACCCAATCTTCTTCCCAATAGCCAATGTGATCTTCTAGTTCTGGTTTGATTTGAATTAGGGTAATCGGCTTTTTGTTCTCGTAGTCTGGATTTCGTATATCTTTTTTCCACCTTTGCATCTTGATCCCTTGGGTTTCCATGTAATCATACCAAGCTGCATATCCACTGGGGGAACGACTAAAGGTTGAGCCTTCGGTAATCTGACTGCGATTGGGTGGCACAATAATAGTTAGCAAAATCATGACGGCGATCGCAATTCCCCCTAGCCATTGTTTGCGAGAAATTTTTTTCATGATTGCCCACTTGTGGTTTGCTGAATTTCACTATAGGCGGTTTGGCAGGTATGAAAATTTTCGCTAGAAATTTGGCGATCGCTGAAACATAATTGCTCGTGGGTATTCAGAAGCACTTGATAGGCTTGAGACTGGGGAAGATTAGATAATAAGTTGCGGTATTCACCATCAGTGCGGCTATATTGTTGGGGAATGATCTGGCGATCGCTTAATAATTGCAACATTCCCATATATAAACATCTACAGGCTTCGGTATAGTTACCTGCTAGTTGAAATGTTCGAGCTTTTTTTAGCCATTGATCGACAGAATAGATAGGAACTGGATCTACTGGATTTGGTCTAAAACCCCAGTTTTTAGCTCGATGGGAAAAACTCAAAATGTAACCACGAATCAATCTAAATATTAGTAAACCGATCCAAGCGATCGTTAGGCTAAAAATAATCCAAGCTATCCACACTAAAAGGTCATATAGCCACTCAGGTAATTTCAGTCCAGAATCTATGACTTTTTGAGAAACACTCTCCAAGTTCAACTCAATCCACTCTGTAGCTCGTTGTTGGAATTGTTGAACTTGCCAACCAAGGTTTGTAGTTTCCGAGTTACTCATGGGTTATTTTTACAACTTTAAGATCTACTTTGCAATCACCACAGAACTAGATTTAGTAGATATTTTGTTGTACAGAGAAACTAGATACTGCCAAATTTGCCTCAGCAAGTTTCCCAAAGTGGCAGGAAAAGCGATCGCCCATACATTAATCCCTAAACACACAATTCCTAAACTCAGTAAAATAAATGTTGGTGCCATAACCATCCCCACGACAAACCAAGTAAAGACATGAAAAATCATGGTTAAAGCATAAACTATAGACATAAAAATTATTGGCGCAATTCCTCTAGTTTGCGTGTTTTCAGGCGATCGCCTACCAATAAAAATCATAGTCTGAAGCGTAGCAGTCATATTTGCAGGCACGAGAAAGGCACAAATAGCAAGGCAATGACTTCTTGAAAATTCAAATAGGAAATTAAGCATAAGCTTGTTTTAGGGTCATATACCCCATAGTAGCGTAATAGGCATCGTTTATACCCTCAACCTGTTTTTGACTAAATGGAACAGGATGCATGAAGCTAATGGCTTTATTTAGATCAAATTTGCAGCTCAATGGATGATTATTCATAAATTTGCGGGTAAATTTAATCCAAGCGATCGCCGAAAACTTAAAACGTAATACCTTCAAATACTTGCTCAATCGGAAAAGTTAAATTAATACTTGCCAATTCCACTAAATCTCCTGCAATGTAATTGATAATTTCCCATTTACCTTGTTCATTCTTGCGATATAAATCTAGTTCAATTTTATCTGCACTCACCAACACATAATCCCGCAAACTACTAGATCGGCGATAAAGTTTAAATTTTCCATTGAGGTCAAATGCCTCCGTACTTGGAGATAACACTTCCACAATTAAACAAGGATGGCTAATGGAATTTGTAGCGGTTCTGTCGCGATCGTCACAGGTAATACTCACATCGGGGTAAACAAATTTATCAGAATTGAGAATCTTGATTTTGACATCAGAATTTAGAACTATACACTTGTTGCCACGGAGATGACTCTGCAAAATGAAACTGAAATTAACAGCAACTCGCCCATGATTAACTGTTCCCCCAGCCATGGCATAGACTTCACCATCAAAATATTCATGCTTAACCTCTTGCTTTTCTTCCCAAGCTAGATATTCTTCGGGAGTAAGTTTTGGAAAATTTTCTTGGACAGCAACCATTAGTTTTACCTCCATTTATTAATTCACTTTAATTTATTTGGTTAGATATGCGATCGCCGCTTGCTCTAAACCCTAACTTATTAATTTTGGATTAAGTCTATTATTCTCTCAGAAGTTAAATCTAGGACGCTCTTTACCACCATATCTGCTCCATTTAGTTTTAGCATTTCGGTATAGGCTTCAGGATTTTGATGATGCACATGGGGCGGTAATATACCTACAGCAATGTATTTTAGATTTTGGGAACTGGAATTATTTCTCGCATTACACACTGTGAGCATATCTGCGGCAGTATCTCCAGCGTAAATTACGATATTTGGATCATCTAGTTTTTGGACAGCTTGGTATAAACCTGTAGGATCGGGCTTGCCAGGTGCGTCTTCCATTGCTACTAACATAGGGCTGGAGATATTTAAGCGATCAAGAACGTAGGTGGCTGAGGCACGAGTGGCACCACTAAAAAAGCCCCATTTAACCCCAGCAGCAGTCAGGGCTTGAAAATATGCTGGAGTAGCAATCAAAGGTTCGGTTGTAATATAGCCTGTCCAATGATCCAGATTAGTGCCACGATATCGACCTTGAAAAAATTCAACGATCGCTTCATACTCAACTTCAATATTCAAGCCAGTTTTTACAGAATACCGCTTAATTAACTCCTGAGAGGCTTGCCAATCATTATTCCAAACCCCCTCAGTTTTGAGTAAATCTATATCTTCCGAGCGAGGACGATAGGCATTATTAGTAAAATGCTCGACTGTATCTGCTAAAGCTCGATGATAGGAGCTAGAAACATCTCTGATCACGCCATCAATATCTAAAATTAAAGCAACTTTATTTAAAGAATTTAAAGACGTAAATGAAAGGTTTACCATGATAATATTAAAGATCGCTAAGTAAGGTTAAGTTTGCAGAGAGGTATTAAAGTTTGACTCAGTTTATTCTAAAGGTTCTTTGGCTCGAAAAAGATGTGGCATTGGCAGTAGACCAAGTGCTTGGTAAGGGTAATAGTCCTTTGACCAAATATTACTTTTGGCCCAGAGACAATGCATGGGAGCAACTCCAAACAGAAATGGAATCTAAGTCTTGGATTACAGATCAAGAACGGATTGAATTGCTTAATAAAGCCACAGAAGTTATCAACTATTGGCAAGAAGAAGGTAAACGTCGTCCGATGAGTGAGGCACAGGCGAAGTTTTTAGATGTAATTTTCACTGGTAGCGCCTAACAAATTCTATAGATTTTTAGTAATTCATAGCCCTCCTTGGGGGCTTTTGTTTTATTCAGTCATCCCTTGGCGTTTTGCTTCGTACATTAATAAAGCCGCTGTCACTGCCAAATTTAAAGATTCCACCCCATTACTTAACGGAACTTGCACCGCCTCATCGGCTAAATCGATTAGTTCCGAAGATAAGCCATTACCTTCATTTCCAAGTAAAATCACACTCGGCGTGCGAAAATCTAAATCCCAATAGGTAAGCTTGGCATTGGGTAAAGTGGCGATCGCTTTGATGCCTTGAGCTTGTAATTTTTTAATTTCTTGGGGCAAATTACCCACGGATTGCATAGAGCAGCGAAACCATTGACCTGCTGTGGCTCTGAGAATCTTAGGATGGTTTAAGTCCACACTATCACTACTAATTAGTAAACCATCAACATCTGCCGCTACTGCCGAACGAATAATTGCGCCTAAGTTTCCGGGATCTTGAATAGACTCTAGAGCTAAACCTAATTTATTAATAACCACAGGTTGATTCGCAAAAATTGGCGCAACCGCAATTACTCCATCAGGATTGACCGTGGTAGCGATCGCTTCTAAAACTTCGGTACTTACTAGCTGTAATGCAGTTATAGATAGACATTGATCATATAAAACTGCATGGGTATCACGCCAAGCTTCGGTACAGCAAACTAAATCTAAGGCATGATCTGTAGCGATCGCCTCGATTAGAGCATGGGTACCTTCAATTAAAAATAATTGCTGTGTCCGTCGTGCTTTTGTACTTAAACCCAATTGGCGGAGATTTTTAATCAGGGGATTTCGAGTACTTGTGAGCATGAATTATTCTGAAAAATCTTGAAAAATAAAAGGGCTGCCTTGTAACAGGATGAATTAGCTAAACAGACGGGAATCCCTACGCCATAATCTTTGATTTGGTGTGGAATGAAAGGCGCATCAATCGATTGGGTTCAATACCCCATTGATTGATAATTTTCTCAGCAACTCAC
>CASBQR010000103.1 GCA_949127865.1 Synechococcales cyanobacterium PMM_0082
ATTAAGCTCTACTAAATTGCTACGGTTTCTAATATTCTCCACTGCCGAAAGCAATCTTTTTCTATTTGAACTGTCCTTTAATAAAAACTCTGTTTCATCACTTTCATTTACAATGATTTCAATTTCTTTATTCTGAAAAGCAGCTTTTAAACTTTCCAAAAAGTTATTGTCGAGGTCGTTAGCATTCAATCTATAACTAACTTGCATTTTTATTTGCCCCATTGATTCAGGTGGACTACTAATTTTGCAGTATAGCTTAGGTAAAAGGCGAATTGCTCAAATTTAAAATCACAAAAAAATCAAACAAATCGCCCAAATAATATTACAAACTCTTCTTTTTTTTAACTAATTTCTTCAATACAAACAAACCACCTAAAACCCCTAGCCCCAGCGCAGGACTAAACTCAAAGGGGACAGGAGTAGCCGATGAGAAAGTGCCTTGAAATGCCAGATCAAGATCGATAGGATTAATGCCGTTGAGGCGAGTTCCGTTTGGATATACGTTGGGAGAAAGAATATAAATTAAAGATGGAGCTATAACCGCACTATAGGGGGTATTAGTGACTATTGGCAAACCCCCAGCAAATGTCCATCTCACCGAATTCAAACCACCAAAATTTGAAATGACTGCACTTGTGGAAGTCCCAACCTCATTTCCACTTATATTCCCAATCCCAGAGTAAATAGTTAAGGTTTTACTAAGGGCGAGTGTTTGATTTTCGGCATTGAAAAATGCAAAAGTCCAAGTATCAAGATTTATCACACTGTTTCCACCTAAAGGGTCATTTATAAAGCTTTGACCGAAATCGGGATTAATACCTGCACCAGTATTCAATGAGGTGCCGATAGTGGTGTTAAGGGCAAAGGTAGAAGGAGAAATAGCTAGAGTGCTCGCTAGGAGAGCATTTACCCCCCCCCATTTTAGAATTTACTGTTTGAGTGTGGTCATAGTTTATTGGATTAGGTATTTGGGATATGAATTCATGCAAATCATATCAAAACTCAAATGTTTTTAATAGCATTTTCCATACAAGAAATCCATCATAATTTCATGATTCAGAAAACTTTAAATTATGATTATTACCCTAATTCCCCAAGAGATCAAATACCGTTGGAGAATCTCCCTTGAAGTATCAAATATCCAAGGGAATATGGCATAAAATGACATCGGCTTATAATTAGGAAATTGGCATGAAAGTTGTTGTAGCTGGTGGTACGGGATTTGTTGGGGTGAAGTTAATTGAGAGATTGCACAATTTTAATCACGAAATTATACTTTTGGCACGAGATCCCAAACGGGCAAACCGCCAGTTTCCTAAAATATATTTTCCTCAAGTTCAAGTAGTTGGTTATACCCCTTTGCAGGCAGGAAATTGGACAAAGGTACTCGCTGGAACAGATGCTGTGATTAACCTTGCTGGCACACCAATTTTTGGCGAACCTTGGACAGATAAACGTAAACAAGAAATTATCCAAAGTCGCCAGATCAGTACTAGAGTGCTTGTGGACGCAATTAAATCTTTAGTTAATAAGCCCAAGGTTTTAATTAATGGCTCGGCGATCGGATTTTATGGTACTGATTTAAGTAAAAGCTTTGATGAGTATAGTTTTGCTGGTAATGATTTTTTAGCAAAAGTCTGCAAACTTTGGGAAGCGGAAACAGAGGAAGCGGTTCAAGCAAAAGTTCGAGTTGTCAGGCTGCGGACAGGAATCGTATTAGGCAAAGGTGGAGTTTTAGATCGGATTTTACCAATTTTTAAATTAGGTTTGGGCGGTAAGCTCGGTTCAGGGAAACAGTGGTTTTCTTGGATTCACATTGAGGATTTAGTTAGTTTAATCTTATTTGCCATTAACAATCCCCAAATCGAAAATGCCCTTAATGGCACTGCACCTGCGCCTGTAACTAATCGAGAATTTACTAAAGCTTTATCGAAGGTACTAAATCGCCCTGCTTTTATCCCCGCTCCTGCGCCTAGTCTTCAATTTTTATATGGAGAATCGGCAACCCTAATTTTAGACGGGCAGAAAGTTTTACCTGTGAAATCCCAAAGAAATGGGTTTAAATTTCAATATCCAGAGATTACAGGCGCTTTGACTCAAATTATTAATAGTTAAATTTAGTCTTCAATTTACGCTATTTTTTATGACAAAAAAGCCCAATTCGAGAAATTACGAGTTGGGCAATAAATTATTTATGAATTATCTTTAGCCACCAAAGGCAAAGGGGAAAGTTAGCTTTAAGGCTGCGGTCAGGAGCAGATTCACTAATCCGATCGGTAGTAAAAACTTCCAGCCTAAATCTAGAAGTTGGTCAATCCGTACCCGAGGGACTGTAAACCTTAGCAGTACAGCAAAAAAGATAAAGAAGTAAGCCTTAAGTAAGGTCATAGTGATACCTAGGGCTGCGGCTATAACTTGCCACCATCCAGCATTAGGGCTAATTCCTAAAAAATCGGAGATTGTGTCAATCGGGAAAGGTAACTCCCAACCACCTAAATATAAGATAGCTACCAAAAGACCAGCTAACAGTAAGTTGGCATAGGAACCACCGTAAAATAGGGCAAATTTAATCCCGCCATACTCATTTTGATAACCCGCTACTAGCTCTTCATCTGCTTCTGGTAAGTCAAAGGGTAAACGCTCACACTCTGCTAAAGCGGCGATCGCAAAGATCATAAACCCCACAGGTTGCCGCCACAGATTCCAAGAGAGGATTCCATAACCAGCTTGCTGATTGACAATATCAACGGTACTTAAGCCATTTGACATCATTGCGATCGCTAAAGCCGCTAATGCTAAGGGAATTTCGTAACTAATCGATTGCGCTGCTGCTCTTAATCCACCAATTAAGGCGTACTTATTGTTAGAGGAATATCCAGACATCAGTAAACCAATCGGAGAAATACTAGAAATGGCAATAATAAAGAAAATGCCTGTCCCCAAGTCGGAAATCAATAAATGTTCACCAAATGGTACGACTAGAAAGCAAAGAAATATGGAAATAAATACTAACAGGGGGCCAAGGGTAAACAAAATTGGATCAGCCTTTGCGGGCATAATATCTTGTTTAATTAAGAGCTTACCCACATCGGCTAGAGGTAGCAAAATTCCAAAGGGCCCTGCATATTCGGGTCCAATTCTTTGTTGCATAGCTGCCGAAATTTTACGTTCCAGCCAAGTGCAAGCTAATGCACCCACAGTGACACCTAAAACGATAACTACCATTGGAATTAGCATCCAAATTACTTTAGCCAAGCCAAATGGCAGTCCTAAACCTGTTAAAAACTCAATTAGCGATCGCTGTAAATCAATACCTGTATTCATTAGCGGTCAACCTCACCCATAATAATATCAACACTACCTAAGATTGCCATTAAATCTGCAATTTTTGTACCCTTAACAAGTTCAGATAAAGGCTGCAAGTTTACAAATCCTGGTGGACGAATCTTAAACCGCCATGGAAAGATGCTGTCTTCACCAATTAAATATACGCCTAATTCCCCCTTAGGGGCTTCGACACGGACATAATGTTCACCTTCAGGCACTTTGAATGTCGGTGATGATTTTTTGCCAATGAACTGGTAGTCAAAGCCTGTCCACTCACTTTTGGGACCTGCTAAAACTCTTTGAGCTTCCAAATTTTCGTAAGATCCACCAGGAAGTTGTTTTAATGACTGTAATACCATCTTGGCAGATTCACGAATTTCTTTAACTCTAACTAGATAACGAGCTAGGCAATCGCCGCCAGTTTCAATTTGCACTTGCCAATCCAACTCATCATATAGTTCATAATGATCGACTTTACGTAAATCCCAATTTACACCTGAGCCTCGTAGCATGGGTCCTGAAAGCCCCCAGTTGATTGCTTCTTCTCGCCCAATGGTGCCTAAGCCTTCTACTCGTTTACGGAAAATAGGATTATTGGTAATTAGTTTTTCGTACTCATCGACTTTAGGTGTGAGGTAATTACAAAAGTCTTCACATTTATCAACCCAGCCGTAGGGTAAATCTGCAGCTACGCCCCCAATGCGGAAATAATTATGCATCATTCGCATCCCTGTTGCGGCTTCAAATAAATCGTAAACCATCTCTCGTTCACGAAAAGTATAGAAAAATGGACTTAAAGCACCAATATCTCCCATAAAAGTGCCAAGCCATAGTAAATGGGAGGCAATGCGACTCAGCTCTAGCATAATCATCCGAATATAGCTGGCGCGGCGCGGTACAGGGACATTGGCTAATTTTTCAGGGGCGTTTACGGTAATTGCCTCCGTAAACATGGTTGCTAAGTAGTCCCATCGGGTAACGTAGGGTAAATATTGGATTACAGTGCGGTTTTCGGCAATTTTTTCCATACCTCGATGGAGATACCCCAACACAGGTTCACAATCGACTACATCTTCTCCATCTAGGGTCACGATAAGTCTTAATACACCGTGCATGGAGGGATGATGAGGTCCCATATTAATTACCATGCGTTCCGCTTTTGTTTCGATCATCACCATAGTTTGCGATCGCCTCTATAACTTTAAAAAACTTTAGTAAAATCTTGAGTCTTAAATTGAATTTACAAGTTGAATTTAAATTAAAATTCTCCAAGCTTCATAATGACACTGATCAGTATACCTGAATTAGCTTTTACCCTATCAAATTCCCTTCTATCGTCATCATAGAGTAAACCAAGTATATATACACAACTCCTCTGACTTGCTCATATATTTAGCCTAGAGAAAAATCAACCCCTACTGAATTAAAACGGTTAACTCTACATTGAGCCTAAACCTAAGGGGATATGATAATAGGAACACAAGATATCAAGATATAAATAAAAGCTTAATAAAAGAAATGAAATTTTATACCTTTAGCAGTGGTGGGGGCAATAGTAACGATCGCTTTAGTGGTCTTAGGTTTTGGCTCACTACATTTTTGGTTGTTTGGGGACTAAGTTTTCTCGGCTTAGGCTGGATTGTTAATTCGGTATTTATCCTAATTGGCGTTTTAGTTGCTATACCAATAATTGGGGCGATCGCTCTGCAATGGTGGCTGAGTAGAAGCATAGTCACAAGTAGTTGCCCTGTTTGCGAGCATACTTCAACAGCAACTGTTAATAGTCAGTTTTATTGCCCTAGTTGTGGCGAACCTTTACAAGTTGAGAATCGCAAGTTTGCCCGAATTAGCATACCAGGCACTATTGATATTCAAGTTGAAACTATAGATTAGCCCAGCTTATTAAGTTTAATTTTTGGTATCTGCTCAATTGGGCGAGGATAATCTTAGCCAAGGTATAGCGATCGGTTTTATTAAAGATTCCAGTTAATCCAATCTTGGGGCTTCAAGAAAAGCTCATAAAGCTCTGACTCTGGAGTATCAGGCTCAGGATGGTAATCGTACTCCCAGCGTACTAGTGGTGGTAGAGACATAAGAATTGATTCAGTCCGCCCATTGGTTTGTAAGCCAAAAATTGTGCCGCGATCATAGACCAAGTTAAATTCGACATAACGACCACGCCGATATAGTTGAAAGTCTCGTTCTCTCTCACCGAAGGGAGTATCCTGACGACGTTGAGCGATTGGAACGTATGCTTTTAGGAACGATCCTGCACAATCCTGCACAAAATTAAAAATTTCTTGCCAAGAACGCTCAGGAAAATCGGTAAGGTCGTTACTCATTTGCTCGGCTTTGGGGGAGTCATTACTATTTTTGTAAAGCTTAGGTTCACTATTTTGGTAGTCAAAGAATATGCCACCAACACCTCTAGTTTCTCCCCGATGCTTAAGGTAAAAATAATCATCACACCATGCTTTGAATACGGGATAGTAGTTAGGATTATGGCGATCGCAAGCTGCTTTTAAGGTTTTATGTAAAAATTGAGCATCTTCAGCAAATCCATAATAAGGCGTTAAATCCAGCCCACCGCCAAACCACCAAATATTTCCCACTTGAAAATAGCGATAATTTAAATGTACCGTTGGCACGTATGGGTTACGCGGATGAAGCACCATAGAGGTACCTGTGGCATAAAAAATTTGATTAGCTGCTTCAGGATATTGCTTGAGAATACTAGGTGGTAAGTGAGAACCATAGACCTCGGAGAAATTTACTCCACCTTTTTCAAAAATTCTACCCTCTGTCATCACGCGCGATCGCCCACCACCACCTTCTTCTCTTTGCCATTGATCTTGTTTAAACTTAGCTTTACCATCTAGCTCTTCTAAGCCTGCACAAATTTGATCTTGAAAGCTTTGCATGAATTCGCTAACTTGAGCTTTAGCATCAATAGGGGGTTGGGTTTTATTAGAAACTGTAGCAATCATATTCTTTTTAATTCTTCTGTGAAAATTATGGCACCAAGACTTAGGGACTCAGAGCAAAACTTAAATACTCTATACAAAACTCGATTTAATCTGACCTAGAGAGGCTAGGAGCTTGAGATAAATATATAGTTTCAGCATCTGTAAACTCTTCAAAACTTTGAGATCTTAGGAGATCAGGCGTAGCATCAGCGATATCACTATTGGCTTGAGTGCGATCGCTTAATTTTAAACTAGATTTCGGATTCGTTCTTGAAGAAGAGAAACCACATCTGGATTTAGTTCTGGTTCTGGCATAGTGTGTTCCCGTTCTGCTAAAACGGTCTCAATCTCAGAAGATGAGGTTTGGCCTAGTTGGTTAATTAATAGCTGAAATTCTTGGTGCTGCTTTTCAACTTCCACTTTAGAGATGGATTGAATTCTATAAGAAGCTGAAGTTGCCTGACGTGTCAATGCATAAATAATGAACTGATTCAGCGATACGCCCTCTCCCTCAGCGAGATGAGCAAGCTCTTGATATAAGGTCTCAGGTAATTGTAAAGTTATTTGACTCATTATTTTTCTCCTAATGTTAACAGGTTTACAAATTGTACAGGTGTCAGAACTCTCAGCCCCAAAGACTCTTTTGCCCTCTGGAAATCTCGAATATTAGAAGTAACTAAGATCGCATTTGCATTCATTGCACAGTCAATTACTAAATCGTCACCCGCATCTGGTGAAGTCGGTCTCCACGAGAAATAAATATTTGTGTATTGACTAATGCTAAGAAGTTCTCCTAATAATGGTTGTAGGTTAATCCAGCGCACTTTAGATAGCTTTCGAGATAGTACGTCGCTATACTCATAGGCAAGTGCATTGGAAACACAGGCAAGCATCAGCCCAGCTAACCAAGCATTCACGATCAGACCTGAAGCTCCACCTTGTTTAGTAAGACCTTCAAACAATACATTTGTGTCAACAACGACCAAAAGCAAGGGTGAGTTAGGCATAACACTACTATGATGACCAACTAATTATTAGCTGCAAGATATACATTCTCAGCATCTGTAAACTCTTCAAACCGCTGCGATGCCAAAAGATCAGGCGTAGCATCAGCAATATCACTATTGGCTTGAGTGCGATCGCTTAATCTTTGTCTTAAGGTTTCCATATCGGCAGTGCAGTAAATAATTTCTAAGGCAATGTTGTGGGCATTTGCTTGAGCAATCACTTCAGAACGTAAATTTTGGCGATCGTATTTAGCATCTAAAATTACTTGAAAGCCATGGGTTGCTAGTAAAATCCCTAAACTAAGCAGTTCACCGTAAGTACGTTTTGTCATCTCTGGCGTATAGAGTTCGTCATCTCCCCGTTGCATCAGATCGATACCTGCCAAATGTTTACGAATGGCATCAGACCGCAGGTGAATTGCTTCATGTTTTTGCGCCAAGGCTTTAGCGGTAGTGCTTTTACCTGAACCAGATAAACCAGACATCATAAATATTTTGCCGACAGTGGGCTGGGTATACTGATACGCCAAGTTATAGTAGGCTGTGGCTTCTTGCTTAGCAGTTGCCTTAACAGGTTCTGGAATGTTTGGATCATCCAGCAAAAACGATGTGACCTTAGCTCGAATATAGGCACGCATACTACAAAATAGTGGCAACAGCAGCACGCCTTTATAGTCATTGGTAAGTTCTAAATAAGTATTTAAAAAGGCATTAGCTAAATCCCGCCGCCCTCGATATTGCAAATCCATTAAGAGAAAAGAGGCATCATAAAGGACATCAGTATTCCGAAATGGCTCATTAAACTCAATACAGTCAAAGATTTGCACCTCGCCATCGACTAAACATATATTTTTTAGGTGTAAATCCCCGTGGCATTCTCGAATTTTGCCTTGAATTAGGCGATCGCTAAATAGAGCAGCATTATCAATAAAACACTGATCGGTATATGCTCGGGTCAGATCTAATTGAGATTGAGTTTGAGCTAAGCCAATGTACTTATTTGTACAGGCATAATTATCATCGGCAACTGCTTTTAGTCCTACGGCTGTCCCAAAACTGGCAATATGCTCATTGGTCTCTGCCAAACTATGGAATTTAGCTAATTGTTTACCAATTTCTTGAACGTGTTCTACAGTCAGATCCCCTTGTTCAAATAAATTAATTAAGAGGTTCTCTTGGGGAAACTGCACCATTTGAATGGCATATTCCACATCCGCTTCAGAGTTTTCTGCAAACCTAAATTGATCGTGGTTACAGGTAATTGGCAAAACTTGTAAGTATAAATCAGGGGCAAGTCGGCGATTTAGCCTCAGTTCTTCTTCACAAAAGAATTGCCGTTTCTCAAGAGTAGAAAAATCCAGAAATCCAAAATTCATAGGCTTTTTAACCTTATAGGCATACTTACCCGTCAGCAATACAAAGGAAATATGAGTTTGAATCAGAGCGATCGGCTCCGTGACTGCATGGGGATAAAAATCCTTAGAGAGCATTTGAGAAATTAGAGGTGGTAAGTTCATGAAGTTGGATTAAGGATTACGCTACAAAAGAAATGGGAAACTGAAACGAGTACAGAGAGATTGTATCAACCTCGCAGTCTAGAATTTAATTTAAGGGTTGTGAATCTTTTAATTACTAGCATCTATTCTGGATTTTGTATTCTGATACTTTAGTTTCAAGAGTTCAATTTTTATCCTAAATAATCA
>CASBQR010000104.1 GCA_949127865.1 Synechococcales cyanobacterium PMM_0082
GCCATATTCTTCTAATAGTTTCACTGCCGTTTTTTCACCAATACCTCGCACTCCTGAAATATTATCAGAACTATCGCCACATAGAGCTTTGTAATCAATAACTTGAGTCGGCATTACTCCCAATTTATTCTTAACATCTTGGGCATGAAATTCTAAGATCTTATCTTTTTGCCCTAAATGTAAAACTGAAATTTGCCTTTGATCGTCTATTAACTGAAATAGGTCTTGATCGCCACTTAAAATTTTCACACTATATCCAGAACTTGCGCCAAACTCACTTAAAGTTCCTAAAATATCGTCAGCTTCATAGCCTGCTTTAGAAATAGTATGAATATTCATCGCACTGAGAATTAGCTGCAAATTGATTAAATCGGGAATAAAGTTTTCGGGGGTTTCTTTACGTCCAGCCTTGTAATTTTCATCAGCATCATGGCGAAAAGTTGGAGTTGCTAAATCAAAGGCGATCGCTACGGCGGTAGGTTTTTGTTTTTGTAAAATATCTAGTAAAGATTTCAAAAAACCGTAACAAATACTAGTAGGAATTCCTGTGGAAGTACAAAGTCCGCCGTCTTGTTTATAGGCAAAAGCGTAGAAAGATCGAAATGCTAAGGAATGCCCATCAACTAATAGTAAAGTGGGGAAAGATGTGGATGACATAGGATTTTATGGAAAAGAAGGCAGCTAAAATTAGCAAATTGATTCTATGGGCATTGTAGTGGAAATTTTTAGCAATAGTAGTTCCAGCTATATCTTCGGCTTTTCCTAATTACACCCCATTGAGGAAACTACCTGCGATCGCTTCTTTAATTTCAATCAAATCTAGTCGTGTAAAATAAGTTAAATTGAGTCAGCAAGAAGTCACCTAGCAAACTAATATATGGCGATTACCAAGCAAAAATTTAGTACTCTGCAATATCATCTAATGGCAAAGGCAGGGGTATTTGAGCCAGATCAGAGACTCGAATTGATTAATGGAGAAATTTTGCAAATGTCGCCGATTGGAAGAAAGCACGCTGCATACATAGCTAGGTTGCAAAGTTGGTTACATCAAAATCTCTCCAATCGGGCAATTATTTGGACTCAAAGTTCTATTCAATTAGATCGAATTTCCGAGCCTCAACCAGACCTGACTTTACTGAAGTTACGCGATGACTTTTATGAGGAGAGGTTGCCGATTCCTACCGATATTTTTTTGATTATTGAAGTAGCAGATAGCACGATCGCCTATGATCGAGATGTCAAGATGCCTCTGTATGCTGAGTTTGATATTCCAGAAATATGGCTAGTAGATGTGAATCAAGAAATCCTGACGACCTATACTCAACCTAGTAATAGTGTCTATCAATTTTCGGAAAGTTATAGCAGTAACGATTTAGTTCCGTGTCTCGGTGTAAAAATTTCAGTAAGCAGTATTTTTGGCAATTCATCCACCTGAAATAAGAAGTCGAAAATGGCAAATATTTGGCAATTTCCAAGCAAAAATTTCTGAATAACAATATGGCTATTTTAATTTACTCTAGCGATAAACGGCATCGGTCACAGCACAGACATCTTTGATTTCTTTAGGATCATGTACCCGTAAAATGTCGGCACCGTGGGCGATCGCAATACTACAAGCCGCCGCCGTTCCCAATAGGCGATCGCTGGGATGATCTTGATTACATAACTTACCGATAAAGCTTTTACGGGAGACTCCAACTAAAATTGGGCAGTTTAAGGTTTTTAGTTTTTCTAGTTCTCGTAGTAATTGCAGATTATGTTCGAGGGTTTTTCCAAAGCCTATACCTGGATCGATCGCAATTAAATCTTGGGGTAATCCACAGGCGATCGCCATAGTAATTCCATTGTGCAAAAACTTACTGACTTCTTCGACCACATTTTTGTAGTAGGGTTGCTTCTGCATTGTGCGGGGCTGTCCTTGCATATGCATTAAGACAATTGGCACTTGATATTTTCCGACAAAGGGTAGCATTCCCAAATCAAATCTTCCTGCGGATACATCATTGATAATATCTGCACCTGCGGCGATCGCTGCCTCTGCTACAGAAACTTTGGTAGTATCAATGGAGATCGGCAAATCGGGAAACTGCGATCGCACGGCTTTAATTACTGGTACCACTCGTCTAATTTCTTCAACACTAGCTACGGGTTCAGCATCAGGTCGGGTTGATTCGCCACCAATATCTAAAATGTCAATATAGGGATTAAACTGCTCTACTTTTGTCAAAGCGGCTGCTACTGAGGTAAATAAACCACCGTCACTAAAACTATCGGGAGTTATATTAATTACTCCCATCAGATAAGTACGCTCTCCCCAGTTAAATGTGCGATCGCGGATTTTCCACATACATTTAATTAATTACTGCCCAAATTCTATCCGAGCTTGTTCCACAATATCTGCCGTGACGATGGTGTTGTCGTTTGCGTAGGCAATTTCTTCAATGCGCTGTCGAGCTTGCGATCGCGCAAAGTAGGGAATATTTCTCAATTTTGCTTGAGCTTCAGGTGTCCAAGTAAGTATTTCAGGCTCATCTGGCATTTTAATACACGGTTTTATTTAACTTTCTAATAGCGTAACTTAATCAGAACATTATGCCGAAATTTAACAAAAATTTTGAGCGATCGCCATTTATGCCAAACACTTACAAGACCTTAAGCTTAATGTTTAGCTAATTGCCAAAGCTGAATTTGGTAACAAAGGCTTTGCTTAAAAATATTTGGGGTATCTAAACCTTCAACTACTAATTTTTGCAGCCACTTCTTATATGCCCACCCTAGGATTTTGTGTAATGGCGGCACGGCGATCGCAATTAAATCAGCTATATAAGTGAAAGTACTTAGCCCAAACCTGCGGAAATTTTCAACAGCCAAATCAATAGTGGGAGCAGCTTGAGTCGAAATATCTTCATCTCTAACTAAAGTAAAACCAGCTTCGAGTAAGGTATTGTGTAAATCTTTAACCACATGGCAATTTGAAAAAATGCCGTCTTGATAACTAGAATCAGAACGCATCATATCGGCAATCAAAAGATAACCACCAGAATTCAAAAGAGCGCTACTACAATTGGCAATATCAGAAGCCTGAATATACTGACTACTTTCGCTTAAAAGGATTAGATCGTATTTAGTAGTACCCTTAAAATTTTGAAATTCAGATAGATGAAACGCCGCTTGCCCTTTGGTATATTTTAGAAAACGCTCTTGTTGAAATGGATCTGGGGCTAATCCTTCAACGCTAAACCCCTTGCTTAATAAAAAGCCAGCATTACCTCCAGTCCCGCAGCCCACATCTAAAATATTTTTTGTATCTACGGGAATGAAACTTAAAAGCTTATCTGCGTATGCTTGTTGGGCAGTTCGTAAGCGCGTAATTGTTAATTCTTCGATAGACTTAGGTAGCGGCTCCCAATAACCATAATGGAGAAAAGGCGAATCTGTCAGCCCCAAATAATAATTTAGTGCGGCATTTTGGTAGCGAGTTGCTTGGGAAATAGTGATGGATTTAGGCATTAGTAAAAGTTGATTTGGGCATTAGCAATTAAGAGTAAGTATTAGAATACCAAGTAACCCTAACACTAACGGACTAGAAACTTAAATTTTGCCCTGAATATAACATAGCTATTCGGCTATTTCTTGATTGATTTGATTAAATTTGATCCAAAATTTTGAACTGCTGCATAAATTTACGATCTATGTGATCTTTCCATATCCACAAGAGTCTGGAGATCGGATTAGGCGCACCTAAATAGAATTTCCCCCACAAAGCGATCGCTCTACTATCACCAGTCCCAATTAAAGATAAATACTGTTTTTGTGGATGAAAAGGTACAAGAGGTTGATTTTTAATTGTCAGCCTAAGGTTTTTAGCTAAAGGTTTACCCTGACGCACTGCGAATACTCCTGCCTTGGGACGAGGGTCGTTTTTAATTGTGGCAATATCACCTGTGGCAAATACTTGAGGATGGGAAAGCGATCGCAATGTCCGATCAATTTCGATAAAACCGTGACAATCAGTTTGCAGCCCCGAATTTTTAATCCAATCTGGAGCGGTGGCATTTGTAACCCAAAAGATGCGATCGCACATTAAATTCAAACCAGAATCACAGTGAATAATTTTCTGAGATGAATTCTGAGATGAATATGGAGTAACAGCATTTACAGTTTGATTAAGGTGAAGATTAATACCCCTGTCCTGTAAAAGTTGAGCAAATCGTTGTCCAATATTTGGATCAAATCCTGACATTAAGGTAGCTTGCCGATGCCATAAATGAATTTCATAACCTGTGCGTGCCTCCATAGTCAATGCCAACTCTACCCCACCCGCC
>CASBQR010000105.1 GCA_949127865.1 Synechococcales cyanobacterium PMM_0082
GGTTAGGGGTATTAGCTTTTATCCTGTTCTTACCCAATGCTCCCTACATTGCCACAGATATTATTCACTTAATTAATGATGTGAAGGAGCCAGATATTACCCGTAAAGGCTTGTTTTTTTTAATTATTCCCCAGTACATTTGTTTCTTAGGGCTGGGTTTTCAGTTTTATGTATTGTCCTTAACTAGACTATGTAACTATCTGCAACAACGCCATATTATCAATCAAGCGATCGGGCTGGAGTTGGGCATTAATCTAATTTGTGCCGTGGGTGTGTATTTGGGACGGTTCAATCGTTTGAATAGCTGGAATGTAATTAATAAGCCAATTCACCTTGTCCAAACTGTTCTAGATAACTTAGAAAGCCTACATTTTTTAGGATTTACACTAGTATTATTTGGCGTAATTACGCTTTTATATTATCTATTTAAGCAACTTAACTTCTCTCAGTTTTTGTCCTGATAGTCTCCCTTGGTAGCTTGAACTTGCTTTCACCATAGTTAGTGATTTGACTCACAGCTAAGCTTGAGATTGAGGACTATCATAATTTATGTTGGCAGGGAATTGGTAATAATATCGAACTTTTAATTCACGTAAAACCTTGAAAGTTTCTTTGATTTTGAAGACTTTTAGCGATTTAATACCAATTTTTCTACTTATGCCTATAAAGAATACTTTGGGAGTAAAACTATGTTTTTTAAACCTTTTTTAGCCAGTTCTCTACTATTAGCTTACTTACTTGGGATCAATTTAGCGAGTGTCGCCAATCCCAGATTTCAAAGATTTTTTTATAAACCCCGCACAGGTATGGGTATTCCTCAAAACTCATTGGGTGGAACTACAAGGTCAGCAGAATGTAAAGTAAATTGCGTTAAGGTTTTGGTGCCAACTGAAACTATACCGTTGACCACTGCCGAAAGACCTAGCTTTTTCTTATTTGTGCCGACGATGACTGAGGGCAAAGCTAGATTTCAACTATTTGATCAACAAAGTGAAAAGATTTATCAAACGAACTTTAACCTAACAGCAACAGGGGGAATTATCCAATTTAATTTGCCTGCCGAGGCTCCTGCTTTAGAGGTAGATAAAACCTATCAATGGCGGATGGTGATTACAGATGGCGGAAAAAGGAATGAAGTGATTGGGTTTGTGCGAAGGGTTAGTCTGACGGAAAAACCGCCAAGTGAACCAATCAAAGCCGCAGAAACCTATGCCCAATCAGGAATTTGGTTAGATATGTTTAGAAGTCTTGCCGATGCTAAAACTCCTGAAGCAAAATCACAAATTCAAGAATTGTTGAAATCCATAAAGTTTGATGCGATCGCTACTCAACCATTGCTAGAATGCTGCAAACCCTAACTAACTTAAAGTACCCATGCGTTCAAAGATTAAAAAGCAAGTTTGGATCTGGCGTGGGTTTTTACTAGTTACACCCATTGCGATCGCTCTAGTTCTCAGTTTAAGAGCATTAGGATTTTTGCAGCTTTCCGAGCTTTTTGTCTATGACCAACTTCTCCAACTGCGCCCATCTGAGCCGACAGATCAACGGATCGTAATTGTTGGGGTGGATGAGATTGACATTCAAAAATTAGGTAAGTATCCAATTAGCGATCGCGTGCTTGCTGATTTAATTAATAAAATTCGCCAACAAAAGCCAAGGGCAATTGGTTTAGATATAGTTCGAGATTTACCTGTTGAACCTGGTTATAGCGAATTGGCTGAAGTTTTTAAAACCACTCCTAATTTAGTTGGGGTCAGAACGATCAAATCTGGAGCTGGGGCGATCGCTCCTCCACCAATTTTGCAAGCCCAAGGGCAAGTTAGTGCCGCCGAATTAATTATTGATAATGATGGGGTGATTAGGCGAGGTTTTTTGGGTGCGGATTTAGGGCAGAATCAACCAATTCTGGGGTTGGGTTTATATACAGCTTTAGAATTTTTGAACGCCGAGCCAAATGTGCCTTATCCAGAAGCAGTTCAATCTCCAAACTATTTTAAAAGCAATGATGGTGGCTATATTGGCGCAGAAGATCTAGGTGATCAAGTTCTGTTGAATTATCGTCGCTCTAAATTTCGGACGGTATCTTTACGAGAGGTTTTAAATAATCAAATTCCCCAAGATTTATTTAGCGATCGCCTTGTCCTAATTGGGGTGACGGCTGTAAGCTTAAAGGATTTTTTCTCTACACCTTTAGATCGTAATTTTGGTACAGGGTTTACTCAAACCGCAGGAGTAGAAATTCATGCTCAAATTGCTAGTCAGATTTTAGCATCGGCACTGGATGGCAGAAGAGCGATCGCTACATGGTCAGAACCTTGGGAATATCTATGGATTACCACTTGGGCAGTGGGCATTGGTATTTTTACATGGAAACTCAGAAATTTTCGGACTGCTAAACAATTTTGGCTGGCAAATCTTACGATTACGACTTTGAGCTTAGGGGCGATCGCTTTAAGTGGATATGTCGCCTTTACCTTAAGTTTATGGATTCCCATAATTCCACCGATGTTAGGAGCGATCGGCACAGTTTTAAGCATGACCGCTTTTATTTATGTAGATCGACTCAAAGCCAGTGAACAAGGCTATCGCCGCATTGCTGACGAGTTAAGAATTGCCGAGGCAAATTACCGTAGTATTTTTGAAAATGCGGTAGAAGGAATTTTTCAAATGGCAACTAATGGTAAGTTTTTAAGTGTGAATCCTGCCTTTGCCCAAATATTTGGCTACGCCTCACCTCAAGATTTGATTAACCACATTGATCAAACTACAGCAAGTTTGTATGTTAGCCCTAATTGCCTAACTGAACTAAATTTACAATTTTCCCAAACTCAATCGGATGAAATTTCAGGCTTTGAATATCAGGCATACCGTAGCGATCGCACTATCATTTGGATCAGAGAAAGTGTCCGCATTGTCCGCGACGCTGATGCTCAAATTCTTTACTATGAAGGTATTGCTAATGACTATACCAAAGCCAAACTAGCAGAAGCATCTCTTAAACGGGAGTTAGAAGAATTAAAAATTGAAATTGATGAAGTAAAACGCCAAAAACAGGTGGCACAAATTACAGATTCTGATTTCTTTAAGGATATTCAAGCGGAACTAGCAACATTCACTGATGATGATGATTTTGAGCTTTAAGGTGAAATTATCATTCTAAAAATCCCATAAATGCTAATATTTAGCCATTGAATGCTTGGTTTAGAACAATATGGTATTCTCTCACTTCCGCTCTCAATATCCCCAAGGTAGTATTATTACAGAAATGCTATCTAAAGTTGATGGTATGCACGCTTTTCGTGCCACGATCAAAGATCAAGATTGTATTCTCAGCACCGCCACTGCCATAGACTCTGATCTAGAAACGGCAGAGGATCGAGCGATCAAGAGGGCTTTAACCATTCTTGGCATTTCCTTTGAAAAAAACTATGGCATTCAAGCAACTTTGATGCCGCAGATTACGCAACCAGTTCTCAATTCTAAGCCTGCTCAGCACTTCCTACAATCCATAACTGAATCCATAACTGAGTTGCCAACTCAATCTATATTTGAGCCGACAAATTATGAATTTAGCGAAAAACTTGCTACTAAATATAGCGATCGCAACGAAACCGAAATTCCCGTAAAACCTCATAAATCACCCCAAATTCCACAGCAATCCATTGACACATCTGTTGAAAATTCGGAAATTCCTGCTAAATCCTTAAAGTCAGAGCCCATTGATCTGTCAAACCAGTTATCCCAAATCATGGTAGAAATGGAAAGGATCGGCTGGACAAAGCAACAGGGCAAAGATTATCTCCAACTTAAGTATAAAAAGAATTCCCGTGATCAATTGAGTGCGACAGAAGTATTTGATTTCTTAGACTATCTCAAATCTCAATCTGACACTTTTTAGATGCATATACGCATACCTACACAAACTCTGCCTCTAACTGCGTGGGCTGGGGCTGGGGATTAAACTCAAACAGAGAATAAACGACATTGCGGCGAATATCCGTAAGCATGTCTAGGAATAACTCATAGCCTTCACTTTTATATTCAATTAAGGGATCTTTTTGTCCATAACCTCTTAAACCTACAGACTCCCGCAATCCTTCCATACCCTGAAGATGCTCCCGCCATAGAGTATCAATTTGCTGCAAAATAAAGAATCTCTCTGCTTGACGCATTAAACCGACTTGATAAGCGTCAACTTGGCGTTCTTTGATTTCGTAGGCACGGCGGACTTCTTCTCGTAAAAATGCTTGAATTTCTGGCATAAACATTTGATCAAGATGTTCTACCTCCAGATCTTGCAGTAAATTAATAAACTCCTTCACCTTTTTAACTACACTGGCTAGATCCCATTCTTCTGAAGGTAAATCAGGGTTAACATACGCCTTGACAATATCATCCATAGTCATTTCTGCGTATTCAATCACCCGATTGCGTAAATCCTGCCCTTCCAGTACTCTAAATCTCTCTGAATAAATCGCTCGTCTTTGATTATTTAGAACTTCATCGTACTCAAATACTTGCTTACGAGTATCGTAATAGAAAGTCTCTACCTTCTTTTGCGCTCCTTCAAGGCTGCGAGTCAATAAACCAGAACTAATAGGCATATCTTCTTCAACTCTAAAGGCATTCATCATAGCTGCCACGCGATCGCCCGCAAAAATTCGCATTAAATTATCTTCTAAACTTAAAAAGAAGCGAGTAGATCCGGGGTCGCCCTGTCTGCCACAACGTCCGCGCAACTGGTTATCAATCCGTCGAGATTCGTGCCGTTCTGTACCAATCACGTGCAAACCACCTAGACCCGTAACTTCATCATGCTCAGTTGTGGTATAGGCTTCGTACTCATGTTTGATGGCAATATAGGCAGCTCTGAGTTTTTGAATAGCCACATTGTCTGTGGGGGCTTTTTCCGATGCTACTGCCAAGATGTCCTCAGCTTCTAACTCAGGTAAGCTTTGTGCGCCTAAAGTCTCAACGGCAAAATCCACAGCATTTTTGAGAGTTATTTTAGTATCTTCAGACAAATCCGTAGGGAAAATACTAGGTGTAGCTTTCCACGTTTTAAGCTTCTTGGGACTACCAAAACCTTGGGCGGGATTGCGGCTATTCGGAAATAACATTTGTCCCATTAGATCATCATTATCAGTACGGACAATTTTGGGCATAAAGAATTCCCGAACCTTTAGCCTTGCCATATAGTCGACGTTGCCACCCAGAATAATATCTGTGCCTCTACCTGCCATATTCGTAGCGATCGTGACTGCACCTTTACGTCCAGCTTGGGCTATAATTTCTGACTCTCTTTCCACATTTTCAGGTTTGGCGTTGAGGAGATTATGGGGGATTTCTGCTTCTGATAAAAGCCGAGAGATCACTTCAGATTTTTCGACACTAGTAGTCCCAACTAGCACAGGACGACCCAATTCATGCATTTCTTGGCACTCGATCGCCACAGCTCGCCATTTTGCCACTTCAGTTTTATAAACCATATCTGATAAATCTTTTCTGCCACTGATCCGATTGGTGGGGATAGTTGTGACTTCAAGATTATAGATTTTACCAAATTCTGCTTCTTCAGTTTTAGCTGTACCTGTCATCCCTGCCAGTTTGGGATAGAGTAAAAAGAAATTTTGGTAGGTAATAGAAGCTAAGGTTTGGGTTTCATTTTCAATAGTTACTTTTTCCTTTGCCTCGATCGCTTGGTGCAAACCATCACTCCACCGCCGTCCAGGCATGACTCGACCTGTAAATTCATCAACAATAATTGCCTGATCGTCCCGAATAATATAGTTAACATCTTTGAGGAATAATTCCCTTGCCTTGATGGCATTAAATACATAGTGCGCCCAAGGATCTTTTTGATCGAATAAATCGGTTACACCTAGTAGGTTTTCTGCTGTTTCAAAACCTTCGTCTGTCAGAATTACAGTACGCTGCTTTTCATCCACTTCATAGTGTTTTTCCTTTTCTAGCTGCCAAGCAATTTCCGAAGCACCCATGTATTTTTCCGTAGGACGCTCCAATTGCCCAGAGATAATTAATGGAGTTCTAGCCTCATCGACCAAAACCGAGTCTACTTCATCAATCACACAATAGTTGAATGGGCGTTGCACTACATCTTGCATGGAGGTTGCCATATTATCCCGCAGATAATCAAAGCCTAGCTCACTGTTGGTAGTGTAGGTGATATCACAGGCGTAATTACGCTGACGCTCTGAGGGTTCCATTCCCTGCTGCACAATACCTACGGTTAATCCCAAAAAACGATGTACCTGTCCCATCCACTCAGCATCACGCCGTGCTAAATAATCATTAACGGTCACAATATGTACACCTTTACCCGTGAGGGCATTCAAATAACTAGGCAGAGTTGACACAAGGGTTTTACCTTCACCTGTTTTCATCTCGGCAATCTGCCCCTTATGCAGTACCATGCCACCCAAAAGCTGCACGTCGTAATGACGTAATCCAAGGACTCTAATCCCTGCTTCTCGAAC
>CASBQR010000106.1 GCA_949127865.1 Synechococcales cyanobacterium PMM_0082
AATCAGCTTAATCCGTGTTCAACACTATTTTCATCTCATCCTCACTCAATCCATACAACCGCGCCACGATCGCATCTATTTACTGTTCCCATTGTTTGACGTTCTGCCCTTTGGCTTCTAGACATTTTTGAACGCGGTACTCAATAGCTAACTTATCGCTGCCTCCAGCAGTAGGAATAAAAAATTATGCGATTTCTACGAGCTTACCGACTTCAACGCTAAATGTATTAAATCGATTGTCGCTGGGTAGATAAGATAATAGCTCCATGCCAATTGGCTCTCCTGTTGTATCGTCCTTAAACAAGATAACTCCATCTCCTAGTTCTGTGGCGATTTGATTTTTGCGGGGTGTTTGCCAAAATACGGTTAGTAGTTCCATTTCTGGTTCGTAGTAGATGGTTACTTGTGCCATATTGATTCTCCTTCTTTAATTGCATTAGTTTGATAAGCTGTAATCAGAAATCCTTCGTCGTTGAGTCGTCTTGCTACTGCTACTGCCCAGCGTTTTTTCTTTAGTACTAGATAAAATACCAAAATGTTAGGATCGCGGCTACTACGACGGATTTCATCGGGTGCTGCTAGGGCTTGTTTGATTTCTGTCTCTAGGTCTGCAATGTCTGGATGTTTGATGATTAGCTTTTGCCAATATTCTTCGGAGGTGCGAACGGTAAAGCCAAGGGGCGTTGTAATTTCAAATTTGCTCATGACTGTTCTCCTCGAATAATCTTCATCTCATCCTCACCCAATCCATACAACCGCGCCACGATCGCATCTATTTCCTGTTCCCATTGTTTGACGTTCTGCGAATAATAAAAAGTCAGAATCACAGATTTTACTGATTATAGGATTGCACAGATTCTTATTCTTAAAATCAGTGTAATCCCTTAATCAGCTTAATCCGTGTTCAACACTATTTTCATTTCATCCTCACTCAATCCGTACAACCGCGACACGATCGCATCTATTTCCTGCTCCCATTGTTTGACGTTCTGCCCTTTGGCATCTAAACATTTCTGCACGAGGGATTCGATCGCCGCCCGATCTCCTTCACCAGAAGTAGGAATATTTCTCATAAGCTTTCGATCGCCTCAAAGTCACTTTCACTTAATGGCATTACTGCTAGTCTCGGTTGCTTGATTAAACCAATATGAGCCAATTTTTTAACCTCTTTAATTTGGCTTAACGGTATTGGCTTTTCAAAACTAGCGATCGCTTCAAATGTAACGCTTAACCATTTAGGATCGTCAGTGGTTGGGTCTTGGTGAGCAGTTACGATTACTTGCATTTTACCCATGATGCAGTTACCTTCTTGGCTGTGATAAAACAACACTTGATCGCCTAGTTGCATGGCTTTGAGATTGTTACGCGCTTGGGGATTGCGAACGGAATAGATTTCAAATTTTCCATTACACAAAATTTCTTGCCAACTATATCGAAAGGGTGCGAATTTTACGAGCCAATAATTCATAATAACAACTTCTGAATCGCGGATTAGATGGATTACGCTGATTTCGCTGATTTCGCTGATTTTTAATATACAGTGCATTGCGCTGTCTCTGCTCCAAAAATCCGTGTAATCCCTTAATCCGCAAAATCCGCGATTCAGACACTTTTCCCATACAACTGCAAATAATCGTCACTCTTGCCAAGTTGACGCAGATTAGCTTTTTGAGCTTGCGATAATTTAGGATATCTACGCGCATACCAATTTTCGACTTCTTCAATGTCTTCGGCGTTAAGTCCATAGGCTTCATAGACTAATTTATCTATTTCTATCTGTTCGTGGCTGGCATAATCGTAACGAGGATTAATTTTTTGGTTTTGGATAACCTTAGAAACTGCATCTATTAGTTTAGAATTTTCCCCTAGTAAAAAAGCAACTTCTATAATGTCGCCGGGCATTGAATGAACAGTTCCATTAACAGTGTTCTTTTGATGATACTTAGTTAATTTTGAGCAAAATATTCCTATTTGATAGTTTAAATCTATAAAGTTACAAAATATACAAGAGCCTTCTTTGTCATAGACACTAGGCAAGTGAATCCTAAAGGTTGGAGCATAAACCCCTGTCGGAGAGAAAGTAACTCCTTTTTTAAAGTACGTTTCTACATTTTGAAATCTGGAGCATAATTGTTCATCTCCTCCTAGTTTTTCATATAAATTATTTCTCTGTAGAGTAGTTAATGTTACTAATCGATTGACAGCCCATTCACTCCAATCAATGAAGTAATTAGTTGGCACAAAATAATTAGGCATCCAACCATCATCAGAATTACTTTCACCACCTTTATCATAGGGAACTATATAACGACCTTCAAAATATCTATGACTTTGAGAATCGTCTTTAGAAATCCCTTTATTAATTACATCCAATCGTAGATTTTCATTGTTTCTAATTTTATCTAAATCTTCCTCAGTAAGTAGATACTTCTTAAAATCTTCAATACTGCGATAATTACCCCTTGCGTCAGGATTTTGAAATAAATAAGCCTGATTATCACCAGTTTGTAACCCAACTCTTACATCTGCAATATCCCCTAACTTCACCACCTTAATTTCTTGCCCATTCATCTCGATTTTTCGTGCCTTTATCCGCTTACCGCCAATCTCTTGCATCTCAGTCTTAGGCATACAAGCAGGATCATTACTATCATTCATCAAACCAAATAACTTAGGACTAGCTACAAAAAATGGCAAATTACTATTAGTCTTAATCAAAGATTGCGGATAATAATAAATTCCATACTCCTGATTACTAACTCCCTGCTTCACCTCATCAAAATCAACCCCCTTCGCTTCACGCAACAACTCCACAAAATGACTGTAATTATCGTGAATACTCACATTAGTCATATCCACCATCTGACAAACATGAGCCTGATTAAATACCTTAGAAGTATTACGCTCACAAATAATAATTGCCGTATTTACAGTCGCATTGAAAGTATCAGGATGTACCCGAATCATCTTATGAATATAGTTATCCATCATCTGACGGCGCAGCGCATGATGGCTCTTGATTGTCATGAAAGTATCACTCACGATATAAGCCAAAACCCCACCATCCTTAAGCGGAGTCTGCTTATTACTACTAGCCAAAAATCTCGCAATAAAAGCACCATAAGGATCTTTACTATCTATTCCCAAATCCTTACGCACATCATCACTAATCTTTGTCCCACCATAGGGCGGATTACCAATCACACAATCAAAACCCTGATTCTCAAGCTCAGGATAGAAAAAATCTAAATTAAAAAATGGAGCTGCCACCGTCGCATGAGTAAACCAATGACGTAATAACTCCTTATTTTGTCCTGCAATATGCCTACCCACGATCTCCGTGCTAAAAGACGGGAAAGCCGCATCTAAAACCGTCACGATCTCCTCAGTCACCAATTGCTTTTCTTCATTAGACAGATCGGGCTTGTAATATTTCAACCTCGCGACTTTTAACTTAGGAATCGCATCATGAGACAGCAAAGTTGGCTGAATATTTTTAAGACTATTCGCACAAATAATCTTTGTCTCAATATTTGGCATCGGCGTAATCCCCTTCTCAACCTTTTGATCAATTAGCAAAGAGATAAAAAAGCGTAATTTCGTAATCTGCACCGCTAAAGGCTGAATATCAATCCCATAGATACTGTCTCGAATAATCCCCAGCTTGCGACTGTAATCATCTAAATGCTGCTTCAGAGTCTTCTCAAACTCATCTCGATAATTCGGATCGACAGGCTGCAACTTTAGCCGTAACCATTTGGAATTATCAGAGTCAACCAGCTTCAAAATATCAACCAATCGATGCAAAACACCCATCGGGAAAGCCCCCGAACCACAAGCAGGGTCAAGCACCTTAAAGCGATCTATGCCATTAACAATGCGATCGCAAAAATCATCCGTGCCATCTTCCAGAATATTCTCATAAACCAACTTTTTGAGAGTTTCCAAACTTTCAGATTGAGCATGTTTTTTCAAATAGATAAACAAACTCTCATTCACCATTTCCTGAATCACTTTACGCGGCGTGTAATAACTCCCCGTCTGCTTACGGATACTTTTCAGCGTACTCTCTTCCAAGTTAGGATCGAGTTCTGCCAACAAATTCTCAAACACCAAACCCAACAACTCAGGATCGAGCGCAATATCCTCTTCGTATGGTGTATTCTCTTCCAAAGTAAACTTATAAGATTTAAAAATCTCATTCAAACCTTTACGCCGTAACCTTATAACCTCCGTCTTCTTACCTTTAGTAACAGTCTCTTCTATCTCAATCCCATAAAACAGAAAGTTCGGCACACACATCACCGAGTCTTCAATGCTTTCCTTCGCATTATCTTCATCGAGCTTATCGAAAATCCCACCATTCAAATAAGGAATCGCCGTAAACCATTCTAATTTAAAATCAGAATGCAAATATTTAGTCCATTTAAAATCCTTGAGAGATTTTTTATCTTTCTGATTCAGCGAATTAAAAAAGACATTCTGCAAAATCCCGCGATAATAGCTATTTGACTCCAAAAAGTCGTCATCTCCATAATCTATTGTTAAAGGATAAACTTCACCATCCCAATCCCTCAATTCTAAAACCTCTGGCTTAATCAGCCCCTTCTCCTTGATAAACCAACAAAACATCGTTCTCGCCAGCAATCGCACCAAAAAGTTTTTGATATTTTCCTTTTCAGGAATATATTCAGGCTTAAATGGCAACTTGATATGTTGCGAAGCGTAATAGAACCAATCTTGCAAATCAGCATAAAACTGATCGTTCAACGCTTGCAGCGAAAACACCTTTTGCCAATAGTCATACAGCTTTTTAAAACTGTTGATTTTCTTCGCATCAATCTTCAAACCATTGAGATTCTTATCCCCAAAAATGATCTTTTCGTGAGCAGCATGAATATTGCTAATACTTACATCTCTCAATAGCGTTACCTTCCCTGCCTTCTCACCCTCGCGCCATTTTTGCTTGTACTTCAACCGCTCCGTATTCGCAAACGCCAAATATTCTTGCGCCCCACTGCCATACTTAAACACCACCACCACAGGCGTATAGCAAAACTCCCGATTAAAAGCACGGGATATTTCAGCTAAATGCGATCGCGTAGGCAACTTCCCATCATCCCGCCCCTTCAAAGTCACCCCAAAAATAACTAACCCATCATAATCTTTCTCAAGCCCTTGCGCCGCCGCCAAATCAATCGCGCGATCGCCCCGAAAAGCCCCATCATCTACCATCCCCAAAAAATAAACATCATCCATCAACCGAAAAGATTCAGTATCACGATAGGTACTCGTGAGAATTTCTTTTGCAGCAATCGGGCGATCAGACACAGCATTAATTGGTACTTGCAACTCCTCAAACAAAGCCTTGAGCGCAGGTAAAAAATCTAATTCATTAAAAACAGTAAGTTTCATTAAGTTAAATATTTCCCAACTTTTTCAAAATTTGCAAAACCGAGAAAAGCTCATTACCCGATCGCTTAAACAAAGAAAAATCATCGGATAAATTATAAATAGAGCCTTGTCGCTTTACAAACATAAAATGATCGCCATTAGTAACCAACGCAAAAGTAGGGCGATCGCCATTAGGACTACTCATCATATAACTTAAAGCCTGCGGTACAGCCACCAAAAACGAAAAACTAGACCGCTTCGACTCAATTACCACCACCCATAACTTTCCATTCAAAACCAATGCGTCAATCCTGCCCTGATAAACTACATCACCGCTACAGTCGCTAATCTCCACCGATTGCTCACTGCGTAAACTAAAAGGGGATTCCAAAAATCCTGCTAAAAACAACAACGGCGAAACTATCAACAAATTCACCATTCCCTCTGACACAATCCCTTCCATCAGATGATGCAAATATGACTGCTTAATGCGATCAAGAGTCGCTCGTTCGATGGCAGTTAACTCTTGTAAATCACCTTGCCATTCACCAAAAAAATCTGGGTCGGGCGATCGCCGCAAATCAAATGCTGTTTCTACATCATTTAGCGATCGGATTGCTTCAGTTACGGCAATAGTCATTTTTTTTGAGATATATAAGTTTCTAACAAGATTTTTTGCAGGGAATTGGAGGCTACTACGATTAATTTCATTTTATCCTCCTGTGTTGTCACTGACCAAAGACCAAGCAATCAGATCGAAGTTATTTGGTTGAAATTTTTCATCCACCTTAATATTTTGCTTAATCGCGCCAAAAGCCACTCTATCTCCTTTTTTAATCTTGCTTAAAAGATCCCTAGAAGCAATTCCCATTGTCTTTTTAATAGATCCATCTTCCGCAACCTCAGTTTGCACCGATTGCTGATCTAGCCAAGCTTTAAGAGCATTAACCAATTCTGCGATCGCCATCTCTTCACCCCGATCAACTGCATCTGGCACAAATCGCTCTTTATCCTTGTGCAAAGTTAATAAATCCAACACTTCCTTTTGATTGTTTAAAACTAACTTGCCAGACTTATCAATATAAATCAAATCAAAAACCTGATATTGGTGATCGACTTGTTTCGTTGGTTTCGCAGGATAGCCCAACAAAGCAATAATTCCATTACTTAAGCGATCGCTCTTTTCATCCTCTCCCAAAAATCCTGAATAAACTCCCTTTGGCATCTGACGATACTTATCCTTATCTCGATTAAACTCTGCCTGCAAATCTTGACGATAACGCTCTAAAGATAAACTATCAAAACTCAGGCTTTCATCACTTACTTCAATGTCATCCCAAGTGATTTGCATTTGCTTCATCATGCGATCATTCATTTTTCGATCAAAGTCTTCATCATGCGCCATCCTTGCAAAGCTATCTGAAAATTGATGATCCACTTCCGCACCTGCTAACTTCATTGCTACCATGCGCTGCTCAATCCGTCCTTGCAAATTCAAATAGGAATTAATATTATCCGATGGCCAGAAGTTAATCCCAAATATTTCTTGATTCGGACTCCCAAGGCGATCGATCCGTCCCATCCGTTGAATAATCCGCACAGGATTCCAATGAATATCATAATTAATTACCATATCTGCATCCTGTAAGTTCTGCCCTTCGCTCAAAGCATCTGTAGCAATCAAAATATCAATGGGTTTACTCAGCTTGAGATGTGTTTCAGGATAGTTCTTAGCAATCCAATTTTTCCAATCAGCAAAATCTTCTAGCCCTGCTTTCTCTGAACTCTTATTAGAATCAAATGCCCATTCCTTTTCACGAAATAACTTAGTGTAAGGGGCAAATCTTTCCAGAACTGCTTCCATTTTTTGCTTGCGATCGCTATCATCGCTCAGTGACCCAGTCCCAGAAGCGATCGCAATTTTATCAAAGCCCCTAGCCCTTAACTGGTGATATAAATACATCGCTGTATCTCGATAAACCGTAAAAATTACCACTTTTTGATTATGGTTATTTAGCCCCGACTGCCGCTTCTTAATAATCTGGGCAATCAATGCCTCTAACTTATCATCACAGGATTTAAGCTGATTAGGATTGCTTATTTCTTTCTCGACTTTTCTCTCAAATTTTTGTAAGTTAATATAGAGATTATCAAGAGCGTCTAAATCTTGTTTGAGATCTGCCTTAAATTTATCTAATTTTCCAGCGCGATCAATATCAGAAATATTAATTTTGCGTTTTTTGCCTAACGTATATTGCTCAATTGCTTCCATAAACTCATCATCATTTTCATCATCATCCAAATTACGAGCATCACTTTCTATTTTTAATTCTAGTGAAGCGGTTTTAATTTTACTCTCTTGATATGCTTTAACTCTATCCAGAGCATTTTGATGATGATCTTTGATCTTCTCAACCGTTGAATAAAAAGAAGACCATGAAGACTCCAAACGCTTCACCATCAATATATAAATCATCTTGACTAGAAAGCGATCGCGCAATTTTTCATCTTTTAGTACATCTATCTTGATATCCGATTTTTCATCTTCTAAATAAAAAGCTGGTTGATATCCTGAGAGCATTGGCGGAAAATGCTGAAAGAGTTCTTCAAAGCTCTCAAAATTTCCAAGTTGATGTGGTGTAATAAATAAATTTAATGGTTTTGTCTTGATCGGAAATACTAGATCGGTTTGTTGACTCTCAACCATCTTTCTAGTTCTTGCCACTAGCAAAGAATCAGTTAACCTAAAAAAATCATTTCCCGATAGTTTTTTGATAAAATCCCCGATTTGTGGTCTTTCCTCCCTACGCCATTCATTGAAAATAGTCTGCGCTTGCTTAAACGAATAATCAATGTTTTTGATGCCTAGTTTTTCATCATAGCCATGGACATTCCCCTGCACCATAAGCTTAAACTGACTTTTAACATCATTCAAAGAGTTATTAATTGGAGTAGCAGATATCAGGAGAACTTTGACATCTTGATTTTTTTGTAAAATCTGTTCTACTAAAAACTTATAGCGATTAGATTTATCATTTCTCAAATTATGACTTTCATCAATAACGATTAACTTCGGTTTGTCATCACCAAATAATTTGTCAGCACGATCATTATAAGAATCTAAGCGATCGCTATTCATATCCGTATGAAAACGCATAAAAAACTTGAGCTTATCAACTTCAAACTTTGATGCTTGATCTTCCTTATATCGCCTCCAGTTATTTTCTAGTTTTTTTGGACAGAGCAATATCACTTCCCGACCCTGCATCTGGAAAAACTTCATCACCGCCAAAGCGCTCCAAGTCTTCCCTAAACCAACAGCATCCGCCAAGATTGCCCCATCATATTTTTGAAGCATCCTAATTAAACTAAGAACCCCTTTCTTCTGAAAGTCATACAGTGCATTAAAAATAGCTGTATTCTCTAGCCTGCCCACCTGACGATTAAAGTCTGGATCGTTCTCAATTTCTAAAATCTGGCTACCAAACAACTCAAATAGAATCTTGTAATAAATTTCCCTAGGCGTATATTTGATAAATACTTTTTCAATTTGCTCAATTAAATATTCTTTGAAATTCTGCTTGTGAGTTGAGCCATCCTTACTAATAATAGTTTTTTCCTTGTGCGCTTGAGGCTTATGCCAAAGTGCTTCAAACCATTCAACTAGTTCTTTATATTGGCTATTGTTACCAGTCTCAGCAATATTCAACTCTAGATTGTTAGTCTGCTTTAACCCAATCCCCGCTTCAGTTAGATTTGAACTTCCTGAAATAAAATATTTGTCGCGGTCATCATTTTTTTGAGGCTCAAACAGATAGCATTTAGCATGACAAAAATTTGGCTCTAAAGTCTTTGCATTAACCTTATCCTGTCCCAAAAAATCAACGGCTTCTTGTGCTAATCGACTCAGATTTAAGGCAGCTTCAATCGTAATATTTTCATTTAGGAGATCGAGTGGTCTATGATCCGATTGATCTAGGTTAACAATATCTCCAAGTACTAGCCGAAATTTAATAATTTTCTGATTGATTTTTTTAGACAAATGAGCTAAGGCTCCAATTGTAAAGTAGCCCGTCACAATATCGATAGTTCCTTCTTCGGTATATTTTGCAATCCATTCATAGACTTTAAGATTCCCATTTTCGTTGTCTAGTATCATGGCTAAATTTTGTTGAATATTATACGGAATTAGATCAGAAGAAATGACTGGACTGCTTAATCACTTAATCTAATGATTTAATATGACATAATTTTTCGGGCTTTTACGCAAACATGAGGGTACCTCTAAAAATCCAAATTTCTTGAATATAAGTAACGAGAGATCAGTACTTTCAGCCCAGTTTTTCTAGTCAAATGGCAATTAATAGAGATGCCCATGATACTGAGGTTGCAAAGTTAAAAACAATAAAATATTTCCCGATAATTTAGGGGATTTCATCAGGGATGAATAACTAGCGATCGCTACCCCACCAAATAAACCAAATTAAACTGATTCGCTACGCTCAACCCTCCGCTAGTCCACCTACTCGATACCTGCGCTGGCAGTAGCGGTTTATCGCGCCATCGCCTCACTCACGGAAACCAACTCGGTTGGGCATCGGCACGGTAATTATATTGACTGCGCCCAGCTAAAGCCCGTCTTACTTTGATTTTCTAGCACCACTGCCCTTCGGGAAAACCAGCCGTGCGTTTTCTATTGCGGCGGAACGCATACCGTAGGTAATCGCATACCTTAACTTCTAATACTTTACTAACCTGCGATCGCAGCATTAAAAACCTAATCAAGCTCTATATCCCTCTCTGTGATGATTGGATGGTATTTGATAATTCCACCTCTCACTATAAGCTTGTTACCAAAGGCATTTCAGAAGAGTCAATCTTTATTTATAATCAACATATATGGTCTGAAATCAATAGAAAAGCAAATGACTAAAGAAGAACGGGAGCTAAGGCATCAAAAAATATGTGATGGTGTTGGAGTAGCGATCGCCAAAGCCTTAGATCGTCATCGCAGGTTAGGTGAATCCATTGCTGTATGGCAAGACGGTAAAGTTGTAATCCTATCAGCAGACCAGATACCTATTCCAGATGAAGAAAAAATCCAAAAAACTTAGAAGCGATCGCCCAAACTTTTCTTTGATTTAAATAGTTGATATTCTATATATCTCTCAGCAGTCGGATTTGTGCCAACGTAAAAATTACAGGAATAATGCGCCCATAATTGGTAGCGATCGCCCGCCAACCCAAATCCGCAAAAAATACACCCCATAAAGCAGGCGTAATAAAAGAAAAAGCAGTTCTAGCTACCGCATACCGAGTCGCAGTTGATGCCATGCCATACCGAGCCATATTCGTAGTCACATAAACCTGTAACTTATTAGCGATCGCCGTCCCACCCAATTTAATAGCCTCTTGTCCAACTTGATAGGTAGCCAAATGAATCGCAAACTGTTTAGCCAAAATATTCATGACTACAGGTTGAATTACTGTACTTAAAGCGATCGCTCCTGTGCCTTTTAATACTAAACCTAGAGGATCGCTACCACTGGGTAAACTTTTTTTGATATCTGACTCGTTTAAAGCCAGTTGCATCGAATCATTTAGGCGTTTACGTTCTTTGGGTGATAACTTTTGCCAAGACTTTTGGATTAATCCTAAAAATAACTCTGCTTCAATCTCAGATACAGTCTGTGACTGGGAATAAGCAACAGTTAAATGCTGACAAACCCGCTCTAAAACTTGACGATAACTAACTTGATGAGCTTGCCCCTTAAGAACTGTAAACCCGTCAGCAGCTAAAAATTTAAATCTTTGAGCGATCGCGGAAATTAACTCCAGCCTATCCCAACTTTTCAACTCAGTTACCTTTGGTGTAGCTAAGTAATCAATGGGATTAAACTTCCGTCTAAACAAAATGTCAGCACAATAATGCAGTTCTTCTTCAGTTGCTAACTCTAAAGCTTCAGTTAAATCATCCATAGAAATACCTGCTAATTGGGGAACAATTAGTCCCCATTTCCAAAACTATTACTTAGTTATAACAACAACCAAAATCACAATTAGGAGGACAACAGCTACGCCAACTCCACCTAAAACTAGAGAAATTAAAGACTGTTGCTTACGCTCTAAAGCTCTAATTTTCTGTCTATGTTCGTTATCGATCG
This sequence comes from Synechococcales cyanobacterium PMM_0082, assembly GCA_949127865.1. Classification (GTDB taxonomy): domain Bacteria; phylum Cyanobacteriota; class Cyanobacteriia; order Pseudanabaenales; family Pseudanabaenaceae; genus PCC-7502. The sequence continues at coordinate 11,559 of CASBQR010000106.1, forward strand.
CCTGTTGCTCTTGTTTTAGTTCTTGGGTAACTCTAGCAACAATTTGTTGAACATCACCACCGATCGCAGATTGTCCTAACTCTCCTCCAGAAGCCAAGTTATTGACCGCTTGGATGCGCTCTTGAATTAGTGTCAATTTTTCATCTATGTGACGAGCTTCAGATTGCAGTACAGAAAAATGCTGAGTTTCGGCTTTAATTTCTGCCAAGGTACTGAGTAATGTTCTATGTTCATTTTGAATGGATTCTAGAGCATCTAACCCACCTAGCTCCCCCACAGTGCTACCAACAACATTAGCAATTTGTTCGATATCAGCTTGAACCTCAACTACTTCGTAGGCTTTACGCTCTGTGTGCAAAGTTAATTGAGACACTAGCTTAGTATCCTTTTGAAACTGGGCAACCGACCCTTCCACAGATTTAAACTCCGCTTCCAAGGTTTGCAGTCTTTCTTCAATTTCACTAGGTAAGTCAGCACCTATGGCAGCTTTAGCTTCTGCTAATTTTTGGCTTAACGAGGTAAGAGTCTCCTCACCACCAATCTCTTGAACTGCGGCTAGAATGGCATCTCGATGCTGGGAAACCTCTGCTTCCACTTGCAGCGATCGCGCTAGAATCTCCTCAGTTTTATTGATGCCACTGGCAATTGTTTCCAAAAGCTCTTGCAGTTTTTCCGTACTATCTGCATCTGTCATACTCAAAATAGGTTCTGTCACTGACTAATCTCCACATCTTCAACGAAGTTTGCAACCCGAAGCACGAATGCATAATACCAAATCTTGCTCGGTAATATAGCGTATATCTCTAGTAAATTTATGAATTCTTCTCAAGGCTAAGGATATTACTAACCAAAAACCTCCAAAAACCTCCAACAAACTATAACAGTTACTGATTAATCTGAAATTATCTTCTAAAATTAATACGATTATGTAATTAATATTTACATTTCGTTACAAATAATGTTATGATTAGACAAAGTTCAAACGGAAAAAGAAATGATTACAAATAAAATTAATCTTGCAAATACTAACGTTAATCCAACTGGGCAGGGAGTATTTGGATTTAGCAATTTTGCCGAAATTTGGAACGGTCGCATGGCAATGATTGGGATTGTTGCGGCACTGGCGGGAGAAATCACAACTGGTAAAGGTATTTTGGGACAAGTGGGCATTAATACCAGTGGTGGCGATATTCTAGTAGGTCTATTCCTAGCTGGGTTTACGGCAGCAGCGATTATTGGTTATTACGCAGTTAAGCTTAGTAATGTTCAAGCAGTAGCACCTGAAAGCAACTAGCTTCATTAGATAAATATTCCATTTGAAGCCTCTCTAGAATTTAGGGTGGCTTTTTTGTACTCAATTTTTGGGGTTCAGTATTGACTAAAATTTAGAACAAGCCTAAATCTAACCTAATTACTATGCTGACACTAAGAAAATCCGAGCAACGAGGACATGCAAACCACGGCTGGTTAGAAAGTTACCACACATTTTCCTTTGCGAATTACTACGATCCTGACAATATGGCGTTTAGGTCGTTGCGGGTAATTAATGAAGACTATATTCAGCAAGGTATGGGGTTTGGTACTCATTCTCATAAGGATATGGAAATTATTACCTACGTGCTTGAAGGTGCTTTAGAGCATAAAGATAGTATGGGCAATAGCTCAGTTATCTATCCTGGTGAAGTGCAAAGATTAAGTGCTGGAACTGGTATTACTCACAGTGAATATAATCACTCTAAAACCGATCTGGCTCACATTTTGCAAATTTGGATTCTGCCTGATCGCGCTGGCATTAAACCCGAATATGAGCAAAAAGCATTTACATCTGAGGAAAAGCAGGATCAGTTAAAACTTGTTGTCTCCAAAGATGGTAGAGATAATTCCGTCACAGCCCATCAAGACTTGAATATTTATGCGGCAATTATTAGCCCTAAATCTGAAGTTGCCTATACTATCCCTGAAAATCGTCATACTTGGCTGCAAGTTGTTAGAGGTAAGGTAATTATGAATGATTTAACTCTAGCTGCGGGTGATGCCGTGGCAGTTAAAACCTCTCAAACCTTAAATTTAATTGGGGAAACAGAGTCTGAAATTTTAATTTTTGATTTGGCTTAACGGGATAAATTGCTTAATTGAATTGGTAAATTGAATTTTTATTGACCCGTATCTGTGACTCGCCAGCTTAATTTGAGATTGATCCAAAAGTTCCAAACTGTAACTATAGCGATCGCTAGTAAATTAGCAGCAAGGTAGTGAATATGCAAAATATTAAAAAATAGATTTAATAATAAAACATTCAACCCCAGTCCAATTAAGCACACCACATTGAATTTAATAAATCGTTTAAGCTTTGATCGCCAAGCCGTTTGCTTTGAACTTAAATCATTAAATGTCCAAGCGTCATTCCAAATAAAGTTGTTAATAATGGCAACTTCACCAGCAATAAACTTACTGCGGGTTAGTCCCCAACCTAAAGCACTAGGATCATGGAGTAAATACAACACAGTCATATCGACAAATACGCCACTAAATCCAACTAAGCCAAATTTTAGAAATCGCTGAAATTCACCTAAAGATAAGCGTAATCGCAATAAATGGCTAATATATTCAATGTACTGCTTCCATGTAACCTTGCTTTCACCCTCTTGGCGTTCTTGAAACACATAACCAACCTCTGTGATTTTAGAAATTGATCCTCTTGCTAACACCTCAATTAAGATTTTGTAACCAATGGGATCGAGTTGGCGATCGCAAATTGCACTTCGACACACTACAAAATATCCACTCATGGGATCTGTAACCTTACCAATGACACTAGGTAAAATAATTAAGCCTAATAGTTGCGCTCCCCTTGATAAAAATCGTCTTACCAAATTCCAGTTACTGACTCCACCAGTATCGATATGCCGACTAGCAACAGCTAAATCTGCGCCATTTTTTATAGCATCTAGGAGTTGGAGTAAGCGTTCGGGTGGATGTTGCAAATCGCCATCTATAACCCCCAGCACTTGACCATCCGCATTTTGCCAGCCTCGAATTACGGCAGTTGATAGCCCTCTTTCGCCTTTGCGTCGGATAACTTTGAGTAAAGGATAATCACTAGTTAAAGCTTCTGCCACTTCCCAAGTGCGATCGGGACTGTCATCATCCACTACTATTAGTTCGTAATTATTAGGAAGATATTCATCTAATAATTCAGTTAAAACTGCAACTAAGTCTTTAATATTTTTAGATTCATTATAAGTTGGGATGACTAAGGAGAAATAAAGCGATCGTTGGCTTTGAGAGAGAGTTGGGATTTCTAAAGAACTAGATATAGGGCTTGGCATGAGGTCTAAATAGTTAGTAGACGTTTAAAGGATAAGCTCAGATTACTGCCATCAAGTCGGGTTTTATATTAAATTTAGATATCTAGACTAAATTACATTAAAAATCGCCAGACTAGGAGACTTAATGCTAAGGTATTGGCATCTCAAATCTATACTGGTTACAACCTTTGTACATCAAGCATATAGAGCTATCCCGCTTTAAGTCTTTTGGTAACACCACGGCTATTCCGATGTTGCCAGGTTTTACTGTGGTTTCGGGTCCCAATGGTTCGGGCAAGTCTAATATCCTTGATGCTTTATTGTTCGCTTTGGGGTTGTCTAGTTCTAAGGGAATGCGGGCGGAACGTTTACCAGATTTAGTCAATCAAGAACATAGCAAAAAAGGTAAAACCGTAGAGGCAAGCGCCACTGTGACCTTTGCTCTCGATCAGCCTGTGGATGGCTTAGAGGAATGGATTGTCAGCCGCAGATTACGGGTAACTGGGCAGGGTACCTATACTTCCACCTATTACATTAATGGTTCGCCTTGTACTTTAACCGAACTCCACGAGCAATTAGCAAGTTTAAGAATTTATCCCGAAGGCTATAACGTCGTTTTACAGGGGGACGTAACCAGTATTATTTCCATGAACTCCCGCGATCGCCGTGAAATCATAGACGAATTAGCAGGAGTGGGCGAGTTCGATCGCAAAATTATCACTGCTAAAGAGAAACTAGATGATGTGAAGTCCCAAGAAGACCGATTTCGCATAGTGGAACAGGAATTAATCCTAGCTCAGGAAAAACTAAAAAGCGATCGCTTAAAAGCCCAGAAATATCAGGCATTACGGCAAGAACTCCAAGTCCTAGAATCTTCGGAAGTAGTCTTAAAGTTCCGTCAAATCCAAAATCAGCAAAAACAAAAACTGAAGCAGCAGGCAAATATTCGGGAAACCCTAAAGGAACTGGATCAAGAATTAGCAGAACTAGCTATAACTATTGCCACATCAACCTTAGAACTAGAAGCTCTGAATCTTAAAGTTAAAAGTTTAGGTGAAGATGAGCATCTGGCATTAACCAGTGAAATTGCTACAAAAAATGCTGAACTCCGAGCATGCCAACGCCAACAACAGGAATCCACCGATCGCGATCGCACTAATCAAGAGCAAATCGTGCGGATTCAAGCGGAAATTAGTCAATATTTACAGGAAACAAGTCAATTATCTCTGCATGGCAGTATTAAGGAACAGGAAATTCAAACTCTAACTGAAGTTAGGGATCGGCAACTAGATATTGTCACAGCCTTTCGGACTCAGTTACAAGCGATCGCTTCTGCCTCTACAGATTGGGTAAAACAACAATCTCAACTCCAAACGGAAATTAATAATTTATTATCTCAACTCGATCCCCAACGCCAAGAATTAACTCGTCTCAGAGAGCGATCGCAGCAATGGCAAATACAACTAGAATCATTAACGACCGAACTGAATAGTCAGGAATTAGCAGAATCTGCCCCCGATCTGACTAATATCCAAACCCAAGCTCAATCCCATGCGATCGCCCTCAGTCAAGCCTTAGCGGAAATCCAAACCCTTAAATCTACCCAAGAGCGATTGATTCAGGAACAAAGACTAAAATCTCGGCAATTAGATAAATTAGAAGCGCAATCCCAAGCAACCAAAGAAATTCAAGGTACAAGAGCCTCCCAAGTGATTATGGAAGCAAATCTAGCGGGAGTGCATGGCTTGGTGGCAGAGTTGGGCTGGGTGCAACCGAAGTATCAGTCAGCATTAGCGATCGCGGCGGGAAATCGCTTGAGTTTTTTAGTAGTAGATGATGATGGAGTGGCGGCAGATGCCATAAATTTATTAAAAGCGCAAAGGGCAGGCAGAGCCACATTTTTACCCCTAAACAAGCTAAAACGGGCATCGGGTTTACCAAGATTTGATACAAGATCTGGGGCAATCGATTACGCTTTGAATTTAATAGAATTTGATTCCGAATATTTGGATGTATTCGCCTTCATTTTTGGACAGACCCTAATATATGAAAGTATGGATCAGGCACGTCCGCACATTGGCAGATACCGCATGGTTACGTTGGATGGAGACTTATTAGAAACTACAGGAGCTATGACAGGAGGTAGTTCTAGTAGTCATAGTGGAATGCAGTTTGGCAAGAAAGAAGTAAAGGAATCAGCAGAAGTAATCGAGCTATCTAATCGGCTCGAAGAGATTGATCGGATGTTGAATCGCCTCACCCAAAAGATCTCTAATCACCAAGTAACAGCAAAAAGTGCCGAAACCGAACTCCAAAACTCAAAACTGCAAGTTCAACAATTACAACAACAGAGCGATCGCCACGCTACCCAAATTAAACGCACGCAGCATCTGCAAAACCAAATTCAACAACAACAAACTGCTCTCAATCTCAGTCATGGACAAATTTCCACCCTTAATACCTCTATTGCTGATTTAGAATCCCGCCTAGCCCTTGTCAGAACTAATTTAGCGAACCTAGAAGCCTCGGATACCCATACCGACTGGCAAAAATCCCAATCCCAAGTTCAGATAGCAGAACAAGAACTGAATCACCATGAATTAGCTCTATCTACTGCCACTCAAGATTTAGAAAGAAGCCAAAATCAAAAACATCTGAACCAAGAGAAAATTAATCAACGCCAAAATCGCCTTCAAGAACTAAGATCCGAACAAATGGGAGCAATCAATGCGATCGCCCAGTTCCAAAAACAGGCAAAAATCCTTGAATCGCAAATTCTCGAACTCCAAACCAAATTAAATATTGTCGATCAAACCCTAGGCGCAGTTAAACAGGAACGAGATCAGAGCGATCGCAACCTCCGCACCCATCAAGCCACTCAGCAACAATTGCAATGGCAACAGCAAAAGCAATCCGAACAACAAACCGAAGTCGTAGCACAACTTGCCCAACTGTCCCAAGATTTAGGAAGCATCGAACTTCCCAATCCTTTGCCTGAACTTTCCTCTGACATGACCCTAGAACAGTTGCAAATGGAAGTGCGGCGACTGCAAAAGCGAATCACAGCAATGGAACCTGTCAATATGATGGCGATCGCTGAATATGAAACTACCACTAATCGATTAACTGAACTAAGCGAACGTCTGGAAACCTTGAGCCAAGAACGGACAGAACTATTACTGAGAATTGAAAACTTTACTACCCTGCGCCAGCGATCGTTTATGCAAGCTTTCGATGCTGTGAATGAACACTTCAAAACTATCTTTGCCGAACTTTCCGATGGTGATGGACATTTACAATTAGAAAATCCCGCCGCTCCCCTCTCAGGTGGATTAACCCTAGTTGCCCATCCCAAAGGTAAACAGGTTACTCATCTTGCCTCCATGTCTGGGGGAGAAAAATCTCTCACTGCCCTTAGTTTTATCTTCGCTTTGCAACGCTATCGCCCTTCGCCTTTCTATGCCTTTGATGAAGTGGATATGTTCCTTGATGGTGCCAATGTGGAACGATTATCAGCAATGGTTCGCAAACAAGCCGAATCTGCCCAGTTTATTGTCGTTAGTCTTCGCCGCCCGATGATTGAAGCCGCCGATCGCACTATTGGTGTTACCCAAGCTCGTGGAGCGCATACTCAAGTTTTAGGCTTACAACTGCGATCAGGATAACGGTGAAGTTGAGCCGCTACAGACTAACTTTACCTTGTCAAAGTTTAGATTTGCGAGGTCGGCTTCAACGCGTTGTTAGGCTTTTGCCTTTGGGCTATTTGCATAAGTAGTCGAAGTGCTTCATTCACCGAGTCACTTGTAGGAAATACCTGAGCAACATCAGAATCGAGTAAGACTAAATTAGTTCCTGCGCGATACCGTTCAATGTATTTGCCTTTAACGCCCCCTTTCATCTTGCTAAAGTCGTATTCGGGGCGCAATTCATCTTCTAGTTCGTGGTTACTCTCCATCTTCATAAAATCTCCGTTCGTTTCGGGTTGCTTCTCGTGCGCTGATAATCCGAACGCAATCTGCTCGATCTGTGTAAGGGACTACTAGGATACGATTAGCACTGGATAAACCAATGATAACGTAACGCTCCTCCCCGTAAGAGTGATCGGGGTCGGGAAATGTTACAGATAGAGGGTCATTGAAAATAGTAGATGCTTCATTAAAGGACATGCCATGCTTTTTTAGGTTTAATCTTGCTTTTTCTGAATCCCACTCAAATTGCATTTTCTTTCAGGACTTACGTTGAAGTTAATCACTAAGTCCATCAATTTTATTCTTTGATTCGATTAAGAAGAATTCAAGAATCTTTAATGCGTGTTCTGGCTTTGCTTGATCTTCAAAAACTGATTGTGCAGCAGCCCAAGCCAAGTCAAGTGTATCAGTGACATAAACAGCCGCATCACGCATTGTGCTTGGAATATGATTTCCCCATACCTCTAGTTTTTTATCAAATCGATTCTCAGCTTTCATATATGTTGATATTTAAATTTTGGTTAGCCTACCTAATATATTATCCTGCAACTGCGGTTTAATTATTCTGCTAACAGTAAGTTATCACAAGTTTTTGTAAAATTTTCACACAACGTTAAGGCGATCGCTCTACTAAATCTAAGTGGAATTTGTAATTAATCCCTCCTTCTTCGGAGACTTCAAACGTACCATTTAACATTAAAGCGTTTTGATCTAGGTACTGTTTTGCTGTGGCGAGGGGAAGCTTATTAGCGATCGCAAGAAATAACCTTTAGAGACCATTTAAGAATTCCCAAAAGTATTTTTTATCGTGACTTAGCTCTAGAATGATAGGTTTGTAAGCTTTATTTATAGCTAAAACCACATTAAAACCTTACTAAATCAGTAAAAATAATAGATATTTATACGTTCTTAAATGGACTCTAAAACTAAAGCGAAACTAAAGTTCCACCGATCTGCCTTTTTGAGGAAACATACCTGCTGGTTTGTATTGTAAAAACACAACAATCAAGGCAAATAGCATCACCTTAGCCATACTGGTTGTGGCAAAGAAAGTAAAGAAATCATAAAGAGGTGTAATTGGTTTAACTAAAGAAGCGATCGCCCCTGAGCCAATCAAATAGTTAGTAGTGCCCAAAGCTAAAGCTGCAACTATACTGCCGACCAACTTACCAACTCCGCCCACTACTACCACCATAAAGGTATCAACAATATAGTTCTGCCCTGTATTTGGTCCTACTGAACCCAGAAAACTTAAGGCACAACCAGCAATTCCTGCTAAGCCAGAACTCAAAGCAAAGGTCAAAGAATCAACTTTTTGAGTGGGGATACCTAAACAAGCACTCATAGTTCGGTTTTGAGTTACGGCACGCATTCTCAATCCCCAGGGCGATCGCTGCAAAAACAGATAGATACCAATTACACAGGTAATAGTTAAAGCAATAATAAATAATCTGGTATAAGGCATTTGCAATGTGCCGATAGTTGTGCCACCTCGCAACCATAGGGGTGAAGATACATCGACATTTTGAGCACCAAACCAAGGCTTCGTAATCGCTAGCTTAAAGATATTTCCTAAAACTGCACTAAGAGCGATCGCTATACCTACTGATAAAGGAAACATTACTACTAAGAACCAAGTTTTAATTTTGTCCCAATTAGGTCGAAAACTAGTAATTCCCCAACCACCAAAAAATAGAAGACAAAAAGTTGCGATGCCGATTACAAGTCCCCAACTGACACTGCGGACAAACTGTTGCAAAATTAAACTTACACCCCAAGTTGCGAGTAAAGTTTCCAAGGGTCTGCCATAGAGAAATTTGATTACTCCTCGCTCTAAGATAAAGCCCATCAGAGCTGTAACCATAAATGCCGCAATTAGGGCAAAAAAGATATAAACCTCAAACCACTGCGCCCCCATGCCCTTGAAAATATTTTGCACAACGTAGGTGGTATATGCTCCCAGCATCATCAGCTCTCCATGCGCCATGTTAATCACGCCCATTAAGCCAAAGGCGATCGACAACCCCAATGCTGCTAAGAGTAAAACTGAGCCGGTACTGATGCCATTAAATATTCCATCTGCAAGTTCTGCCATTGTTTCCCTCTTAACTAATTAATAAGTTTTATTTGCTTAATAAGACCCATTCAGAGCATTCTATTAAACAAAGATTGAGCAAAGAAAGTTAAAAAAAAGGATTGAAAGATAGACTCTCTCAATCCCCTCTGACTTAAAAGTCAAATCAAATAACTAAGGCTATTACTATGCCTTGAACTTACCGCCCTTAGCAGGATCAGACCAATCACAGGAGAAGCCTTTAGTTTCAGCCACAAACTGGTTCCAAGGAATAGGAGGAACAGCAGCTTTAGATTCAAAGATAATATCAAATAACCCATCATCACGAACTTGACCAAGACGAACAAATTTAGCTAAGTGATGATTATTTTCTAAGGTGTACATACCACCAGGGGCATCAAAAGTTAGACCTAATGCTGACTTACGCACCGCTTCTAAATCGTCAGCTGTACCTGCTTTTTCTACAGCCGCTTTCCAAAAATATACCGCTACATAGGCAGCTTCCATAGGATCGTTCACCACTCGGTCTGCACCATATTTTGCCTTAAAAGCTTCAACAAATTTTACGCTTGCAGGTAACTCTACAGTTTGGAAGTAATTCCATGAAGCATAATGTCCTTTTAAGAAATCTACCCCGATCGCTTTTACTTCTTCTTCAGCAATACTTACAGACATAGAAGGATACTTCTCAGCAGTCATGCCTGCGCCTTGCAATTGCTTAAAGAAAGCGACATTACTATCACCATTTAAGGTGTTATAGATTACTCCACCATTAGGAAGAGCTTGTTTGATTTTGCTAATAATTGGGGTAACTTCGACATTGCCTAGAGGTAGATAGTCTTCACCAACTACCTTGCCACCTTTAGCTTCTAATTGCGCCTTAATGATTGTATTAGCGGTACGAGGGAAAACATAGTCAGATCCTACTAAAAAGAAATCTTTACCCTTATTTTCTAGTAACCAATCTACCGAAGGCTCAATTTGTTGGTTGGGAGCAGCACCTGTATAAAAGACGTAGTTAGAACATTCTTGCCCTTCATACTGCACTGGATACCAGAGCATATGCTTTTTAGATTCAAATACAGGTAATACGGCTTTACGACTAGAAGAAGTCCAACAACCAAATACAGTTACAACTTTATCTTGGTCAATTAGCTTGGTAGCTTTTTCCGCAAATGTGGGCCAATCCGAAGCTCCATCTTCGACAATTGCTTCAATTTGTTTACCTAATACACCGCCACTTTTATTGATTTCTTCGATCGCTAATTGTTCAGCATCAACCACACTCTTTTCACTAATTGCCATAGTGCCGCTTAAAGAATGTAAAATCCCAACTTTAATTGTCCCAGCTGAAGCTTCTGGAGTAGGGGGGGTAGTTGCGGTTGGAGTCTCCGTACCACAGGCTTTAAGTAACATTGCAGTACCTAAAGAAGCAGATCCATATACTAAAAACTTACGTCTATCAATTCCCATTATTTCTCCTTCACATGTGTAATTGAACTAATTTCCAGCTTGATTAAGTCTTAATTTGGATTGAATTAACCTAATTTAAGAAGCTTATGCATCTAGTCAAGCTTATCGTTATTATGTAACAAACCTATTTTCAATTACAGAAAGCTACATTCATGTATTAAAAGATACAAAAGCCCAAAGAAATTCTTAGGATTTATCTTTATTTTTGATCTTCAAGGTGTTCTAAGTCAAAATTATGTAATTAAACCAATCTCTCGTAATCTTTCTTGTAAATACGCTCTAGCAGTTTTGGTGCCAGACAAGACTACATCTGGACAAGCATGGAGAAACATTGGCATGGAATAACGAGAAATATGAGCAGATTCGCCATTAATTACACGATGGGTTGTGGAGCGATAGTAGCCGCCCGTCGCTAATTGCAGCATATCGCCTACATTAACCACAATATCGCCTACATTAGATGGGACATCATGCCACATCCCAAAGTTATCTAAAACCTGTAAACCCGTAGTAGTGGCGGCAGGTAATAGGGTAATTAAATTAATATCTTCGTGGGCGGCGGCTCTAATTGCCCCATCTTGATGGCTTGAAGATAAAGGTGGATAGTGCAAAATTCGTAATAGGTTTTCTTGGCTATCTTGAATCATTTCTGATAAAGGCATAGTCAAATTCTCTTGCACAGAGGCAGGAGAGACTGATTCGATCCAAGTTAATAATTCTGCAGCTAGCTCGATTAATTCTTTAAATAATTGCCAACTGCGATCGCTCATACCCGCAGGTAAATTATGGGACTTGTAAAGATGAAAAAACTCTTTTAAGTCTGGTTTGCTATAGCCTTTAGCAGTTTCGGTTTGAAAGGGGAAATATCCAGCTTGAATTTTTGGATCAAACGTATAGCTAAACTTGTCCGCAGAATGAAAAAATTCCGCCCATTCTGTATAAACTTCACTAATTAGTTGGGGATCGATGGGATGCCCAGATAAGACTACAAAGCCAATATCATGGAGTGCGTCTGCTAAGTGTTGGCTGGCATTACGATCTTTATAGTTGACTTGGGGAAATTTCATGTTATCTACGCAATAATTCCTGCCATTATAGATAGCCCATAGCACAGAAATCCACTGGCTAGGGGTACGGTTAGATTATCTGTTCCGCCTGGAGAAATTGCCTCCAATGTAGTTGCTACGATCGCTACAGGTAAAGAAATTAACCAAGTAAGTGGAGAAAAATTGCCAGCGATCGCTCCCACTAGAATCAAAACGATATAACTAGTAACAAGCATTGCTCCAGAGCCTTCCCAAGTTTTCTGGCTATCCATAAAAATATATGGATGTTTTCCCCATTTCTGCCCAATTAAAGCGGCTAAGCCATCTCCCCAAGCCATAACCAAAATGCCAACTACAGCATATTCAGGCTGATTAATACTCCAAAAATAGGCAACAAGGACGGTAATGCTGACGGCATAATAAAATACCCCTAGAGTCTTGCGTCCCACGCTATTAAGCATTGGTAAAATTGGTTTATGGTAAGAGATGTAAGTGATAATACAAAAACTTATACAGGCAATTAAACATACCCACAAAGGTATTCTTAAGCCCCAAGCCAAAACAATAATATTTCCCGTACCGATATGGACAACCTTGCGAACCAACTCAGATTCGCCCCGCCACCGCCGTATAATTTCTGCTACTAATAAAACTCCGCCTAACCAAAGGGCGATCGCTCCAACTTGAAACCACATTGGCAGAGAAGCTGGGATTAAATCAAGCATGATAAAAGTAAGTGAGGGTATAAATAATCAAGATTAGAACTTGTTATAGTGAGAAAAATTAAATAAATCTACCTAAAATATTATTATTATCGGCGATCAGGTCAAGATGACAAATAATCAACTTCTCTATGAAACTCTACTTTGTGCCTACAGCAATCAGTTAGAAGCTATTAATTTACTCAAGCAATATCGCCCCTATTTTGAGTTGATTCCAAGTTTGCGCCGACCTATGGATAGCTTGATCACAATTCCCCTGCCTGTAATTAAAATTTCTAATCTTAAAGATAGCGATCAAAACTATCAGTTAATGTGTGATGTCGCTCTACTGATGTGCGATCCAGAATGGAAAATTAAAACTGGTAAGGAAATTTTCATCTTTATTCACCGCCCTGAGGAAGAGTTTTCAGCATTATTAAACCGTTGGCGACAGGTGGAAGTACTTTTAGGCAACGAATATAGTTGGTTATTACCTTGGAAGTATCATCAAATTATGAATGAAAAAGCCGAGTATCTTTATCCTTTATTTGTCACTTGCAGTTATACCCCAGATAGAGTCAAACGTGGACTAAGAGGGGCATACTTGCCTAGTGTGGCTATTGATCTAGCGGAGATAGATGTACCTGAACTTAACGCAACTCAATCTTCAAATCTTCTACCAGAATAAGTGCTGATGTTACTTGATGGAAAAGTTTGATCTCTAGGTGGCAATTTTCCGCAACTCAGCTAAAAGTTCGGTGTCATCACGCTTAAAGACAGGTAAAAATTCGATGTGTTTGTATTTTAAGATGCCTTTAATATCAATAATAAAATAGGCACGCTTGGTACCTAGGAGCAAATCATCTACCCCATATTTTTTGGCTACTTCTTTGTTGCGATCGCTTAATAGCGGAAACTCCAAACCTAATTTCTTAGAAAAATCACTATGTTTCTGTACAGAGTCAGAATTTATACCCAAAATCTCTGCCCCTAACTCTCGAAACTTCGTCCAGTCATTGGCAAAGCACTGCATTTCCAAAGTGCAAAGTGGGCTAAAATCCGCAGGGTAAAAGGCAATCAGAACATTGGTTTTACCTTGGTAGCGGCTGAGGGTAATATCACCGCGATCGCTAGGTAGGGTGAAATCTGGAGCAGGTTGACCTATTTCTAGAGACATAATAATTTGGTTAAATTTTGCTTTAATGAACCCTATATTAACAATTGCTGTGAAGCAGAAGCAAGAACTGCGATTCCATTCTTAAATATTCCTGACCCGTGATCACTGCGATCGCTGTTAATCTTTTTTCTTCTTCCCCTTTTTGGCTTTAACAGTTCCTCCAAAGCCTTTAGCAATAGTTTTTGCAGGTAAAGTTACTCCAACCAATAAACCTTTAGCCAGATCACTCTTCCTAAACGATCGCTCCTTTCGCAACTTCAGGAGGTAATCTGGGAACTTTATTTCTAATTCTTTGCGTGAAAAATCTGATTCTTTTTTTAGCCCTAACTCTACCTGTAATGATGCCCATGAGCCTGTGACAAACTCATCTATTGCAGTGTTAGCAAATGCCTCTGCAATTAGGTCTGAAGCTTCAACTGCTTTTAATTCAACCAAAGCCATAACGAGACTGGAATTGAGAATATTATCAGTGCGATCGCGATAATTCTTAAGCTTATCCATGAGGATCTGTACGCAGCGATCACGAAGTTCAGGGTATTTTTCGCCAATTCCTTCTAAACCTTCTGCTCCCAGTGCCTGTAACCAAGGATCATCGTTGTGATTATCGATAAGCTCTGTCATTGGGGCGATCGCAATCTCGCCAGCCTGCTTACTGATCCCAGTTACTTCTTCCCTAAAATAATCATCATCGGGAAACTCAAGCAAAAAATTGATATAAGCATCTAACCCGATTTGAGGATCTAACTGAGTTGCAGCCCTTAAACCATGAATTGAATAATCTCCTGAAAACTCATCATCCCAATCTTGATTTGTACAGAAGCGCAATAGCTCTGGGATATCAGCTTCTGTAAATCCAAACTTATCGGCATAGTCAATCCAATCCTCGTTCCAGTTTGTGCCTACTTTGAATTTTAGTAATTGGGAAACAGGGTGATTATAAGTATGAGTTTCATTCATTAGTTTAGTTACTGTTAAAAAACAAGTTAAAAACAAATCTAAAAATAAGCCAAAAACGTTCAAAAACGAGAATAGATTAGATTGCCTACCTAGCTAGTATTCCTTCGCGTTGCAGAAAACTTTCTTTTTCAAATAAGATGGCTAGAATTACTCCAATAATACAGTTTATTGACACTCCTCGCGCTTTAGCACAAGGATTCCTAATTCAGCGAGACAACTTACCAGATAGACTTACATCTATTTGGCAGAGGTCGGACTCATCCAAAGGCGTAGAAATTCCCGTATGCCCTACGGTATTTTTTAATCCAATAGCCAGTATATTCAGTGCAGCATTATGATCTCTATCCAGTACACAGCCAC
>CASBQR010000107.1 GCA_949127865.1 Synechococcales cyanobacterium PMM_0082
ATTTCTAGCCATGCGGCAATATCGTTAACACACATTTCTCCTTTTCTGAGGGAGTCAATAATTTGAATTCGGACAGGGTTTGCTAATACCTTAAAAAAATCAGCTTTGAAGTAACTTGCGTGAAAGGGCATCTCAATAAATCTTGATTCAATATTATTAAGTATATCTCAATATGCAAATATTCGCAGATAGCTAAACATGATTAATATGCATTACTAGGATAAATCCTTGCGTAATTCCAAGAAATGAATAGAATATGAATGAAAAGTGAAACAATAATTAGATAAATCAATCAAAATAATAAGAATTCAGTAAATTATTCTAATATTTAACGTTTTTATTGTAAGCTTGAAATTAATTGAAAGGGAGTAGCTGCTGGTAATTGGTTAAAATACCAGTCCACTTGAGTCAACATACTGGCAAACCGCCTGGTTCAAGTGACAAGTTGATTTTTTGAGTCTGTACTTTTTACACTTAAGTCTAGAGTCTTCAGAAAATTTTAAAAACTTGGGAGCGAGACTTTCACTAAGTTCACACCTGATGTGCGCTTGAAGAGGTCTTGGTTATCTCTTCTGATTCCAGAAAATCTTGATTAGAAGAAACATAGATATGTCCCGCACCCATCCATACCAGCCTGTCTTACTACGAATATTGCATGGTGTTGCCGCCGTATTAGTCATTTTAGCCTTGATTTCAGGTTTTTTGATTTACAACACCTATGACAAGCGTTGGGGTAGTTTTGCTTTACCCACAATTGGAAACATTCAAGGTATTCATGGCACGATTGCCCTAATGTTCCTATTATTTCTACCAGTTTTTGCTCTATATAGCTTTCATATTGGCTATCGTCGTCTCGTCCAAGAGCAATCTTTTAGCCAATTAAAACAGCTTGGCAAGCCAGTTTGGTGGATATCAGTACACCACTTTGCAAATACGTTAATGTTGCTTGCGGTAACGTTTGCTGTGGTAACTGGTCGAATGATGAAAGAAGAATGGCTTCCTGCTGGAGAAATTCATCGTCAATGGTATCTAGCGCATTTGGGGGCATGGGTATCTGTATTCATTAGTCTTGCAGTACATCTACTGATGGGAGCCAAAGTCGGCGGAGTCCCTTTGCTAGTATCAATGTTTAATTGGAAAATCCGAGATGAGGATATGCCACTTTCTTGGCTTCGAGGGATCAAAATTAAACACTCTAGCTTGGTCTTGAAGGTTCTTGAAGCTATGGTGATTGGAGGAATTATTATGGCATTTATTTTGCCAGTCTTTAACTCCTAAAGCGTAAACGTACAAGAATCCCATCAACTCTAATTATGGAACGAAGCCAATATAACTGATATACATCATCAGTACAAATTCTTACGTAATTCCAAGAAATGAATAGAATATGAATGAAAAGTGAAAAAATAATTAGATAAATCCATCAAAATAATAAGAATTAAGTAAATTATTCTAATATTTAACGTTTTTATTGGTAAGCTTGTAATTAATTGAAAGGGAGTAGCTGCTGGTAACTAGTTAAAATACCAGTCCACTTGAGTCAACATACTGGCAAACCGCCTGGTTCAAGTGACAAGTTGATTTTTTGAGTCTGTACTTTTTACGCCTAAGTCTAAAGTCTTCAGAAAATTTTAAAAACTTGGGAGCGAGACTTTCACTAAGTTCACACCTGATGTGTCCTTGGTGAGGTCTTGGTTATCTCTTCAAGTAACCATCAGGCATCGTTAAAACCTGAAGGAATCTGCAAGTGCTTACAGCTTTTACAGCCAGTTTATTACTCATTACTATTTCTGAATTAGGCGATAAAACCTTTTTTATTGCTGTAATTCTTGCCATGCGTCATCCCCACAAGCTAGTGTTTTCGGCGGTAATGTCGGCTTTAGCATTGATGACTGTACTTTCCGTTGGCATGGGACAGGTCGTTTCCCTATTACCAAAAACCTATACTCACTACGGGGCGATCGCTTTATTTATCATTTTTGGCATCAAACTGATCTACGATGCTCTGAAAATGTCCCCCACAGCAACTGAGGAAGTAGTAAAGGAAGCAGAGGAAGCTGTAGAAGAACAGGATCAACCAATTTCAGTACCAATCTTCAGTCAGCTCCTCAAGCGTTATCCTAATTTAGGGATTTGGGTACAGGCTTTTGTGATGACATTTATCGCAGAATGGGGCGATCGCACGCAAATTAGTACTATCACTTTAGCTGCCGCTACTAATCCCTTGGCAGTAACTATTGGCGCAATTTTAGGACATGGTATTTGTACAGCGATCGCTGTCATTGGTGGTCGCTTAATTGCTGGCAAAATTTCCGAACAAATAATTACAGGCATTGGTGGTGTTCTCTTTTTAGTATTTGGTGTAGTTACCTATGTCCAAGGGGTTTGATAACTTTAAGCAGGGATTTACTATTCTCCTTTCTAGCGAGGTGCTACGTATCCGTATCGAGCTAAGGTTTCTGAACTCCATAAAAATGTGATGATCAAGTCGGCGATCGCAATGAGCAACAAAACGTAGTTATTTACAATCCCGTTCAAGACTAATCTTACAGCGCTCTGCGTTTTGGGTTTTACATTAAAATTGTATTAGCAAAAACTCAGTGAGAATTTAGATGGATATTCATGCATTAAGAGAGGAATATAAAATAGGAGAACTTAGACGCAAAGATCTCCAAGATGATCCCTTTCAGCAATTTGAGACTTGGTTTCAGCAAGCTTGTAATGCTGAATTGCTAGAGCCAAATGCGATGACCTTAGCCACTGTCTCCGATCAAGGACAACCGTTTATGCGGACAGTCTTGCTGAAATATTTTGACAATAATGGATTTGTCTTCTTTACCAATTATGAAAGTCGCAAGGCTCATCAGATTGATGCAAATCCTCGTGTTTCGATCTTATTTACTTGGTTGCCTCTTCAGCGTCAAGTCCACATTATAGGCACTGCCGAAAAAGTAACTACAGAAGAATCTTGGCAATATTTTACTTCTCGTCCCAGAGGCAGCCAGTTAGGAGCATGGACTTCTCAACAAAGTTCCATAATTTCTTCACGCCAGCTTTTATTGATGCAATTTGAAAAGATGAAGCACAAATTTTTGGATGGAGAGATACCTTTGCC
>CASBQR010000108.1 GCA_949127865.1 Synechococcales cyanobacterium PMM_0082
CATCTGTTTATTAAGGTCGTAGCCAGTTACTTTCTCGTTATCCATCCAATACCGCAAAGCCTTGTTACGACAAAACAGAGCAGTACGAATTGCATCGTCGATTGATGTGTACTGCTCTGGTTTACCTTTTAACTTAGCTTCTAGGACTAACATGGTTAACTTAAATCTTAGGTAACTTATTTTCTAAATTAAGATTGGTTCTACTGGTTGTTAAATCAGAATATAAAGTCGTCCTGAAGGACGAGGTTTTAAACCCAATTCTCCGATAAACCCATACGATCTTAGCGTAGAAGGGATATCTGAGCTTAACTAGACTGGAATTAGCTAAACTAAATTATGACTATAGAACGTGGACATTTACTTACAGAACAAGCAAACCCTAAAAGTGCCAACCTCGATCGCCTTGAGATTTCCGAGTTAGTTGAATTATTTAACCAAGAAGATGCCTATACCGTAGAAGCTGTGGGTAAGGAAAATCATCATATTACCCAAGCGATCGCCCTAATTACCAAGGCTATGCAACAGGGTGGACGGCTATTTTATGTGGGTGCGGGAACCAGTGGTCGTCTCGGAGTCTTAGATGCCGCCGAATGTCCTCCTACCTTTTGTACAGATCCAAACCTCATTCAAGGCATTATTGCGGGGGGACTTCCTGCTTTAGTCAAAAGTTCTGAGGCACTAGAAGATCGAGAAGAAGATGGGGCAACAGCGATCGCCGAGGCAAATGTAACAGATCAAGATGTGGTATTTGGGATTACCGCAGGTGGAACAACGCCTTACGTGCATGGAGCCTTAAAAAAAGCGCAAATCATTGGTGCTAAAACTATCTTCTTTGCTTGCGTACCATCGACCCAAGTCCCAACCAATTATGACCTCGAAATTCGTCCCCTAGTCGGAGCAGAAATTTTAGCAGGATCAACAAGACTGAAATCTGGGACTGCCACCAAGTTAGTCTTAAATACAATCTCCACGGGCGTAATGGTACAACTCGGCAAGGTTTTTGGTAATCGCATGGTTGATGTGGCTGTGACTAATTCTAAACTGGGCGATCGGGCAATCAGAATTATTATGGATTTAACTAAGCTAGAAAAATCAGCCGCCACTGAGTTACTCCAAAATTCAGGAAATCGAGTAAAGTTAGCCCTACTCATGCATTGGACAGGACTAGATTCAACAGAAAGCGATCGCCTACTACAAAAACATCAAGGTCATCTCAGGACTGCCCTACAGCACAAATTAGAAACAGGAGAAAAAGTAAATAACTAAGTTTTGGAATAATCTGCGGACAATATAAACATTTAATTCGATCTTTACCCTTAAAAACTTAATAAAACGCTAATATCTATGTACTAATATCTATGTAAAAGTTTTGCACACTTCACATCAAAATAGTTATGCCACCATCAAGCGGTACCAACAACAGAAATAATGCTCTTGCAATTAGAAGTGGAAGAACTCCCTTTGAGGCAAAATTAATCGCAGATGGGCAAGCCACCCAAGAACAAGTTGATCAAGCTCGAAAAAATTGTCAAGAATCAGGCATCCCACTGATCTCTGCCTTAGAAAAAATTATTGAACAATCGCTTTCGCCCGGGATTGTCCGCTTTTATAAACAAGTTAATTTATTTGAACTCAAGATCCTATTTGGGCTAGAGAGTATTGACCCTGCGATCGAAATTGAAAAGTTTAATCCAGCTAAATTAAGCGATCTGATTGATGCCAATGTTGTGCCTATTTCTGTTTGCCGAGAATGTCAAGTCTTACCACTTTCTAAAGATGAACAATATCTATCCGTAGCCGTAGTCTCCCCCGCAAATTCTAAAACTGTAAGTGAGTTAAATCGCCTCGCAAATGAGCAAAAAGTCACCTTAAGACGTCGAGTTATCTCCCAAGAGGACTTCTTAACAATTTTCGACCAAATCATTGACTTACAAGTTTCCAAAAGTAAGAGTAATGATTCTGTTAGCGAAAAAGACCTAGAAATAGCCGACTTTGATGATGACGGAGCTACCCTAGCCGATATTGGTGATACGGATGATGATCTAGATAAGTCCGTTGGCGAAAATTCCGCCCCAATTATTAAGCTCGTCGATCAAATATTAGTTAGGGCACTCAAAGAAGGGGTATCAGATATTCATATAGAACCTCAAGAAAAATACCTAAGAGTTAGGTTCCGAAGAGATGGTGTGCTTAGGGAGATGATCACCGATGAAGATAAACAACTACCTCGTAAAATTGTTAATGCCGTAACTTCCAGATTCAAAATCATCTCCGATCTCAATATTGCTGAACGTCGTAAACCCCAAGATGGTAAGCTCAAGCGCAACTTCCAAGGACGCAGGGTAGATTTTCGGGTCAGCACCCTCCCCACTCCCTACGGTGAAAAAATCGTACTGCGGATTCTAGATAACTCTAATACTCAACTGGGATTAGATAAGTTAATTACCGATCCAGAAAGCCTAAAGATCATGCAGGAAATGGCAAGGAGACCATTTGGGCTAATCTTAGTTACAGGACCAACGGGATCGGGTAAAACTACAACTCTTTATTCCACTCTATCCGAAGCCAATGATCCAGGTATTAATATCAGCACTGCCGAAGATCCCATCGAATATAGCTTACCGGGTTTAACTCAATGTCAAGTAATTCGGGACAAAGGGATGGACTTCCCAATGATTTTACGCGCTTTCCTCCGTCAAGATCCCGATGTGATTCTTGTAGGTGAAACTAGAGATAAAGAAACTGCGAAGACGGCGATTGAAGCGGCTTTAACAGGACACTTAGTATTAACTACTTTGCACACTAATGATGCTCCTAGTGCGATCGCTCGCCTTGACGAAATGGGTGTAGAGCCATTTATGACCAGTACAGCCTTACTTGGAGTTTTAGCCCAAAGACTATTGCGTAAAGTCTGTGATAACTGTCGAATTCCCTATAATCCTAGCAAAGCAGATATTGAGCAGTTTGGATTACCTAAAAGTGATATGGAACTAACCTTCTATAAAGCTAATACCATCGGGCACGCTGAAATTGCGGCGGCGAAAGGTGGAAGAGGTCGAATTTGTCCTAAATGTGGAGGAAATGGCTATAAAGGACGGGTAGGCTGCTATGAAATTATGAAAATGACCGAGCGTTTACAAAGTGCAATTAATAAAGGCGCAACCACTGATGTCATTAAAGAAATTGCTGTGGCTGAAGGCATGAAAACCCTCATGGCATATAGTTTTGACTTAGTGCGTGAAGGCAGAACTACCTTAGACGAAGTCCTGCGGGTTACCTATACCGATAAAGGGCGAGAGGCAGAAGAAAGGGCAAAACGCAAAACTAGCCTTGAATGCGTTGCCTGTCATGCCATCTTAAAACCAGAAATGACAGAATGTCCCTACTGTACTACCGTTAGAGATATTTAA
Source organism: Synechococcales cyanobacterium PMM_0082 (assembly GCA_949127865.1). GTDB lineage: Bacteria > Cyanobacteriota > Cyanobacteriia > Pseudanabaenales > Pseudanabaenaceae > PCC-7502. The sequence goes on from CASBQR010000108.1 coordinate 3,411, forward strand.
GCTTGGCTAACCTCAAATAAAAATTCAAAAACTAAAAAGGAGAAAATAACTATGGTGATGGATTACATTATTGAAGACTTGATGGAAGAAGTAGTAGAACGTAAAGCTTCTGATCTTCACATCACCGCAGGGCTGCCTCCTTATATTCGCATTAGTGGACACCTTACCCCAACCGATCGCGATCCCCTCACGCCCGAAGAAACGCAAAGACTGATTTTTGCCATGTTAAACAACAACCAGCGTAAAATCTTCGAGCAAAACTGGGAATTAGACTGCTCCTATGGGGTTAAGGGCTTAGCAAGATTTCGGGTTAATGTCTACAAAGATCGAGGTACCGTTGCTGCTTGTTTAAGAGCTTTATCCTCCAAAATTCCTGACATGGATGATTTGAAACTTCCCCCAATTGTCAAAGAGTTATCAGAAAAACCTAGAGGCTTAGTTCTAGTTACAGGACCAACGGGTTCGGGCAAAACCACCACTTTGGCGGCAATGATTCAAACGATTAACAAAACTAGGGCAGAACATATATTAACCGTTGAAGATCCCATTGAGTTTGTCTATGAATCCGTCAAAAGTGTGATTCACCAAAGGCAAGTTGGAGAAGATACAAAAAACTTCGCTAATGCCCTTAGAGCTGCCCTTAGAGAAGACCCTGATGTAATCTTAGTAGGAGAAATGCGGGATTTAGAAACCATTCAACTCGCAGTTTCCGCCGCCGAAACAGGACATTTAGTATTTGGGACATTACACACCAGTTCCGCCGCTCAAACCGTAGATCGAATGGTGGACGTTTTTCCGCCCAGTCAGCAGTCACAAATTCGGGTACAGCTTTCCAATTCCCTAGTTGCCGTTTTGAGTCAGACCTTAATTCCTCGGGTTAATCCTCAGCCTGGGCAATTTGGTCGGGTCATGGCACAGGAAATTATGATTGTAACTCCAGCTATTTCCAACCTGATTCGTGAAGGTAAAACTGCCCAAATGTATGGTTTTATCCAAACTGGGGGGAAAGAATCCATGCAAACCCTAGAATCAGTTTTAGCAGATTTGTATAAAGAGGGGGAAATTAGCTTTGAATCTGCTATTTCTAAAACTTCTCGTCCAGAGGAATTACATCGGTTAGTTGGACCAAATCCATCGTCGGTGGTTCGGAAGAAAGCCATCTACGATCCCAAAGATCAATCTCTGATCAAATCTCGTTCTATTAGTGGTTAACCATAGATTTTGAAAACAGGTAACTAAAATAGGTAAAAATATGCCCAAATTTAAATGCGATCTCAGAAATTCTCAAGGTATTCCCGTCAAGCAAACAATTATTGCGGAGTCGGTAAAAGAAGCAAGGGATAAAATGCGCGCCCAAGGTTTCTCCATTGTCGAAATTAAAGAAGTAGCCGAAGGCTTTAGTCTTGAGAAACTTTCGATGTCCATGAAGAAAGTTACAGTTAAGGACAAGGCTATTTTTTCTCGGCAACTAGCAACCCTTGTGAATGCTGGGGTTTCGATCGTGCGAGGTCTGGGTGTACTAACTGATCAGTGCGAGAATCCTAAGTTAAAAGTAGCTCTACGAGGTATCCTCGATGATGTGCAGCAGGGTGCAAGTCTTTCCGATGCCATGCGTAAGCATCCTGATTCCTTTGATAAACTTTACTGCGCTATGGTCGAAGCTGGGGAAGCTGGTGGGGTTCTTGATGATGTCTTGGGACGCTTAGCTAAACTTTTAGAAGATTCTGCGCGCTTAAATAACCAGATCAAGTCAGCTATGACCTATCCTGTGACCGTATCTATTCTTGCCGTTGCAATTTTTGTAGGGATGTGCGTATTTATCCTACCGACCTTTGAAGGTGTATTTAAGCAATTAGGGGGTGAGTTGCCAGTTTTCACCCAAATATTAGTGAATATTAGTAATTTTTTACGCAGTCCTCAAGTCATAATTATTCCGATCGCAATATTTATATTTGGGTTCATCTATGGCTATATTTACAGTACTCCACCGGGTAAGTTGTATTTAGATGGGGTATACCTCAAACTACCTTTATTTGGTGATTTACTCAGAAAAACTGCCGTAGCTAGATTCTCTCGGACTTTTGGTTCTCTTTCTAGGGCAGGCGTACCGATTTTAGGGGCTTTAGAAATTACGGGTGAAACTGCAGGTAATCAAGTTTTAACTAATGCTTTAACTTCGGCTAGACAGGTAGTTAGGGAGGGGGGGCAGATTTCTCCTGCGATCGAGAAAGAAAATATTTTCCCAGTAATGGCAATTCAAATGATCACCATTGGGGAAGAGACTGGGGAATTAGATAAGATGTTAATGAAAGTAGCTGACTTCTACGAAAATGAGGTAGAAGAGGCAGTAAAAGCTCTGACGAGTATTATGGAACCGATTATGATTGTGGTCTTAGGCGGGATGGTAGGTTCGATTCTAGTGGGAATGTACTTGCCAATTTTCTCGATTATGGATCAAATCAAGTAGGTTTTTGATATCTTCACCGCTATTGACCCAATTTATATTTTGATTGGAACCTGCTTGAAACCAAGTTCTTTGATGTTTGGCAAATTGCAAAGTGTGGGTAATAGTTAGGTCTTGGGCAGTGGGGAGATTAGTTTTACCTGATAGGTAGTCTGACATCTCGGCATAGCCCAAGGTTTTGAGTAGAGGTAAATCAGATCCATATTTGGTTTGAATAAATCTAATTTCCTCTAACCAACCTTGATTTAGCATTTGAGTTATGCGATCGCTCACAATTTTTCGATAGGTTTCCAGTTCAGGTGAAATCATGCCAATCTGTAAAATTGGATAGGAGGGGGGTATTTGTCCCTGCTGCTCGGTTAAGGCTTTACCTGTCACGTAATAAACCTCTAAGGCTCGGATGATCCGAAATTGATCGTTAGGGTGGATTTTAGATTGGGGATCAACCTGTTGTAGGATTTTGTAACATTGAGTTTTTCCTAGTCCTAGAAGCTGCGATCGCAATTCATAGTTAGGCGCAACCTTGGGAATTTTCATACCAGAAACTATGGACTTAATATAAAGCCCAGTCCCTCCCACTAAAATTGGCGTAATTCCTTGATTATGAAACTCTGTAATTAATTGTTGGGCTTGTTCTTGGTATTCTGCTAGGGTCAGGCTTGTATTCGGCTCAGCAACATCAATTAAATAATGGGGTAAACCCTGTCGTTCTTCTAGGCTCGGCTTGGAGGTGCCAATATTAAAATCTCGATAGATCTGTCGGGAATCTGCGCTCAAAATCGGAGCATTGAGAGCTTGAGCTAGTTTAATTGCTAGACTAGTCTTTCCTGTAGCAGTTGCTCCTAAAACTACAATTAAACCCTGCACTTTAAGTTTGTAATTAATTTTGAGTATCGTTAAGTGGACGATTTAAGGATTGTCGATGGGGTAAAAGCTTGGCTAATAGACGGTTGAGATTTTCCTGTCCGTAGACTTGATGTGTAGATTCTGTACCTTTAATTGATTCTTTGATCACTATAGAAGTTTCAGAGCGATCAGGAGGCGACTCAATTACTAGGGTGGGTTTATAGCCTTGAGGATCTTGATATTGATTATGCTCAAATTCGGGTAAGGGATGATTTGTGGTCTGGACTTGAGATGGTGGTGATTGAACTTCTATAAATTGAGTCTCAGTTTGGGTTTTAATCTGTTCTGGTACTTGAATTGATATTTGGTTTGAAGACTGATTTAGTAGCTGATCGGTTACCTCGACAGGATCTCGAAGGGGGTTCCTCTCTACCATTAAAGAACCAGCAATTATTAGATCTGAGGGCGGAATAGATTGATTAAATACAGTAGTCATGGAACCAACGCAGGCATTTGCTCCAATTTTAACTGCGCCGATAATTAATACCCCAGTGCCAATAGTCACCCCAGATTTAATCTCTATATTTCCTTGAGAGGCATGAATAATTGTCCCCATGCCAATACAGGTTCCAGATTCAATAATGATATGACTATCAGGATCGGCTTGAATTAAGACTCCAGGGGCGATCGCTACGTTGGGGTGAATAGTGACATCGCCACTGACATGAAAGTCAGAGTAATTTACTGAATGTAG
>CASBQR010000109.1 GCA_949127865.1 Synechococcales cyanobacterium PMM_0082
GAAATCTTACCAAGGCTTAATTCATCTCTAAATTGGCAAATTCAAGGAATTAATGCTCCGTGGTTAAAGGTTGCCGCCGCCGCGATCGCTGCCGTAGGAATAACCACAGGCATCAGACTTTTACAGCCCCCATCTCCTCAATATGTAATTAGCTCCAGTCCTAATCAAACTTCTCCAGAAATTAGAGAGAGTTTAAGAACAGAACCAAAATCTATAAAGCCCGATAGTTCCAATAACGTCTCCCTACCTAAAAATAATATTGAACCATCAGTAAAGATTAATAAATCAACACAAAAAGCTGTAAAAGTGAATCCAGCTACTTCTAATTTACCTGAGCGATCGCCAATATCACCAGCACCAAAATTAGTTCCTAATCCTTCTGAACAATCACCAGAACCGACTTCAGGCTTATCTGATTCTGGACAAATTCTTCAAAATACCATCATCTCTCCCAACCCATCGATTAGTAAAGCTCCAGAAATTTCTGAACAACCAGTTATTCCTTCACAGCCTAATCCAAGCATTAATTCGGAATCAGCCCAAATAGATGAACAGACAGCAGATAAACCAAAGGCGATGGCTCCATTTAGCGCAGGTATAGGAACTAATAGCGATCGCTTGAATAGAAGAAATTCCAACATAACTGAATCTAAAATCCCTAAACTTCAAAAACTCAAACTAGAAGTAATCCAAATTAATGGTTCACCTAATTCTCAAAACCTCAAAACATATAAAGAAAAGATCGAAAAGTTAAAAATATCTCCAGCAGTCGCTAGTTATGCAGAAGCCATTAATGAACTTAAGATTGAAGTGCGTTGGCAAAATCGACAAATCACCGAGATTAAAATAATTCCTGAAACCCTAGAATTATCAGAATTAACTAACTTTATGCAGCGATCGCTCCTAGATACCTTTCCCGATCAAGATGGCAATATTGAAATTAAACTCAAACTAACTGATCTTTGAAATTCTAAATTCTCCAATTAAGAAAATTTACCAAGTCTTGCCATTTAACTGACGAGAAGGAAAACTACCAACGGGTTGAGGTTTTTCTATGGTTTCGGTTACAGCGGTTACAGGTATGAGGACAGGGCTTTGTTGATTTATGGCTACTTCTCTGATCGTGCGAGCGATCGCCCGTTGTGCTAATTGCCAAATAATATTTCTACCCATTTTTTGAGTCTCTGGTTTGGCAATAATTTGTCCTGCTAACGGTACATATTCCAAAGGTTGCAGATTTTGATCTTGAGAAATTGTTGACCATACTCCCATGAGTTTAGAAAGACTAGAATCATTAATATTCACAGTACTCGCTGGATTTGATCCAGACTTACGGCTAAAGGGATTAGGAATTCGACTCAAGGCTTCCTTTTCTATACCTTTAACAATTTCATCGGTAAGGCGATCGCGCATATATTCACCGCGATCGGATAATAGAAAATCACTAACTTGATGAATAGTTTCCTTCAAATTGTAGTCTTGATTAGATTGAGCATTTCTAAGAAGATTTTCCAACCTTGCCCATCGAAATTCGCCATCTCGGAATAGTAAATCCTTGAGAGAATTGCGTAAGTCTGGATTCGTATCCGTTAACAAGCGATTTGCCACGTAGGGATAAGCCACACTCAAAACCTTAAAATTAGGATCAACATTTAAGGCAATTCCTTCAAGAGTAACAAGCGATCGGATAATCAACGCGTAATAAGCAGGCACTTGAAACGGATAATCATACATGATCTGCGAAAGCTGGTCAGTCATCTCTTTAAAGTCAAGCTCTGCCACACTTGCCCCTAACGCTTCATTAAATACCTTTGCTAATGCTGGTGTAATTACATCCAGATCGACACTACTATCTAAGAATCCTAGCTTCACATAATCCTTAGACAAAGCCTCAAAATCTCGATTTACGAGGTGAATAATTGCCTCGATCAAGCCATATCTTTGCTCAGGGCTAACTTGACTCATCATGCCAAAATCTAAATATGCCAGTTTGCCATTGTTCATTACCAATAAATTACCTGGATGGGGATCGGCATGGAAAAATCCCTGATCCAACAATTGCCGCAGAGAACATTGCACACCCACTTCAATAATATGGCGACTATCAAAGCCCATCTGTTTAATTTTTTCCAGTTCAGTGAGCTTAGTTCCTTCAATCCATTCCATCGTCAGAACACGATGCGCTGTATATTCCCAATAAATTTTAGGTACATAGATTTCCGCAACTTGTCCGTAATATTCTGCAAACCGATCAGCATTAGCACCCTCGCAGGTATAGTCCATTTCCTCAAAAATACGACTGGCAAACTCATCTAAAATTGCGACTAAATTAGTCCGAATAAAAGCAAAATTCTGCATTGCCCAAGCGGCTATCCCCCGCAGAATATACATATCGAGGGCGATCGCTTCGTTGATACCTGGTCTTTGTACCTTAATCGCTACTTGCTCACCTGTGCGAAGTTTGCCCTTATAAACCTGCCCCAAGGATGCTGCGGCAATGGGATCAGCAGAAATTTCGGCATAGATTTCTAGGGGAGTAGCACCTAATTCTTCTTGAATAAATCTAAAAGCCTGTTCGTTCGGGAAAGCAGGAAGCTGATCTTGCAGTTGCGACAATTCATCCATATAGGACGCAGGAACTACATCGGGACGGGTGGAGAGAGCTTGTCCAATTTTAATGAAAGCAGGACCCAGTTTAGTTAAAAGTTGACGAATTTGGATCGCCCGTTGTTTGGATTTACGCTCAGTTTGTTGAGTTTTACGATCCCACCACAAGGAAAAGAACAGGATTAGTAAAGGGACAAATATATTTAAAGCCCGTCCCCAAACTTTAAGCGGAAGTCGTTTATAGTGATTGGCAGTCGCCTTGGCATCGTAACGGTCTAACTCAAACTTAGCTGGCATATAGATTAACTGAGTGCTTTGGGTTGAAATCACCCGCCACAACTAAACTGTAAATTATTACGGTAATACTATCATACGGCTAGCTGCTTCAGGGTAGTGGAACTATGCCGAGGGTCTTTTTGCGGAACAAAGATAAAAACTATTAAGCAGTCAATTGTTTGGATTTATGTATCTGTCTATACCTACGTCTAACTACTCGTAAGAAAGTTAGCCACTTTTGGGCAGGATAATCATAAAACGAAAAAATGTCTCCGTAGGCAGTAAAGGCATTTTGATGGTGCAGCCAGTGTCTTTCTGGGGTGGTAATAAACAGGAAGTCACAAACTGATTTAATTGATTGTGGGGTTTGCCATTTTAAAATAGAAACATGTCGCCAAACCACATGAAATTCACCTAGCAATAGTCCGATAATTGTTCCTACGGCTGATAATTGCCACAACCATGGTGTAAACAGAAAGTAAGATAATGCTCCTAAAAGACCATCGAGCAGAACAAATGGGTTTCTAGTGAGCACAGCGTAGTGAAGAAAATTACGGTTTTTGCCATGATGGACAATGGTGTGAAATTTACCGAATACGTGTTCTGGAACATGATAAAGGAATGTCGATATGCAGTCACCAAGTAAAAGTAAAAGAAATATTGCTGCAATTGCTTTAGTAAATTCTAAAATAACTTCCAAAGTATATTCCTCACGACATCATTTAACCCTAGAAGATAAAGTTAAAGTTGGGTTTATATTGAGGTTAAGAATTTACTCATAAATTAGTAAAGATTAATGACAATAATAATTCTTGGTAGTTGTGATCAAGCAATCTGCCGCTGATTATTTTAGGAAAGTGATTAATGTTTTTGATATTTTTGCAGAGCGATCGCTTCAGATTCCCCAATAAGCGATCGCTTTTTACAAGTGATATCCTTAATCACAGATAACCAGATCTTTAGTACATGACTATCTTTGAATATGATGGAAATAAAAGTCAGTCTAATCTTGTTAAGCATGGCATTGACTTTGTTGAAGCTCAAAAATTGTGGGTAGATCCTGATTTTCTAGAGATTCCCACCAGAATTCAAGATGAGCCACGATTCTTAGTTATTGCTAGAATAAATGAGAAGCATTAGTCTGGGGTTATCACCTACCGCAATCAAAATATTAGACTTATATCCGTTCGTCGCTCACGCACACAAGAGGTTAACCTATATGAACGCCAAGAAATTTGATCAAAAATTTGATGATGGTGAAGAAGATATCATTAATATGCTTGATCTTTCTAAAGCTATGCGTCCGTTTGCTGAGCAAAAGAATGTAAGTGTCAGTTTACCAATCTGGATGATCGAATTAATCGATAAGGAGGCTAAGCGTTTAGGTGTTACGCCTCAAGCTGTTATTCAAACTTCTCTAGCTCAATATTTAGTTGTCAATCATTTATAGTGCGATCGCCTTTCATAATTTCTAAAGCATACTGATCATTTACTTGTCTAACCGCAATCCTGATCGCCATATAATTAACCAACGACGCTCGCAAGTTTTCTAACAAAGTTAAAAAGATGACGAGAATGTGATTGCTATTTACAATTTCTAGTGAGTGGCGATCGGTGTTATATCTAAATTTCTAGTATCTTTTTATGCAGTTTTGATGCGATTATTTAGCCATTTCTGAAACGATTTTTGACTTTCTCCTGATGGTTGTCCTAAAATCAAGTTCTTGGTACTTATATCTTCGTCAAGCTCTTCCCAGTGAATTCCTTCACCTTCGCCAATGGTTTGCCAGTCATTACGCTCTGTTTCTGAAGCGTTTAGTAAACGTGGATACCATGCTAATGGAACAGATATAGTCCGTCCATCGGATAAATCGACAGATAAAGTGTCATCCGTTATGTTTAGGTTTTGGATTTTAGGGATTTCGAGTAGTTCAATCGTTAAAGAAGTCATTCCATCCTGCTAGCAGTTGCTCTTGATGTTCTTGAATTAGTTTTTGAATGTGATTGATCTCTGTGCGGCTGAATCCTTATATACCCAAAGCCTAGCTGACTTGAGTTGGACTGTCAATGTATCAAAAAGCGATCCAGCAATTCTCATTATGAGAAATTTGCATCAATTTCACTCATGCTATTGAGAATAGGCGCAATAGAAAATCTTGAAAAGCCTATAACTTCGTTGAAAATTTTTAGCTTAGGTAATTTATGGGCAACTTAAAAGTCAAA
>CASBQR010000110.1 GCA_949127865.1 Synechococcales cyanobacterium PMM_0082
AAAAACGTAAGGGAAAAAATATGGTTGCTGTAGCTATTCCGACCAAGACAGAACGCAAACTTTCGATCCAAGTCTCAAAAATTGCCGATGATACTACGACCTTGCGATCGCTCGATTGGGATAGAGATCGGTTTGATATTGAATTTGGGCTGAAAAACGGCACTACCTACAACTCCTATATTATCAAGGGTGAAAAAACTGCTCTGGTTGACACCTCCCATGCCAAATTTAGATCTTTATATTTAGATGCACTACAAGCAGAAATTGACATTACCACCATAGATTATCTTGTTATTAGTCACACGGAACCCGATCATAGTGGTCTAGTGCGAGATGTGTTGGCGATCGCTCCAAATATTACGGTGGTAGGGGCAAAAGTTGCTATTCAATTTTTAGAAGATTTAATTCATCAGCCTTTTAAACGCCAAATCGTCAAAAATGGCGATCAAATAGATTTAGGGAATGGGCATATTTTACAGTTTGTGAGTGCGCCGAATTTGCATTGGCCCGATACGATGCTCACCTTTGATTTTAAAACTTCGACCCTATTTACCTGCGATGTCTTTGGAATGCACTTTTGTGACGATCGCATTTTTGATGAAGATTTAACGGCGATCGCTCCTGATTATCGATTTTATTATGATTGTTTGATGGCTCCCAATGCTCGCTCTGTATTGGCGGCAATGAAACGGATGGATGACTTGCCTAGCATTAAGACGATTGCTACGGGGCATGGACCGTTATTACAGCATAACTTAGAAGAATTAACTGAAAATTACCGCACTTGGAGTCAGAATCAAACCAAGGGTGAAACTAATGTCGCCCTATTTTATGTATCTGATTACGGCTATAGCGATCGCCTGTCCCAAGCAATTGCTAAGGGTATTACCAAAACTGGAATTGCTGTGGAAATGATGGATTTGCGATCGGTTGACCTGCAAGAGCTGAGAGAAGTTGTCGATCATGCCGCAGGTATTGTCATTACTCCTGCTCCTGATTCGCTGGAATCTGCTCAAACTGCCATCAGTGCAATTTTGGGAAGTGCCAAGCAAAAGCAATTTGTAGGTATTTTTGAGTCCCACGGCGGCGAAGATCAGTCTGTTGATCTTTTAAATAATCGTTTCAAAGATTTGGGGTTAACGTCAGGTTTTCCCTTTATCTCTATTCGCGAAGTCCCCTCGGAGTCAACTTATCAGCTCTGTGAAGAATCAGGTACAGATTTAGGACAGTTATTAACTCGTAAGGATAATATCAAACAAATTAAGGCTTTAGATGCGGATTTAGACAAGGCGATCGGGCGGTTGGCGGGTGGCTTATATATTATTACTTCTAAGAAAGGGGGACTGCAAAGTGCCATGTTAGCATCATGGGTCATGCAAGCTAGTTTTAAACCCCTAGGAGTAACTATTGCCGTGGCTAAGGATCGGGCAATTGAATCTTTTATGCATGTGGGCGATCGCTTTGTCTTGAATATTTTGGAAGAGGGAAATTACTCTAAGCTCATGCAACATTTCTTGAAAAGATTTACCCCTGGTGCCGATCGCTTTGCAGGAGTTAAAACTCAAGTTGCCAAAAATGGCTCACCGATCCTAGTTGATTCTTTAGCATTTTTAGAATGTGAAGTATCTAGTCGGATGGAAGCGAGTGATCATTGGATTGTCTATGCGATCGCCGAAGAAGGTAGAGTTGCGAAACTTGATGCTCTAACTGCTACGCACCACCGTAAAGTTGGCAATCATTATTAATCTTTGCAGTTTTTAGTGAACTTGGACTAGGACTCAAACCCAACTTGTAGATTTAATTGGTGTGGTTGGACAATTTGCGGTGGCTACCAACAGTCGATTAAATTCACTGGCAGCTAATTAACTTTAAGCTACGGATTATCACTAGAGAGTGTTAATACTTGTAAACGTATCTTATTGTACTAAATTTGCTAGTTAAATCTTCTAGATTGGCATAGGTAATATTAGTAGTAACAATGCGATTAGAACAGCTACAAGCCTTTATTGCTGTGGCAGAGACGGGGAGTTTCCAAAAAGCAGCCCAAAAATGTAACATTACCCAGTCCACGATCAGTAGGCAAGTCCAATCCCTTGAAACTGATTTGGGGATTTCACTTCTTCATCGGCATTCTCAAGCCAAACTTACCATTGCTGGAGAAAAATTTCTAGGACGGGCTCGCAGGATTTGTAATGAATGGGATACTGCTACTCAAGAATTAGCAAACTTGGCTGCAGGTCATCAGCCTGAGCTTTGTGTAGGCGCAATTCCATCGGTTTGTGCCTATCAAATGTCCCCAGTCTTACAGAAATTTCGAGCTGCCTATCCACAGGTGCAATTACGTTTAACGGCTTTAGGGAGCGATCGGGCATTAAAGGTATTGAAAGATGGGCTAATTGATTTAGCTGTAGTGATCAATAATCGCTTTATTGCCGTCAGTCCTGAAATGGTGGTGGATTCCCTTTATACCGAAAGGATCATGGTGCTAATGGCAGCAGATCATCCTTTGACTAAATATAAAGTGATACCTTGGCAACAATTAGGAGCCTATTCTCATGTTGTGTTTAAAGATGGATATGCCACTCAACGCTTGGTTCAAGATCAATTTCGACTGCAACAACTTAAACTCGAAGCAGCCTTAGAATTAAATTGCTTAGATGCATTTCGTGGGGTAATTCGCCACAGTAATTTAATTGCTCTGCTCACCCAATCATCTTTATCTGGGGTAGAAAAAGATCTGTCTTTAGCAGTACGAGATACTGAATCCCCAATTTTGATAAGTGAAGTGGTCTCAGTGACGACTAGCGATCGCATCCAAATTCCGCCAATTAGATACTTTCGGCAATTAGTTTGTGAGTTAATTACATCTCAGAATATTTGTAACTATAATCAATCTGAGCTTTTATTGAATTCTTTGTAATACCTAGATCAATCAGATTTCAAGCAAGAGATGCTGTGATCTTGTATCTTAAGTTACTAATTTAAATAAGTGTATCAACCAAGATGCTTTCATAGTGTCATTCCTAGATTAATTCACATTAAACCTAAATATGAGTAATGCTTTCAGACTTCTACTCCGTAAAGTAGCTAGCGGTACCCACACCAGTAAAGACCTGACCCGTGCCGAGGCTGAAGCAGCTTTAGTCATGATCCTGAGACAAGAGGCAACTCCTGCTCAAATTGGGGCTTTTTTAATTGCTCATCGGATCAAAAGACCAACCTTTGAGGAAATGGCAGGAATGCTCGATGCCTACGATCGCCTTGGCAGTAAATTAGCCCCAGTTACTAATGGTAAATCTGTAATTATTTTAAGCTCTCCCTACGATGGGCGATCGCGCACTGCACCTGTGACTCCACTTACAGCATTGGTTTTAGCGGCGGCGGGAATTAATGTGATCATGCATGGCGGCGATCGGATGCCAACTAAAGAGGGCGTTCCATTTATAGAAATTTGGCAAGGTTTAGATATACATTGGCAAAGTTTAACCTTAGAACAAATTCAGGCTGTATTGAATCAAACTGGTTTTGGGTTTATTTATTTAGCTGATCATTTTCCACTGGCACAGGCGATCGTAACATATCGAGATCAAATTGGTAAACGTCCACCTCTTGCTACGTTAGAGTTAATGTGGTCACCTTACCAAGGAGTTGCTCATCTTGCCTGTGGATTTGTGCATCCTCCCACAGAGACTAATATGCGTCAGGCTTTTGCCTTGAGGGGATTTGAGCAATATACAACGATTAAAGGCTCTGAAGGCAGTTGTGATTTACCTCGCGATCGTAGTGCCATTATCGGTTTAGGTGAAGAAAGATTGATTCTTAATGCCCGTGATTTTGGCTTTAGTAATTTTGAAGTTCCTTTTACCTCCACCGCAGAATTAATTAAAGAGATGCGGCAGGTTTTAGAAGGTGAGGAGTCTGAATATAGGCGATCGCTGATTTGGAATAGTGGATTCTATCTTTGGCGAATGGGTGGATCTTCAAGTTTGGAAGCTGGATTTACACTTGCCGAAAGTTTAATTGTGAGTGGTAAGGTTCGTGAAAAGTTAGAAGAAGTTAAGCAGGCGATCGCTGAAGCCTCAAAACTTTAGAAGTAACCGAGGCTTTAAGAGAAATTAAAGGAAAGGATTAAAATCCTAAGATTATTCCTCTCCCATTTAAAAACTAAGGCGTGGGCGGAGTCGAAGGAGTTGGGGTAGCTATAGGAACAGGAGTAGCTGCGGTGGTTGGTAGATTAGCTAATTCGTTAACTCGATCCTTAAATTCCACAGGGGCTAATTTAGCAGCTTCAGTAAATAAAGTTTTAGCTTCAGCTTCCTTACCTTGGATGCGTTTAATTTGCGCTCTCCCGACAAGTGGACGGAAATCCTTAGGATCTTCGGCAGTAATTTTATCAAAAGTAGCGATCGCTTCAGGAAATCGTTTTTGATCGGTATAAACATTACCTAAAATCCATAGGATTGCTGGCTTATCTACGCTCTTGGGTTGAACCTGATTGGCAGTATCGGCATTTTCTATAGCTTTGGTTAATAACCCGATCGCCGATTCAGGTTTTTGATCCTCTAATTCAAATCCAACTAAGGTTTGCAAAGATTCTAATTCACCAGGATTAGTGGTTAAGATTTTGCGATATTCGGCGATCGCTCCTGGTCGATCTTTTAGTTCTAGGAGCACACGGGCTAAAATTTTACGATACTGATATTCTTGAGGATTAGCATCAGCTAAAACTTGTAAAGGCTCAACGGCTCCTTTGAAATCCTTTAATTTTAAACGCAGGTCGATTAAACCTTTAAGGGCAGTCTCATTTTTGGGTTCACGCTTTAGAACCGCCTGAAACCCTTCTATTTGAATTTTTAGTCTTTCAGTTTCCGCAGCTTGGGTATCAGTTTGCTCAGTTTTGGCAGTTTGCTGAGGATTTGGAGTCAATATTCCTGTAATTAATGGAGCGATCGATAATCCTAAAAAACTCAGGGTGACTATTGCTAACACACCGTTAATTATCCATTTTTGCGTAGTACTTTTAGCCACACTGTTAACCTAATTTTTAACCTATTGAATTTACTTTTTAACTTAAACCTTTCCCAAAAACAAGCAGATTGGCAAGACGCTAGTTATTATACTCCTACATCCGTAGATTACTTTAAATTTGATGAATAGAGAAACAGGGGTAGATGAGGTGGGAAGAGGCGCAGTTTTTGGCGTAGTTGTGGCGGGGGCTGTAACTATATCAGAGGATCAGTTTGAATATTTACAAAATATGGGAGTTAGAGATAGCAAAAAACTAACTGCAACTAAAAGAGAAAAATTAGAGCAAGTGATTCGATCTGTGGCAGATTGCGGGATTGGGGTAGCATTGATCGCCGAAATCGAAAACCTAAATATTCTGAACGCTAGTCTTTTGGCAATGGAAAGGGCGATCGCTCAACTAAGTTCTCCGCCAGACCATTGTTTTATTGATGGTAATCAACGCCTAAAGTTTCAAGAAATTCCCCCAATTTCGCAAACCACGGTGGTTAGGGGCGACTCTATTTATCTATGCATAGCTGCCGCCAGTATTATTGCCAAAGTATGGCGCGATCGCCTAATCACAGAACTAGCACAAGAATATCCCCAATACGATTTAGAAAATAATAAAGGCTATGCCACAGCAAAACATCGAGAGGCAATTTTTAAGTTGGGTTTAACAAATTTACATCGCTCTTCTTTTTGCTCTCATTTAGTTAATCAGGTGGCAAATTAGAATTTATCGGGGAATTGGGTTTAAAACCCCGTACTTTAGGACGGCTTTATATTTACTGGTATTACATCTGTCAGTAAACATCGATATAATAGCTGTATGCTAACCATGAATTACCGCTACCGCGTATATCCAAATATCGCTCAGCAGGAACAACTGTCTGAGTGGATGGAAACGTGCAAAGTAGCTTACAACTATGCGTTAGCAGAAATCAAAGATTGGCTAAATAGTCGAAAATGTTCAATTGACCGATGTTCATTAGAACGTGAATACATACTACCTGCTGACTTGCCTTTTCCTAGTGAAAATAGACAGCTTAACGCATTGCCCAAGGTAAAGAAAGTATTTCTCCGACTAGGTGAAGTCCCTTCTCAAGTCTTACAGCAAGCAATTAAGCAGTTACATCGCGGATGGGAAACTTTTCAAACAAGAGGGACTGGGTTCCCTCGCTTTAAGAAGTATGGTCAGTTTAAGTCTCTACTCTTTCCACAGTTTAAAGAATCTCCAATATCTGGGGATACGATCCTTTTGCCTAAGATTGGCGCTATTCACATTAACTTACATCGACCGATCCCAGAAGGGTTTGCGGTCAAGCAAGTTCGCATCGTCAAGAAAGCTGATATCTGGTATGCCAGCATCGCAATTCAATCCGATGTCAAGGTACCAGACCCAATGCCTCACGGACACCCCATTGGCGTGGATATTGGCTTAGAAAAGTTTCTAGCTACCAGTGATGGCAAACTCGTAAAACCGCCCAAGTTTTTTAGAAAAATGCAAAGCAAGCTGAAATTGCTGCAAGGTAGACTATCTAGAAAAAAGAAACGGTCAAAGAACTACGAGAAACAGCGTATCAAGGTAGCTCGAATGCACCACACAATTGACAACACCCGTAAAGATTTCCACTTTAAACAAGCCCATGCTCTCTGTGGGTCTGCTGACATGGTATTCATGGAAGATTTAGACTATCGCATTATGGCTAAAGGGATGCTTGGTAAACATATGCTTGATGGAGGGTTCGGACAATTTCGTTCTATCGTCAAATATGTTTGCTGGAAGTTGGGGAAATTCTTTGCAGAGGTCAATAGTAGGGGAACAAGTCAAGAATGCCCTGAATGTAGTGCAACAGTTAAAAAACCCCTGAAAGTAAGAGTGCATAGCTGTCCTGAATGTGCGTTTACCACTGATAGAGATGTTGCTTCAGGTTTAGTAATTCGCAATCGAGATATAGACCTCGTCAGTACCGATGGATGGTCGGGAAAGGAAACTGTCTGTGCAGGCGTACTAGCGGGGTTGGGGCAACTCAATCTAGCCAAGTGCCGAAATCCCGTAAGGGAAAAACCAGAAACTCTAAGAAGTGATTCTTAGAAGCTCCGTGCCTTTAGGTCGGGGTCATGTCACAACCAAGTAGCTAGGCGATCGTAAAGTTTATCTGTGGGAATTACACCTTCTATGCGATCGACGGGTTGCCCACCCTTAAAAATTACCAGTGTAGGTAAGGCACTAATTTTGTACTGGCTGGCAAGGGCGGGATAGGTATCGGTATTAATCTTTACTACTTGAGCTTGGTCTTGAACTTTGGCACTGACCTGCTCTAAAATCTTTGCCATAATTTGACATGGACCACACCAAGGGGCATAGAAATCAACTAAAAGCGGTAGTTCTGAACTTTCAATTAATTCCTCGAAACTATTGAACTGCTTTTTGACCGACATACTTCAAGACCTCATGATTTCTATAATTGTTTTAATAGTATTAGATTAAGCGGATCGTATGGGCTTTTTTGCTATAAATTTTGAGCTAGAAGTCTAGGTTGAAATGCGATCGCCCAAAATCTAGTCATAACTTAAATTCATGGATTAAAATAATCCTAAACTCCAAAATATAGCTATGAATATTGAAATTCCGACCATTCTTAAGCCTGTAGTTACGTTTGCCCATCCGACTCTCATGATTTTAACTCTAGGCTTAGCCCTTTATGCTGGCTATTTAGGATTGCAGGTACGAAAAATTCGGACAGCAAAAGTAGAGGAGAAAAAAGCTCTTCAAGATGAAGCAGGTGGAAGCCTGAAAGCGATTAAGGATAAGCATTATCTCACTGGTTCATTGTTGCTTGTGGGTATAGTTATGGGTAGCATCGGTGGCATGGCAGTAACTTACATTAATAACGGTAAATTATTTGTAGGTGCACACTTGCTTGCTGGGCTAGGCGTAGCTGGATTAGCGGCTTTATCAGCATCCTTGGCACCTTTGATGCAACAGGGTAAAGATTGGGCAAGATACACTCACATCAGTATCAATACCCTACTGGTTGGAATTTTTGCATGGCAAGCACTTACAGGATTTGAAATTGTCCAGAAAATTTTAAGCCAAATGGCAAAAGCTGCCTAGCAAGGATCGGGTAATTTATCCAAACAACTAGACTTTGCTGCTTCGAGAAACGTTTGAATGCTCTCCACTGTATTTATATGTCCGCAGTGGGGGCAAGTCATATCCGAGCCAATTTGGGGTTTGATATCGGCAATACTCCACCATTGATCACAGCGATCGCAACGAAAATGATACAAAAACTCTAAAGATACTTTCATTTTATTTTTAGATGCTTAGGAATATATTGCGCCCTAATCATTGTAAAAGTTTACCTAACTAAAGCTATGAAAAATTTATGCTTTAATCTGGGCTTGGCAACACTAGCTACCCATGAAGCTAGATGCGGTCACTCAATCAGAATGGCGGTTACTTTATATCTTAAACACCCTTCCTGAAGAAATTGCTCGAACTGCTTTTGTCATAATCCATGTGCCTTTATTTTTCTTAATTTTTTGGTTAACTTTTTACGAGGTCTTACATATTCGAGAATGGTCAAGAATTGCTTTTTCCATATTTTTAATTATTCATGCTGGATTACACAAAGCACTGGAAAACCATCCACTCTATACCTTTAACTCACTTATGTCCCAATGGTTAATCTTTGGAGGTGGATTACTGGGGCTTATATACTTGATAATTATAGTAACTAGCAATTTATTTAGGACTAATTCGATCAGGGAGCAGGGCGATCGCATTTCCACCAAAATTTCATAGACTTAAAACCCGATCAAGAATAGAGAGAAATTAGAGATTAATGAATGCCCAAGTCTTTTCTTTTATTTCTGATCTGGTCTTAATTGCTGTACTAGGATTTTTAGGCAGCTTTGGGCATTGTGCGGGAATGTGTAGCCCGATCGCTCTGGCATTTTCCTTAAATCAACAGGTTCAGGTTTCCGCCCTGACTTTTCATCTATGGCTCAATTTCGGCAGATTATTAAGCTATAGCGTGATTGGCGGATTTATTGGAGCGATCGCTGAAGTTTTGGTTGCGGGTGGACAATTGGCAGGGATTGATAGCTCGGTTAGGCGGGGCATAGCGATCGCCACAGGCATATTGTTAATTTTGTTTGGGCTAAAACAGTTAGATATTCAGTTAAATTTGAGATTAAATCTAGGGAGACTACTCAAGCCTTTCCCGAAATGGCGCATTCATGATCTCATGGACAAATTGCCTCAAAATCCACTGTGGTTAGGAATTGCTTGGGGATTAATGCCCTGCGGGTTTCTCTATGCAGCGCAGATCAAGGCGGCAGAGACTGCAAGTTTTGGGGCGGGTGCAGCCACAATGTTAGCCTTTGGCTTGGGAACTTTACCAGTGATGGTGGGTGTAGGGGTATTTAGTTCTCGACTCAGTAGCGATCGGCGTGGACAACTTTCACGGTTGGGGGGATGGCTGACCATAGCGATCGGTGTGATTACCCTGCTCCGCACTGGCGATATGATGGTTGACTATAGTGGACATGGAGCTTTGCTATTTTTAAGCTTGGCACTGATCGCTCGACCGATCAAGGCAATATGGGGGTTTCCCTATCGCTATCGCCGTGGGTTGGGCGTGGGAGCATTTGGCTTAGGGCTAATTCACACTTTGCACATGATTGAGCATAGCTGGGGTTGGAATCCTCGCGCTTTAATATTTATGCTTCCGACCCATCAAGTGGGAATTTGGGCAGGAATTGGGGCTATGTGCCTACTTATCCCTGCGGCTATCACTAGTTTTGATGGCGCTGTGCAAAATTTGGGTAAATACTGGCGACGAATCCATCTTTTAACTGTGCCAGCATTAATCTTGATTTGTATTCATGCAGTTTTAATTGGTTCCCATTATTTTGGTAAGTTGGCATGGGAATGGGATTCTATAGTACGGGTATTTTTACTAATATCCTTGACTATAGGGGTTTTAGCAGTGCGATCGCCTTGGTTTTGGCAGCTATTTTCTTTGTCGAAATACTATACCCATCCTGCAAAAAACCAGTAAAGACATAATCAGAATTTAAGGCAGGTAATTCCTTACGTTATGATTTGAAGTGGTTTAATAATTTTTTAGAGTAGATTATGTCACTTTTTGACTGGTTTGCCGATCGCCGTAAATCGACCTCCCCTGAACTCAAATATCAAGAGCGTGATATACCCGACGGCTTATGGTACAAGTGTGATTCCTGTGATGCTTTGACCTATATCAAAGATTTGCAGACTAATTACATGGTTTGCCCTGAATGTCAGCATCATGTGCAAGTTACCGCTGCCCAACGCATTTCCCATTTAATTGATCCAAATACTTGGACAGAAATTAACGACCATTTACGTTCCTGTGATCCTTTAGAATTTCGCGATCGCAAGGCATATAAGGATCGATTAATTGAAACCGAAAAAAATACAGGGCTAAGTGATGGTATTGTTACTGGTTTTGGCAAGCTCGAAGGTATAACTATAGGTTTAGGAGTCATGGACTTTAGATTTATGGCAGGCAGTATGGGTTCGGTAGTGGGCGAAAAAATTACCCGCCTAATTGAATCCGCTACCGAAAAGCAAGTACCTGTAATCCTTGTCTGTGCCTCTGGAGGAGCGAGAATGCAAGAGGGGATTTTAAGCTTAATGCAAATGGCAAAAACCTCAGCCGCCCTCGATCGCCATCGTCAGGCAAAATTACTATATATTCCGATCCTGACCTATCCCACTACGGGTGGAGTTACCGCTAGTTTTGCCATGCTTGGGGATATTATTTTGGCTGAACCCAAGGCACTCATAGGTTTTACAGGTAGAAGAGTGATTGAGCAGACCCTAAAACAAAAAATTCCCGATGACTTTCAAACCTCAGAATATCTATTAGCCCACGGACAGGTGGATGCTGTGATCCCTCGCAAGCAACTTAAACCGACTCTAGCGATGATTATGGGTATGCATGATGCTCCTAAACTAGCTGTTCCGACTCTTCCACCACTTCCTAATAGAAAACCCAAGCCCTTGGAGAAGGTGGCAGATTAAGTACTAATTTGAGATTTTTGGACTTGAATTACTTGTAAGCTATTACCTGCATAGAGCCGATCGCGATAATTGGTAAACCCTATGGCAGTTAATACTTGCTTGAGATCGGTATCGATAAATTGCCAAGCGGTTTCGGTTTCAAATAGGTGAAAAAATATACTGATTCCAGCCTGAAAGAGCCAATGATTAGACTTGTGAAAATCGACGATCGCCAAGGTTCCACCTATTTTTAAAACTCTATAAACTTCCTTCAAGATTTGCTGAAGCTGATCGGGTTGCATTTCGTGCATAGCAGTATTAGTTAAAACCAAATCAAAGGAGCGATCGCTAAAGGGTATTTCTTCGGCAAAAGCTTGAATATATTGGGCTTGAGGTACATTCTTTTTAGCTCTAGCCAAGGATAGCGGTGAGGCATCTAAACCAGTCACATCTTGGGAAAACTGCACTAAAATTTCCGTTGCTTGTCCACTGCCACAACAGAGATCTAAAACCTTAGTATCAGCAGTAATAGTTAAATCCCGTAGAAATAATCGTCGAAATTTATAGTCGCCCCCGACCGTAATTGCCGCAACTTTGGAGATGCTATCATACAGCCATTGATAGCGATAACTCCATTCTCTGAGGATTGTTGCCATGAATTTAGCACTCCAGTTTAGGGATTTTTTAGCTTATTATTCCTAACATATCTCAAATTATTCTAGATTTATGGAAAAACCTGCCATTACCGACTATACAATTAGTCCAGCGATCGCTAAAAGATGGAGTCCTAGAACTTTTGCGTCTACACCTGTAGCAACGGAACATTTGTCTAGCCTATTTGAAGCTGCGCGCTGGTCTGCTTCCTGTTTTAACGATCAGCCCTGGGTTTTTATCGTCGGGACTAAGGCAAATCCTGAAACCTATAGTCAAATCCTAGATTGTTTGGTGCCTTTTAATGTGAGTTGGGCAAAGTCTGCACCTGTATTAATGATGGCGATCGCCCGCACCACGTTTAACCATAATAATAAACCTAATGAATCAGCAGAGTATGATTTAGGGCAAGCCGTAGCCACTTTATCAGTGCAGGCAACTAGTTTAGGATTATACCTACACCAAATGGCAGGATTTGATGCCGCCAAGGTAATTACCACTTTTAATTTACCTGAAAACATGAAGCCAATGGCAGCGATCGCATTGGGCTATATGGGTGAATTAGATACTTTGCCCGAAGAACTTAGAGCCAAGGAATTAGAACCCCGCAGCCGCAATCCCATCTCCAGTTTTGTTTTTGACAAACCCCTATCTTGAAACCCGCCGCAATTATTATTTTAAGTGAGTCTAGTCTAGCGATCGCTCACCAAATTCAAAATCAACTATCTGGATCTGTAATTTATGGCTTAGAGACTCGGATGCATTCTGCTGATGTCACCTACAGGAAATTTAGTGAGTTAGTACCTGAATTATGGAGTCAAGGCTATCCGATTATTGGGATTTGTGCGGCGGGAATTTTAATTCGGACATTAGCGCCATTCCTCTCGGATAAAAGGGCAGAACCTCCTCTAATTGCGATCGCGTCCGATGGTAGTGCTGTTGTGCCGTTGCTGGGTGGGTTAAATGGTGCTAATGACTTAGCTAGACAGATTGCCAAGGGTTTAAGTATTAATCCAGCAATTACCACGGCGGGAGATTTACGCTTTAGTTCTTCACTTTTAGCACCGCCGAGGGGTTGGCGTTTAGTAAATAGTGACGAACAGGCAAAGATATTTTTAGCAGATTTACTAGGAGGAGCAACGGTTAAACTAATTGGTAATGCCCCTTGGCTTAGGAATCTTCCCCTAGCTGAAAATACTACGCATACGATTGAAATAAATGAAGAACTAGGGCAAATATCTCAGCCTAAATCAAATTATTTAATTTATGAACGAGTGCCTGTGCAGGGGAAAGTTGCGATTATTGGCACAGGACCAGGATCAACTAAATGGATGTCCCCTGAAGTTAGAGAAATTTTAGAAGCAGCTACGGATTTTGTTGGGTATAAAACCTACTTAAACTTAGTTTCAGAATTTACCAAAAATCGCCAAGTCCATGCCTCTGATAATCGGGTAGAACTAGATCGAGCAGAACTAGCTTTGGATTTGGCAGCCCAAGGGCGATCGGTAGTAGTAGTTTCATCAGGTGATGCAGGAATTTATGGCATGGCAACCGCCGTATTTGAGGTACTAGAGCAAATTGCTAAACCCGAATGGCAAGAAATTGAGATTCAGGTGGCTCCGGGGATTTCAGCTATGCAAGCGGCGGCGGCTTTGGTGGGTGCGCCTTTGGGTCATGATTTTTGTGTAATTTCCCTTTCCGATATTCTCAAATCTTGGGAAATTGTGGAGCAAAGAATTACGGCTGCCGCCCAAGCTGATTTTGCGATCGCCTTTTATAATCCTGTATCCCAGACCCGCACTTGGCAATTAACTAAAGCTAAGGAGATTTTATTGCAGTGGCGATCGCCTACAACTCCCGTAATTTTAGGACGAAATTTAGGGCGATCGGGACAAAAAATTCAAGTAATTAATTTGGCAGATTTAACTCCTGACCATGCGGATATGCGTACTGTAATTTTGATCGGCTCTAGTAAAACCCGTACTTTCAAATGGCGAGATCAAATTAAAGTTTATACACCCCGTACCTATGATCAGCAATCATACAGCGAATTTCGATCAAACGTGCTACAGATAGAAAAATAAAAACCACTACAGGGCTTCACTCTTCCGCCCTCTTTTGTGGCGGGTTTGAAATCAAAGTGCTGTAAATCCATAGCTTTAATTTTTGGCTACATTCCCGAAATTGATAATCGCAAAAAATGCTCATTTCCTCAATTTGCCCCAAAGGTTCGCTTTTGCTATGGATACCTATTCCAGCGATCACGATGATATGTTCTTTGATCAAGAATTATGGATTGGACTTTTAGCCGTTGCTTTTGATTATCTGGGATTTGACAAGATTGTAGTCAATGAGGGCAAGTCAAATGAACGCATTTTATATACTCAAAATATTTCCTTAGCCACTGATGGTGAATTTAGCGAACTATTGGAAAATATTAAAATCTCCGTTGCTCTAGCGCATTACTAACAGGCAAATACAGTATCTTAAATATGTTTCTCAAATAGTAAGCTAGGTAGTACTATATCTTTGTCAACTGAGGTATATGCGTTATGCCTAATCCCAATCCTAAAACTGAATACCTAAAACCTGTAATCAGGCAAGATAGCACTACGGATCAACTAGCTACTACTAATACAGCAGTGAGGCTACCTATAGATATTGATACTGCTGTGCGATCGCTACCTAATCGATCCGCATGGTTACGCAGAGTAATTACAGAAGCTGCAAGGCGAGAATTACTAGCAGACAGTAAATGACCTACCCGCAATCAATCCAAACCTTAACGCTTTATCTAATTTGTCAAAATCTAACAGCGATGTACTTACCCACTCAAAAAGGTTTGACAATTCGGGCTATATTGGATCAAGGTATCTACGATACAGGTATTAAAGTCTCTGATGCTGAGTTCAATTCTATTTCTCTCCACAAAAGGCGTTTTTATGGTGATTGGAACTATCAAATTAGTCCGAAATTACCTCCTTAATTGCTCAAGTTATTTTTACACTCTGACTAACTAAAGATTAAATCTAGAAATTGATCTCAATTTTTTTAATTTCGGAGTACTTTAAGTATAAAAATAAACCTTTGGGGTCTGATTAACTTCTCTATGGCTATCTTCAAATCATTAGAAATTTATTTTTGAGCTGGCAAACTTTTTAAATCCACTTGTACTATATAGAAACTAGAAGTTTACTTAGCACTAGATTAAAGAGATGGAACCCCCATCCCTGATCGATTTAGTCTTACACCAAGATGATAGTTACAATGATTATTGGGTAAGTAGCAATTTTGTTCTCTATATACAGTTTTGAAAACCTTACCGAGATAGTTTATATTTAACTCATCAAGAAAACTTAATTACATTTAATATTAGTTAGGTTTAATATTGAAAGCAGCACTAACCCCACTAACATACTGCCACAGTCACAATGATTAAAGATAATGTTCTAGAGTTAGGAAATCATAGTTCCCGAGATGAGAAAGCAACTTTGGCAGGAGATGCCGAACAAGTGCGTCGCCCTGCCACTCAGACTCGAATCAACACTATCGCTAACCCAAAGCAGCACCTATTATCTGATCCCGAAACTGAAAATATTATGCTCAGTAGTGCCGCTAAAATTAAAGTTATAGGGGTAGGCGGCGGCGGCGGCAATGCTGTTAATCGGATGATTGCCAGTGAAATTACTGGTGTAGAATTCTGGTCATTAAATACCGATGCTCAGGCATTACTTCAATCGTGCTCACCTAAGCGGTTTCAGATTGGGCAAAAAATTACTAAAGGCTTGGGTGCAGGTGGCAACCCCGCTATTGGGCAAAAAGCAGCAGAAGAATCCCGCGCAGAGATTGCCCATGCCCTCGAAGGTGCAGATCTAGTCTTTATTACCGCTGGGATGGGCGGAGGTACTGGTACTGGTGCGGCTCCAGTAATTGCCGAAATTGCCAAGGAGGCAGGGGCATTAACTGTAGGTATAGTTACTAGACCATTTACCTTTGAAGGTCGAAGAAGACAAAATCAAGCAGAAGAAGGGATTGAAGCTCTGCAAAGTCGAGTTGATACCCTAATTATTATTCCCAACAATAAATTACTCTCGGTAACTGCCGAACAAACTCCCATTCAAGAAGCTTTTCGTGTAGCAGACGATATTCTGCGCCAAGGTGTGCAAGGCATCTCGGATATGATTACTATCCCTGGTTTGGTTAACGTTGACTTTGCAGATATTAGAGCGGTTATGGCTGATGCAGGATCGGCACTTCTAGGAATTGGCATTGGTTCAGGTAAGTCTCGTGCTCGTGAAGCTGCAATGACAGCTATATCCTCTCCTCTTCTAGAATCTTCAATTGAAGGTGCAAATGGTGTTGTTTTCAATATAACTGGCGGTTCTGATCTGACACTCCACGAGGTAAATGCGGCGGCTGAAATTATCTATGAAGTAGTTGATCCCAATGCCAATATTATCTTTGGGGCTGTAATTGATGAAAGAATGGCAGGAGAAGTTAGAATCACAGTTATTGCGACAGGATTTGCTAATTCTCCCGAAAATCCCTACAGAAGATCCTCTAGCGTTGGTATCGATCCTAAAAATAATAAACCAAGCTTAGATATTCCAGATTTTTTACAACGGCGACGACCAAATCGCTCCTAACCGATATGCAGTTAAGATGTACATACTAAAGAGTAATTAATAATTATCTGGATTTATTAAAGGTGATTCAATCAACTTCGGCTAAGTTCCAATCAAAATTTGTACCTATTACCGCAGCAGATGATCGTCTCAGATTATTTGCTGGTTCTGCTAATGTTCCTCTTGCCCAAGAGGTGGCTCGTTATTTAGGGATGGGACTTGGCCCAATGCTCCGCAAAAGTTTTGCGGATGGCGAAATTTACGTGCAAGTCCAAGAGTCTATTCGCGGTTGTGATGTTTATTTAATCCAGCCCACATGTCGCCCCGTCAATGACAATTTGACAGAATTATTGATTATGATCGATGCCTGTCGGCGTGCTTCTGCTCGTCAAATTACGGCGGTAATGCCTTACTATGGTTATGCTCGTGCCGATCGCAAAACCGCAGGTAGAGAATCAATTACGGCAAAACTGGTTGCGAACTTAATTGCCCAGTCGGGAGCAAACCGCATTATTGCCATGGATTTGCATTCAGCCCAGATTCAAGGATATTTTGATATTCCCTGCGATCATGTCTATGGTTCTCCAGTTTTATTTGATTATTTACTAAGTAAAAATCTTCCCGATATTGTGGTAGTTTCCCCTGATGTTGGCGGTGTGGCAAGGGCAAGGGCATTTGCTAAAAAATTAAATGATGCTCCGATCGCTATTATTGATAAACGTCGCCAAACTCATAATGTCGCTGAAGTTATGAATGTGGTGGGTGATGTAGCTGGTAAAACGGCTGTACTAGTTGACGATATGATTGATACCGCAGGAACAATTTATGAAGGGGCAAAGATTCTGCGTCAATCTGGGGCGCGACAAGTCTATGCCTGCGCTACCCATGCAGTTTTCTCTCCGCCAGCGATCGAAAGATTATCAGGAGGATTATTTGAAGAAGTGATCGTCACAAATACTATTCCTTCTATTGCCCATTTCCCTCAGCTTAAGGTTCTATCTGTAGCTAACCTCATTGGTGAGACAATTTGGCGGGTACATGAAGATACCTCTGTGAGTAGTATGTTCCGTTAGATTGTTGAATATTATCGGCGGATGCTAGTTAGAGATGGCGATCGCCGCTTTCGGAAATGGCATACCAAGTTTTTGCAGTATCAACAGGATTTTAATAACCGCTCTAAATAATTTTATCCCCGCTAGAAGCACCCATCAGGTAAAGCAAGCTCATTCGAGTCGCAACACCGTTTGTTACCTGTTTGTCAATTAAGCTTAGGCGAGGATCATCCATTAGATCGGAGCTAATCTCTACGCCTCGATTGACTGGACCAGGATGCAGAACTTGAACATTGGGGGAGCATTTAACAAGGCGATCGCGATTAATCCCAAATTGAGCATGATATTCTCTTAAGCTCGGCACTAAAAACTGCCCCATACGTTCAGTTTGCAAGCGTAAGGTCATAATGAAATCAGCATCTTCTAGGGCAGTTGATAAGGTGTGATGGATAGTTACACCATAACTACTAAATTCTTTAGGTAGAAGGGTAGGAGGCGCAACTAAATGCACATCTGCCCCCAAGGTTACTAAACAATATAGATTAGAACGAGCAACACGGGAATGTAAAATATCGCCCACAATCAAAATTTTCTTACCCTTAAGCTCAGACGCAGAGGGATAGTTGAGATTTAAGTAAGTAGTTAGGGTGAATAAATCCAGTAAAGCCTGACTAGGGTGTTCGTGTTTACCGTCCCCAGCATTTAATACGCCTACAGTACCGCCAAGATTATCCATATCCTGAGCGATCGCCTGTGGCACTCCCGATGCCTGATGCCTAACTACCATAATATCTGTACCCATTGCCAAAAATGTGCGGGCAGTATCGAGAATTGTTTCGCCTTTGGATAAAGAAGAGCTACCAGGGGCAAAATTTAAGGTGTCAGCCGAAAGTCTTTTTGCTGCAAGTTCAAAGCTATTACGGGTACGGGTCGAGGGTTCAAAAAATAGATTAGCAACGACTTTGCCTTGTAGAGTTGGTACCTTTTTATTACGCCGAGATAGAACTTCTCGAAAGGAGCAGGTTGTTTGCACTACTAACTCATAGTCCTCTGCCGTAAAGTCTTCAAGGGAAATTACGTGTCGCCAATTTCTGGTACTCATCAGGCTAGGGGCAAGATTAAATGAATTACCCCGATAGGAGCAGGTAGAGTCATATCAGTAGGTAAAAACGCCCTTGATGTTACTAAAACTAGGGTAAAGATAAAAATAACAAAAATAATAATTGGGGCGATATTTTGGCGAAAGAATTGCATAGGTTTATGGTTCAGGGTATTGATTAATATCTTCAACTAAACAACTGAGTTCGACTTCGCTGATTAATCTTATGCGATCCCTATATCTTAACAGTCTTACTGTACCCGACTGAGTAAAAATAGCCCTGCCCCTAACCCAATTAAATTTGGCAACCATGCGGCGGTAAAGGCAGTTAATATTTCCACCTGCCCGAGGGCACCACAAATAAATAGTAGTAAGTAATAGGCAAAGATAATAAGAATACTCAAACCAAATCCCCTAGCCGTACTAGTGCGTTGGGGGCGCATTCCCAATGGTGAACCAACCAGCGCAAAGACTACACAGATAAAAGGTAAAGCATATTTTTGTTGTAGGCTTACCTCTAATTTTTTTGCCTCTTTATAATTACCCGAAGCTCGAACTAACTCAATATATCGGCTTAACTCCCTAATATTCATCTCAGCAGAGTTGCGCTGTTCGTTTGCCAAGTCAAGGGGAGCGCGAGGTAACCTTAGTTGTTGGCGATCAAACCTTAAAATACTGCGGTAGGAGCCATCAGTGCCAATTAAATAGGTAGTTCCATTTTCT
>CASBQR010000111.1 GCA_949127865.1 Synechococcales cyanobacterium PMM_0082
GACTCCGTGAGCACAGTAGGCAGCAAAAATTGTGGATTTGCCTAAAAACTCTGTGGGGTAATCTAAAAATCCAGCGATCGCCTCTGCTAAAAATTTACTTACTTCCTCTGTAGTTCTAATTCCCGCTACCGTAACCCTAATCTGATTAACAAGGGGAATATCAAAACCTATAGGACTACCAATATCAATGATTTCCGTAATTTCTAGGTCTCTACAAATTTGTTCTAGGGCGGCAAGCGATCGCCTATAGGCATGACATCTCCACCCAGCCCCACCAAATACCACTAATCTTCGTTGGCGTTGCCCTAAAGGTAGGGGATGCTTTAGTTCACCCACATTGGAAAAAACAGGTAACTGATCGACCTGAGTAAAATTGCTAGCTTGAGATATTTTTTTAGCGTAATCTTCACGGCTAGTTAGGCAGCGATCGCTCAATCTTGCCACTCTTTTAAATAAATTTTGCTGTAATGGCGATGTCCAAAATGCACTTGTCCAGATGGCTCCCGTAGCATAAAGCTCGTGAAACATCGTCACCAAATATGGGTTAGAAGACTTTTTAGACCAAGCTTCCAGTCCTTCAACTAACCAAGTCGGGCAGCCACGGCGCGCATAGCCATAGCCTACATAGTGCAGCAAGATTATTTCTGAAGACTCTAGTATTTGCTCTAAAATTTGAGAATTACGCTCTTGAATCTTTTGCACTTGAAAGCCATAGGTAATAGCTTCTCCCTCCCACATTGGATCGCCTACTATAAATTTTGTATTTAAGTTATGGCGATCGCGAAGTTCTAAAGCTAAATTTAAGCCATAGTCCCCGACTCCATCAATTGCAGGTGTTAATCTTGTCACAATTGTCGTAATTTCAGGCATGATTTAGGTAGTGCTTAGATAACTGTAAAAAATCTTCAAAGATATTAAATTAATTCATGACTGCAAATTTAACTACTAATCTTAAGGGTAAAAAAGTTCTAGTTACAGGCGGGAGTAAAGGCATTGGCAAAGAAGTGGTTTTAGAGTTAGCTAAAGCTGGAGCTATTGTTGCGATCGCTTCACGGCAAGTACCTGAAAACCTAGCAGAATTAGGAATACATAGAGCGTATAGCATCGATTTAGCCGAAGTCGATAGCGTCAGTGCCAAAGTTCAGATAATTATTAATGATCTAGAAGGGCTTGATATTTTAATTAATAGTGCAGGTATGGCTTACACTGCGGAAATTTTAGAGACATCCCTTGCGGATTGGCAGAAAGTCCTAAATTTGAATCTGACTAGCGTATTTGAATGTATTCGGTCTGTTTTACCGACCATGCGATCGCAAAATAGCGGCACCATTATTAATATTGCTTCCATTGCTGCAAAACAAGCTTTTCCGACGTGGGGAGCCTATAGTGCTAGTAAATTTGGGCTTTTAGGTTTAACTCAAGCCCTAGCCGCCGAAGAGCGAGGTCACGGCATTAAAGTCATGGCAATTTGTCCAGGTTCGGTAAATACCCCCCTATGGGATACTCTTGCCCCCGAAGTTTCTACAAATTTTGATCGCAAAGCTATGCTAGATGCCAAAACCGTAGCCGTAATGATTATGACTATGTTGTCATTACCAGCTAATGCGACAATCCAAGAGCTAGTATTAATGCCTAATGCAGGAGTCCTGTAGAAGCTCTAAAACTAATTATGGATCAATTTCTATGTCAGATTCTTGCAAATTGTTTTAGAATTTAGTAGCTACTTAACGTATATGTTTATAGCAAACTTTACACAAACCTCTTAGATTTAGAGTTTATTTTTTCAAAAACTCAAAGTACTTAAGCAACATGACAACATCTCCAACTCGATCGCCTGCTGTCAGAAACACTGATAAAGAATCAAAACATGACAAAAGTATTCTTTCAATCGCTTCTAAAAAGCCAATTTCTCACATTATCAGAGAAAGACTAGAACTGGCTGGTGTACCTTATCTTGCTAATGATTCCATTGCCGAATATTTATCCGAGGCAGACCGTGAAGAGTTAAAGCTAGAGATTGAAGGCAAGCTTCAAAGCGTATTTGACTCCTTGGTAATTGATACTAAAAACGATCACAATACCCGCGAGACCGCCCATCGTGTTGCCAAAATGTATGTGGATGAGGTATTTAAGGGACGTTATCATCCCATGCCTAAGGTTACGGATTTCCCTAATGCCAAAGAATTAGATGAGATTTATACCCTAGGACCCATTACCGTTAGGTCTGCTTGCTCCCATCATTTTGTGCCGATTGTTGGACAAGCATGGGTAGGAATTTTGCCCAGCGATCGCGTCATTGGCATTTCTAAATTTAATCGCCTTATTGACTGGGTACTCAGTCGTCCGCATATTCAAGAAGAAGCAGCAGTTATGGTTGCTGATATTATTGAAGATTTAATCAAGCCTAAAGGGTTAGCTTTTGTAATTAAGGCACAACATATGTGTATGAGTTGGCGTGGAGTCAAAGAACCAGAAACCCGCATGGTTAATTCTGTGGTTAGAGGAGCATTTAGAGTAGATCCATCTCTGAAAAAAGAGTTCTTTGATCTAATTCGTTCCCAAGGCTTTGGCACATAATATGAAACGTGTTTGGCTTTGCTTAGTTTTAATTTTAATAGTTGGGGTATTAGGGTTCTCTAATCCTGTATATGCTGGTCTGCGTGACGATCGCTACGATGGCAACATTTTTGCTTTATACGGTGGCAATGGCTCCCTAATTCCCCCTAGAGTGACCTTAGCTCAGTCCTTAAATGACTTAAATCGCCCCGCTTTATTGGTATTTTATGTGGATGATAGCTCTGACTGTAAGCTCTATACGCCTTTGCTTAATCAGATTCAAGCTTTTTATGGCAAAACAGTCAGCATTATTCCCGTAATTGTCGATAGCTTAAAGCTCGATCAACCAACCACTGATCCAACCCAAGAGGCTTTTTACTATCGCGGATTTGTCCCTCAAACGGTCTTAATTAGTAGCGATCGCCAAGTGGTTTTTGATCAAGAAGGAAAACCTAATTTTGAAGATTTAGAAATTCCGATTCGTAAAACCCTTAACCTTCCGCCCAAAGTCACAACTCCCCAGCGTGATGTTAAGGTGAAACAAATTAATGAGGTAAATCCATAAACTACTAAGTAGGTAATCAAAAGAAAAGTTAATATCTTTACATAAAAACCAAAATGGGGCTACGCCATGCGACCCTT
Organism: Synechococcales cyanobacterium PMM_0082; assembly: GCA_949127865.1. Taxonomy (GTDB): domain Bacteria; phylum Cyanobacteriota; class Cyanobacteriia; order Pseudanabaenales; family Pseudanabaenaceae; genus PCC-7502. Next base: position 3,199 of record CASBQR010000111.1, read on the forward strand.
TTTTATTGTCGGTTTATTTATATTTACCTACTTAGGGAAGAGAGTCTAAATTAGATTGTGTAAATCCTAAAAAGCAGACAGAGCAGCAATTTACCCAATCAAAAAAGCCATGAATATTCGCAAAGAAGTACTGGGTAAATCTTAGCTTCTCATATCACTAATGGCATTACGGGTCACATTGGCGATCGCCTGATCAGTGGCTTTAGGTAAGTGATAATACTTACCACAGGCAGCCGCAGCTAGTTCTTTAGCAAACCCTGTAGACACGAATTTATTTTCGGTATCTATTACCAAAAGTCCCAGTCCTAAAACTCGAATCTTTTTGGCTATTTCTAGGAGTTCTTCTTTAATATTCGGTTTGTTCTCTGGATCAATGGGTTCACCAAGCGATCGCCCCAAAGAAATATTTCCTCTACCGTCCGTAATCGCCACAATCATCACCTGCCCCACATCGCCCGAAGACTTAGCGTTAATGCCAACTCGGATCGACTGGGTTAAACCGTGTGCTAAAGGCGACCCCCCACCACAGGGTAATAAATCTAATCTTCTTTTTGCCGCTTCGATGGAACGAGTGGGAGGTAAAAGCACATCCGCCGCTTCACCTCTAAAGGGAATAAGAGAAACTTGATCTCGGTTTTGATATGCTTCGGTTAGAAGCCTTAGTACTGCTCCCTTTGCCGATTGCATCCGATTAAGTGCCATCGACCCAGAAGCATCCACAAGGAATATTACTAATGCTCCTGCTTTGCGAGCTAGTTTTTTCGCTCTAATATCAGTATTTTCGACTATCACCTTGCGGTCGGGATTTCTCAGCCTTCGAGCTTTTTGATAGGGCGCACAGGCTCTTAAAGTCGCATCTACCGCAATGCGATCGCCCTTTCCTTGAGGTAATACTGGTTTAATATAGCGTCCCCGATCTTGGGAATAAATGATACTTCTCGCACCTGAATTTCCTTGCTTCGTCATGGTTTGGGCAAAAAGCATCACCTCTGGATCGAGAATTACGCCTTCTGGATCGAAAATGAACTCTTCGGGCAAGCTGGGTGGTTCTTGAGTCTCTTCTGGTTCTTCTTCATCTTCAGGCTCATCAGGATTCTCTTGCTCCTCATTAGAACTCTCAGGAGGCGGAGGGGGTGGCGCATTGGGTGGTTGAGGTTGCTGCTGCTGATCGGGATTTATGGTCGATCGCGAAACAATTACTAACTCCACAGCTTTGCGTAAATCATCAGCATTTACACTGGTTCTACTTTCCAATGCTGCCAAGGCTTTTGCGGCTCTCAGGGCAAATAGTTCTGCCCGATGTCCCTGCACTCCACCCCTGATCGCTTCTTGTACTAGATAATTAATTTGAGCAGAACTAATCTGAACATCCTTTAGCCATTCCCTAGCTAGGATAATTTGGGTGCGAAGATTATCTAAATCCTCTTGGTATTGTGCTAAAAAACTCTCTGGAGAACTAGAATAGGCGATCGACATGTCCACTGCTTCAACCCGATCGTCTATCCCTAAAATTTCGTCTGAGGATAAATGAATGGCAATGCGATCAAGTAAATGCTTACCTAAATTTCCTTCCTCAGGATTATAAGTAGCAATTAGTAAAGGCTGACAAGGATGCTGAAAGCTAATGCCTTCTCGCTCGATTTGATTGTAGCCATTACTCAAAGTTGCTAGTAGCAGGTTGGAAATTTGCGGATCTAGTAAATTAATTTCATCCACATACAATACACCCCGATTCGCCTCTGCCAAAAGTCCCGCTTGAAATATGGTTTTACCCTGCTGCACCGACTTTGCCACATCCACAGATCCAATTAATCGATCTTCGGTCACACCCAAAGGAATTTGCACAAACGGCGACGGAATCACCTTAGTTTCCACATTTTCGCGATCGCCATCGGTATCCATTGTTAAATTTAGGGCTGTATCCCAAGTTTCAGGTTTGGTTGGGTCGCAATTACTAATCGAGTTTGCCACAACCTCAATGGGCGGCAATAATGCGTGTACACCCCTTGCTAAGACTGATTTAGCCGTTCCTCTGCGTCCTGCGATCGCCACGCCACCCAACATTGGATCGACAGAGGCTAATAGTAGTGCGGTTTTAATTGCTTCTTGCCCTACCACTGCACTGATAGGAAATGTTAGATTTTGTCCCATTCCAAAAAATTTTTAACCAGTTAACGATTCTTAATTAAGCATAACTCACCTAAGTTATGATATATTCATTAACCTAAGAACGCATAGCTCAGTTGGTTAGAGCATCACGTTGACATCGTGGGGGTCGGTGGTTCGAGTCCACTTGTGTTCATTCTTCAAAACCCTGACATATAAGCATTTTATGAGTTTAGCTATGTCGTTACGACTTTGCTATTGCGAATAGGATGCCGCATTTTGATACGTTTAATAGGGTTTTCGGGTACGATGTGGGTACGGTATTTCGTACTCAAATATGACTAAAAAAAGCATTGTTAGCATAGAAGCATTGAGCGATCGCGGTTTGAGATTGAGATGGCGAAATGGGGGCGATCGTCATCATTCCAGTTGGCAATCCGATCCATCACTAGATCGAGTCTCCAAAGAATTGATGCTGTTCTACTGGTTTTAGAGTAGTGGATGCCTTCTTGAAATTTACCCAGAGATTTCCACTTGCGAAACCACGCCGAACTGCGTTGGATGCGATCGCACAAATCTTTCGTATCTATTAACTCAATCATTTTTTGTTCTCCAAGATTCTAAAAATAAAACTCTCTTTAAAGCGATTCCCTTCGGGATGCGTACCGCCGCCGCCACCGAAGGCACAACCGAATTACCTAACACTGCAAGTTTGTCCAATCGGTGGGATAACCCATGAGCCACTCCACAAATTGGGGATTCAATACTTGACCAGTGGGCAGGTAGGCTTTTAATTTTTTGGGAAAGTCCCCACCCTGAGAAGCTGTCGACAAATTGGACAGTTTCTATGCCGAGCGATCGCGCAGCCAGAGTAAAGCCACCAATGCCAGAAAATAGGTCGAGATGTTTCATAAGTATTTATGC
>CASBQR010000112.1 GCA_949127865.1 Synechococcales cyanobacterium PMM_0082
GAACTAATTAGAACTTTTAGAGTAATTATAGAAATCTGTAGCAAATCTTTAACCAATACAATTTATTCAGGTTAGAGAGAGAAAGATTTACCAGTAGTAAAAATTTGTTGGGCGGTGAGGTCTAGGCTAGGAAATGTCGGTGATTGGATGCGATCGCTGTTTTGAAATAATTGACGTTGATAGCGATCGCCCTAATTTCTTCTACTTTTTAAGGTGATTCCGAAATGTATTAGCAGCCTTAAGGCGAGAGGATCCTGCCATAATCACACATCGGGTAAGTAGCTCCATATCAAGGTTAGCAAGTTCGGGAATTTTACTAGATGCGATCGCCTCGTAATTGCTGTTACTGAGATGATAAAGACTAAATACACCATCCTGCCAAAACCAGACTTCAGGAATTGTTAAAGCTTGGTAATGTTGTAACTTTCTGGGACTTCCACTGGTAAAAATCACTTCAATCACTAGATCAGGCGTGGGTTTTGATGTGCCGAAACAATAGGATTCATCTGGTTCAACAGAAACTTCCCCTAAACGCTTCTGGGTGGTGGAACCTAATAGTTCAAATTCAATATTGCTCTCTAGGCAAAAGAGCCCAATTAAAAACCCAATATATCTGCTAACCGTTTCATGGGCGCGTCCTGGCATAAGTATTTCAATAGTCTCTTTGTAATAAAAAAGTCTAACGTTTTTGGATTCGGCAAAACCTGCTTGGATCAGTGCAAATTGCTTCCAAGTGATGCCTGAATAAATAAGTTGTTGATCTTGATCTGCGTGGCGGACTGGGGGGAGTTTGGTTTGGGTCATAAAGATACCTTTAGAAACTCATAAACGATTAGACTTTTATTTAGTATGGCATAGGGCTACTAGCATTTAACTTAAGCCACTCGATAGGAAAATTCCATAGTTGCCCAATCATTCATATCAAGAGCATAGCCATCTTCGATCGCCATATTTTTACTATGCAGGTCAGTCAGTAGGGCCTTTGCCACTTCTAGGGGAGCATTGACATTTACAAGTCCTGTCAGTGACTGTCGGGAAGATCGATCTAACAGGATTAAGGTTTGAGTTAGTGGCGATCGGCTGACAATAATTTGGACATCTACTAAACCTTGCGGTGCAGAAACATTCCATTCAAAGGGAGCGATCGGCTGGGGAATGATTAAACTAGCATGGGGTGGAATAGTGCTGTCATTAGCGTAAGGACTGGTAACAAAACTGGGGGTCATCATTTTTCCCCTTGGATCAAAGGTAAAAATAATCACATGGAGTAGATCATCGGTTAAGTTTTGTAATATACAGGACAAGCGATCGCCGACAGTCAAGGATTTATCAAAAACTCCAGATTCATGGAGATTAATTTCCTTAGGATTAGTTGATTGATTTACAATCATTTTGATCCGACTGGGGATACTAGAAATTGCCTCTAGACTGACTTTTAGATTTAAGAGTGAAGAATTTTGGTTAGTAGTAAGATGAATTAATTTAGCAGCGAGAAGACTGTCCAACTGGGGCTGTAACCGACGCATAGCCGTACTGACCGATTCTCCTACGGCTCCAAATGTACCTAAAATTGGCGATCGCCCTACGGAAAACAAGCCATAGCTAGAACCTTGATAACCAAATAAACAGTCTGCATATTGCTCCGTGGCATTTACTCCCATAATATTAGATAAAGCAGATATATCACTAGTCGCGTCTACCCGTTCAACTTTGCTTAACCCTACATCTAAAGCTACACTCAGTTTGAGATTATGGGGCAAAACTCTGACTTTTTCCTGTAGGAGAGTATTGGGCTTTAAGGACTCCCCCACGGTCATTGTTTCCACTTTAGCAATCAGCCCATCACGGGATTTAACCTGCACTAAATTAGGGGGCAGGGATGCATCCACAATTGCCAAAATAGAGCCAGCTCCGTAGTAGCTTAATGGCATAATGGGAATACCACCTAACCAAGCATCCCCTGAACGGCGATCGCTGCTAACCGTTTGGATAAAAGCATCAACTGATTGATTATTCCCTTTGCCGTCGTTCTTTTTGCCAAAGACATCATCCAAATCATAACTAGATAAAGTTTTCAGTTGTTTAATTTGGACTTCTTTTTCGGGAGAATTTAACTCCTTAGAAGGCAACACAGCATGATCTGAAGCATTAATCACATTACCTAAAACTGTGGATAAAGAACTCCCAGAATCTATTTTCCAAAGTTGCTGAGTTAAAGCGTAGGTAAATAAGCCGCTACTAAAACCATTCCAGTTGGCATCAATACAAAGTTGATCGTTAATTGCTGCTTGCAGTAAAACTATGGGTTTAGTTGGCTGCGCTTTGTCAGAAAACTTATCAACAAACTCCTGTTGTAAAGCTACTTCCTCTGGGCTAAGTTTCCACTCTTTACGACTGGGTCTGGCTCGAATCCGAAAATTGCCAGCGATGGGATTACCAAAATTGCTGTATCCTGCATCAAGAATACAGGTGATTTTATCTGTGGCGATCGCTTGCAATAAAAGCAGCAAACTCTGGATTGTAATATCATTAACAGTTCCGTTCGCTCCTGCAAAAGTACCATCGGCAGCGACTAAAGACGGTTGAGACTGAATTTGGGAACCATGCCCACTAAAATGCACTATCACTACATCATCTGGAAGTGCTTGCGAAATTAGGTGATCTCTAATGCCGTCAATTATATTTGCCCTAGTTGCTTGGCGATCGCTTAGGGTCAGAATATCCTTAGGATTAAACCCAAACCGATGGATTAAAAGCTCTTTTTGCAGTTCAATATCGGTTACACAACCATTGAGGGGCAGCCATTCGTTTTTGGCATCATATTGATTTATGCCCACTAGAAATGCTAGTTTACGACGGGTCTTTTGTCCCAAATTTTGAGCATAGCTCTCGGCAGCCCATGCCATTTGATTTGGGAAGCAGATTTGACTACCCGCAAACCCAGCGATTATACTCTGCAAGAACTGTCTTCGTGGAAGCTTCATTGCAATATTCCCAGATTTTAAGGCGCAATATTTACATGATTTCCAGTCTAGCTTAATCTGCGAAGCAGTAACATTTTTTTGATCCTATCTGTTAGATTTGATTTACCTCATTAAAATACATAAATTACATGACTGCTGATTTAGATAACTTAAAATCCAAACTCCAATCTTTATCTACCGATGCCGCCGCAGCCGTGGCAAAAGTGGAAACGGCAGAACAACTGGAACAGGTTAAGGTGGAATATCTAGGCAAAAAAGGGGTATTACCGCAACTTTTAGGAGGCATGGGTAAGCTTTCAGCTGAGGAACGTCCACAAATTGGAGCGATCGCCAATGAAGTTAAGCAGTCTTTACAAAATCAGTTAGAAGCAAAACGTTTAATCATTCAACAGGCAGAAATTACAGCAAGGTTAGAATCTGAAACTATAGATGTGACTATGCCCGCAGTGATGCGATCGCCCCAAGGTCGCATTCATCCTTTACAAAGCACTATTGATCGGGTGTTAGATATATTAGTAGGATTGGGGTTTACCACTGCCGAAGGACCAGAGATTGAAACCGATTACTATAATTTTGCAGCTTTAAACACGCCCGCCGATCACCCCGCCCGTGATATGCAAGATACCCTCTACTTAAACAATGGGAAACTCCTGCGGACGCAGACCTCTTCGGTACAAGTACGTTATATGGAAGCAAATGAGCCGCCGTTTCGGATTGTCTGTCCTGGTGGTCGAGTCTATCGTAAAGATGAAGTTGATGCTACCCATTCCCCAATTTTTCACCAAATGGAGCTATTGGCAGTGGAAGAGGGTTTAACCTTTGGGGATTTGAAAGGTACAGTCAAAACTTTATTAGAGGAATTATTAGGCGATCGGGCGGTGCGGTTTCGTCCTAGTTATTTTCCCTTTACAGAGCCATCGGCAGAAGTAGATGTGGAATGGAATGGGCGGTGGCTAGAAATTGGCGGCTGCGGTATGGTTGATCCTAATGTATTTAAGTCTGTGGGCTACGATCCTGAAGTTGTATCTGGCTTTGCCATGGGATTTGGAGCCGATCGCATTGCCATGGTTTTACATCAAATTGATGACATTAGAAGGTTATTTACCAGTGATTTCAGGTTTTTACGCCAGTTTTAAGATCACCTAAAAAATTGCACAAAAAAAGGAGGTACTGATTACCCCCTAACTTTTCTACATCTAAGACTTACTTAGAATGAGCGTAAAAGACTAACTAAACCTTGATCGGCACCGTACTCGATTACTAACAGTAGTACAAATCCAATCATGGCAAAGCGACCATTCCATTTTTCCGCAAATTCGGTAAAACCAACTCTGGATTCTTCATCTACATAAACTGGAGGCTCATAGGCAAAGTTGTTTAGTAAACCACGATCATCGACTACTGTAGTGCGTTGTGCCATTTTCTTAAATCCTTTTTTTAATTTGCTTTAACCTTATGTAAACAATTGTAACAAAGCTTGATTTATTTGTAAAGCATTTTCTCAAAATTCAAATTAAAGTATCGCCAATTCCACTGCCATCATGGTATGCCGCAAATAAGACAGATGTGGTTTTTCCCCAAGCGATCGCTCCACTCGCATCAAGACAAATTGCCCCAAAATCTCGGTTTCTACTAAATGCTTCCGCAAAGGATTTATCCACCGCAGCCTGAAGGCTCATCCCATCGGTGACTCTGACTACAATTTTTGCCGCTACACATTCATCAATAATATCTTCACCCACCCCAGTGCAACTCACAGCCGCATTTGCTGTAGCATAATTTCCTGCGGGCATTGCCGAATCACTAACTCTACCAATGCGCTCAAATCCTCGTCCACCTGTAGATGTTCCTGCACATAGATGTCCATTTTGATCTAAAGCAACAACTCCGATAGTTCCCATTGCCACATCTGCCATTTTGCGCGAAAAGTTGGTTTTACGTTCTTCTATCCATTCGTATAGGCGTTCATCAGTTAAGGGATTAAATACTGGTATGCCTAGTTCTCTAATTAATTCCACCGAACCTTGATCTGACAGCACCCGATCATCAGAGGTTTGTAACGCCTGCGCTAAATAAATCGGATTTTTGACCCGTGCTGTATTAATGACACCGCTAAAACTTTGCCGATCGCCATCCATAATCGAAGCACTCATACGAATCTGCCCATCTGACTGCAAAACCGAACCCGTACCTGCATTAAACCGAGGATCATTTTCTAATAGCTCACAGCCTTTAACTACGGCAGCGATCGCACTTTCCCCATTTAACAACATTGGGTACACAGTATTGATTACAGCATACAAAGACTGACGTACTGGCTCCAAACCACCTTTACTTTCGACTGTGCTGCCTGCTCCACCATGAATAATTAGTTTGGGTTGAATCGCCATATTTACTTTATTAGTTATATTTAAGTCTAGGTTACAGCAATTCCAAACTTAAATAGAGAGTAGGGCAGCCTTCTTGCTTAGGTCTTGGTTACTTAGACTTTTTCTTTAAAATCTTGGAACCGAGCCACAACCCACCCAGAATAGCTATATCACCCACAGGACTAAACTCAAAGGGAACGGCTGTGACTTCCGTGGCGTTAATTCCGAAAATGGGTGTGTTGCCGCCGAGGAAAGAATAGGAAGCGCCATTATTAGGACTAAACTGGAAGCCATTATTAGCAATGCCACTAATTCCTGTGGGGGAGGAACTCGAGTTATTACTTCGTAGCCATGCATAATTATCAGCAGTGGCATCCACTAATAGCCAATAGCGTGTATCCGCCAAAAAGGTAAAGGTGGTAGTTGGGGTGAAGTTAAAAGTAGCTGCTGCATTATTACTGGAACTAGGATTAGTAAAAGTAACTGACTGAAGAGTTGTAGCATTAGGATGGATCGGTGCTAGTTTTAGTAGAGTCACTAAAGATTTGCAGCAGTGCCACATCACCCGCATCGGCAGTATAGCCGAATAGACGAAGGTCGATGCTACCTAGGGTGTAGTCACTGGTTTTACCCGACTGGCGGATTTGTAGGCTTACGGGCGAGGATTTATTCAAGCTGGAAAATTTGCCAGATTAATACCGATCATGGATGGAAGATTTAGACCAAGAGTAACCAGAACCAATTACTAAAATTTCTTGGGTAGGCATAAAAAGCTCCCAATACGCCAAGTCGGAATCAGCCAAATTGGGTTGAAGCAGAAGCTCATAATTCTCTTCAAATAATAGTTGCAGTGTTAGATCAAGGGGATTAACCTCAATCTTAAGAATTTTCTGATTTTCTAGGCTTTCCCGAACAAATTGCTTCGCCTCTGCAATTTCTTGATCGCTTTCAAGTAGCTCTGAATCAACTAAAAGTTTATCTGCTTGTTTTAATTGCCAAGGTGTAGCCCTTGCCCCAAATCGCCAACTGCCTTTTTGCAGGTTTCGTAATTTAGGATGAAGTGAATCAATCATTTTCCCAAAATCAAGACATAACTCATCCCCATAGCTAAAACCTACTTGTCCGCACTTTTCGCCAATTAATTTCTTGGTCAAAATATTAACAATATCTGCGATCTCTTTTCCTGTTTGAGTATTTTGTACGTCTTTAGTAATTGCAGTAACCATGAAATTCCTTGGCGATAGATTCAACTTGCTTTATATCCCGCTTTTTCCCCATCTACCGTAGATCAAATCCCCAATATCCTGAATAGATTGAATCGTAACATACATGATCTGGTCAGATTTCTATGATGGTTAGTTCAATTTTTAATAAGCTAATTTCTTAATTGTAAGGGCGAGATCAGGCTAAAATCTTTAACAACTATTGCAAATTAAAAACCATGAGCATTAACAGAGTTAACTTAGTCGGTCGTGCTGGCAGAGACCCTGAAACCAAATATTTTGATTCTGGTAAGCAGGTATGTAATTTCACCTTGGCAGTAAACCGCCGTACTAGTAATAAAGACGAGCCGCCCGATTGGTTTGATTTAGAAATGTGGGATAAAACTGCTGATATTGCTGGTAAATATGTAAAAAAAGGTAGTTTAGTCGGGATTACTGGGTCTTTAGTCTTCGATCGCTGGCAAGATAAAACTACGGGAGAAGAGCGCACAAAGCCTGTGATTCGTGTTGATCAATTAGATCTACTAGGCTCAAAGCAAGATAATCAGTCTAGTTCTTCATCGTCTGGTGGCTACGATTCTGATTTCTAGATTTATCTAGATTTTTACTGTCCCCTGTCGCTTCACTTCCCACCCATTTTCTGTCCATTCAGCAACTGTAGAAGGTTGTCCAGTCATGATCTTATTGGGATCATCTAAAACTAAGACTTGGGGGAACTGGGCAGAAATTTTTTTCATATCTAGTAAAGCCGATTCTCCACTCAAGTTGGCACTGGTGGTGAGTAGGGGGGCAGTTTGTCTAAGGATGGCGATCGCAATCTCATGATCGGGAATTCTAATACCAATGCTAGTAAACCCAGTATTAAGCGGCGGATAGTCAGGATTTTGCGGTAAGACTAGGGTTAATGCTCCTGGTAGCTTAGTATGAGCTAATTTTTGCCATTGGGGAAAGGCAGAATTTTTAGTATCCACAAACTCCCATAACTCTTCTAGGGTGGCTCCCATCAAAATTAAAGGCTTGTCAGGCAATCGCTGTTTCAGGGTATAAATCAACTCAGACTGCTCAGGAATTACCGCTAAGGCAGGAACTGTATCCGTCGGAAAACTAATAACCTTTCCTGCTTTTACTCCAGCTATTACAGAGGCGATCGCGACTAAAGCCATAATAAAAATTAAACCTTAACCTTCATCTGATTCTGTAATCCGTTGAAATAGATAGCCAGTTCCCCTAGCCGTCAAAATTAATTCTGGATTACTGGGGTCTTCTTCAAGTTTTGCTCGGAGTCGGGAAATATGTACATCCACTACACGGGTATCCACATGGCGTTCAGGGGTATATCCCCACACTTCTTGGAGAATATCCGCACGGGAAAAAGCTTCACCAGATTTACCAACCAATAGCTCTAATAAACTAAATTCCATCCCCGTCAGACGAATCCGTTCATCACCCTTGTAAACCTGCCGTTTATTAGCATCAATTCTAATATTGCTAATATGCATGACCCCAGAACTAGGAATACCAGAGCTAGTATTTCGATCAACTCGACGTAATACAGACCGAATTCGAGCTTCTAATTCTTTTGGCGAAAAAGGCTTAACTACATAGTCATCAGCCCCTAGTTCTAAACCTGTAATTCGATCTGCCACATCGCTGAGGGCAGTTAACATAATAATTGGCACATCAGACTCTTTGCGTAATTCTTGGCAAACTCCATACCCATCGAGCTTTGGCATCATTACGTCCAGCACTACCAAATCTGGAATTTCATCACGAAACATAGCGATCGCCTCTTCACCATCTCCAGCCGTGACCACCTCATACCCGATCATAGAAAGTCTGGTTTCTAAAATACGACGAATACTTGCCTCATCATCTACGACTAAAATTTTCTCTTTATGACTTTCCAAGTTCCTTAAAACCTCGTAAATTCCTTTGGGGATGTATATTTATAAAAACAAGCTAAAAAACTAAACTAAATAAAATTAATTCTGTAAATTAACCTATACAAGTTGCAGATCGAACATTACAACTGCTTATTATGGTGATATTAAGTTTAGCTCAGATATAAGAACTTAAATTAAGCCTTAAATATCTTTAATTAGCCTTTATACCCTTATATTAGTTAACTTACAAGAAATTTGCTTGAAGAATTAAGAAAAAATGGTTTAGTTACAGAAATTTACAAATCTTAGAGTTTTACGCAAATATATTTACATTGTTACGTTAAGTAAATGCTAGGGTTTACATATAACCTCTGGAACCAAGGAATAATACTTATGACCGAACCTACTCAAACCCCTCAAGGTACAGATCCTACCTTTGGATTTAATAGTTATACTGAACGCCTCAATGGTCGAGCTGCCATGATTGGTTTTCTGACTGCCCTTGTTATTGAGTTTTCTACAGGTAAAGGTGTACTAACTTGGCTAGGGTTAATTAACGCCAGCTAATATCTCCCTCTAATGCTTAAAAACTTTTCGCTTTGGCTAACTGCCTTATTTTGGCTAATTTTAGATCAGGTTAGTAAATTGGCGATCGCTCAAAATTCTAGTCTCCACAATCTAGCAATTTGGCAGGGAGTTTTTCATTTGCGTTACATCACAAACACTGGAGCAGCTTTTAGTCTATTTAGCGGCGGCAGTGGTTGGCTCAAATGGATTTCTTTAATAGTCAGCCTTGGGCTTATTTTTGTGGGCTTGAGTAGTAATAAACTAACTAATTGGGAAAAGTATGGCTTTGGTTGCATTTTAGGTGGAGCTTTAGGGAATGGCATCGATCGCTTTACAAAAGGTGCAGTTATTGACTTTATAGACGTACGCCTAATTAACTTTCCCATATTTAATTTTGCTGATATTGCTATCAATCTAGGTCTAGCCTGTTTGCTGATTAATTTAATCCTAACCTCCAGAAAGTCCCCTTAAATTTACAGTAAGATATTTTTAGGTTTAAGCTTGCAAATTTTGGCTAAGTTACGCATTTTTATCACCTAAAGATTGCCTAAAGTATTGAATAAATTTTTGAATTTACCTAAAGCGATGATGATTGTAGCCACTCAATCCCCTACCTCAACCAAAGAACGCTCCACTCAATTAGTGCGGAAGCTTTACCCTAACTTTAAGATCATTGTCTTAAATGATGACTTCAATACCTTTGAGCATGTGTCTAAATGTTTAATCAAGTATATCCCTGCCATGAGTGAAGAAAGGGCATGGGAGCTAACTAATCAGGTGCATTTTGAAGGTTTAGCGATCGTCTGGGTGGGTCCGCAGGAGCAAGCAGAACTTTATCATGCTCAACTTAAGCAGGAACAACTAACGATGGCTCCTTTGGAATCGGCTTAAATCTTCATGTTCATCACTCCAAAATTGCAATCTCCAAGCCGAAACTTTCCCCAAATATTCACAAACTTAGTTCCGTTTTGTCTTTTTGGTTGGTTAGCATCAATAAATTCCCTTGAAGCTCAAACTATAGCCCTTTGGGGTAAGCCTACCTGTGCTGTTGAACCTAGCGATCGCACCCTCAAAGATAATCTGCGTAAAACCAATAATTCAGCATATCCAGCTCTAATCGCCAAACATAAAGATCAAATTACCGAATGCCGTAGTCAAGACCCCATTAAAACCCAAGCTCTATGGCTCAGTCTCTACGCCAAGGATACTAAGCCCGAAGTTCTGGCAGATGTATTAGATCGAATCGTGAACCGTGGTTATAATACCGTTTTTGTCGATGTATTTTATGATGGGCAAATTTTATTACCTGTGTCTGATAACCCGACTCCTTGGCGATCGCTAACCGCAGAAGCCGTAAAAGCAGGAAAAGTTGCGGCTGATTTCGATCTTTGGGCAGAGGTAATTCGTCAAGGTCGAGACCGTGGACTTAAGGTTTATGGTAGGTCTTTTGCTATGGATTTTGGCTACAGCTACAGTCAAATTCCTAATCGTGCCTCGGTGTTGGCTGTGAATGGTTGGGGTGAAACTAGCATTAGTAAAAGTCAACTTAATCCAAATGCCAATGCAGTTACTAATGGAAAAGCTTCTAATCTTGAGCCTAATGAAGCTGATCGGGTATTCATTGATCCCTATAATTCTCAGGCAAGGTCGGATTTTGCTGGAGCGATCGCCTCTCTGCTAAAACGTCAACCCGATGGCATACTGTTTGATTATTTGCGGTATCCCCTTACTAAAGGTTTAGCTAATAATGTTAAAGATCTGTGGATTTATGGTGAAGCTGCCCGTAATGCGTTACTGGCTTCTATGCCCGATGCGGGGACTAAACAGTTAATGGCAATCTATTTGGCACAAGGAGAAATTCCACCAAAAGCGATCGCCATGCTCCAAGAAACACAACAAAAAATCACTGGCATGACTCAAGTTCGGTCTAAAAATCCTACTTTTGCGGCTAAATTATCAGAAAAAATTCTATGGCAATTAGCTGTTAACCATGCTTATCAAGGGGTATTAGATTTTGCGAATGTAGCGATCGCCTCTATAAATTTAACAGTAAATTCCACTATAAATTCCAATAAAAACTCAGGCTCAAAGCCAGCGATCGGTGCCGTATTTTCCCTGAATGGTAATGCCCCATTTTGGAATCGGTTTCCTTTAAGTATGGAACGCCACCCCATGACCTATGCCCTTTGTGATGATGGTAAGTGCGTTGCCAATGAGGTTATAAAAGTGATTAATGCTTCACCTAAAGCAGTAGTATGTCCAGTTTTAGCAGGTACTTGGGGGCAATCTTGGCGAGGACACCCTAGCCTAGAAACGCAAATGCAAGCCATACGGGCAGTTGCTCCCCAGATTAACTGTATTAGTCATTTTAGCTTTGAGTGGGTAGAGCCAGAATCGGATCAAGAGCGTAAAGCTGGACTATAGTAAAACCTATTGGCAGAAATATAAAAGGAACAAATATGTGGTCAGTTATTATTCCAACTTATAATCGTTTGCCCATCCTCCAGAAATGTTTGACGGCTATGGAGCAGCAGGACTGCGATTTAGATTACGAGATTTTAGTCATAGATGATGGCTCCACCGACAATACGATCGCTTGGATTACGGAAAATCAACTTCCCCACGTCAGACTTTTGCAACAGGATCACCAAGGGGCTGCTGCCGCCCGAAATTTGGGAATTGAACAAGCTTTAGGCGAAATAGTTGTATTTATTGATAGTGATTTAGTTGTGAATCCAGAATTTTTATCTGCCCATGCCGCTAGTTTGCAAAATCAAGAGAAAGCATTTACCTACGGCTTAGTAATTAATACAGCGAATTTTGAGGAGCCAACTAAAACTAAATTTAAGCTTACAGATATATCTAATGCTTTTTTTGCCACAGGAAACGTAGCGATCGCCCGCCATTGGCTGATTGAAGCAGGAATGTTTGATCTGCAATTTAAGCAGTATGGCTGGGAAGATTTAGAACTGGGGGTAAGGCTCAAAAATTTGGGCTTAAAACTGATTAAATGCCCCAAGGCGATCGGCTATCACTGGCATCCTGCTTTTAGCCTAGGGCAACTTCCTCACTTAATTGATCAAGAACAACAACGAGGCAGAATGGGAGTTATTTTTTATAAAAAGCATCCCACGTGGGAAGTAAAAATGATGATTCAGATGACTTGGATTCACCGTTTACTATGGGGAGCTTTAAGTTTGGGTGGTTTAATTAATGAGCGATCGCTCCAACCCCTACTAAGTTGGCTAATCAATCAAGGAAATCCACAACTAGCATTGGAAATAGCCCGCATATTCCTAAATTGGTATAACGTGCAAAGCGTCTATGCGGCATATAATCAAGACGTTGAAGCAATACGCTAAGAATTAATTATCCTTGGCGGGCTTTGAATTTAGGATTGCTCTTGCAAATAACATAAACCTTGCCACGGCGGCGGACAATTTTACAGTCTTTATGGCGGGTTTTAGCTGACTTTAGAGAACTGAGAACTTTCATGGCTATTTTGATTCTAGAAGTTAGTATGCAAACGGTTAATTAGCTTATCACAGTCACTACACCGAAAACAACCAGCAAGTTAAAGCGATCGCCAAAGCATCACTGGCATCATCGGGCTTAATTGGCTTAGTTAGATTTAATTCCCGCATCACCGCAACTTGGACTTCAGCTTTGTCTGCTCCACCATAGCCCGTAAGTGATTGTTTGATCTGGGGCGGCGAAAATTCCATAGGAATAATATTATTTTCTGCCAAAGTCATTAAAATTACTCCCCTTGCCTGCGCCACACTGATTAAGTTACCCATGCGATAAAAAAATAACTTCTCCATGCCCACAATTTCAGGCTGCCATTGCGTACAGAGAGTATGCATATCTTCATGAATGGTTTTGAGGCGATCGCCCATCGGTGTATTTTTAGGTGTTTGAATTACTCCATACTCTAGCAATGTGGGAGGACTATCTTTTCCCACATCGATTAGCCCAAATCCCAGAATGGCTATACCTGGATCTAGACCTAAAATTCGCATGAATTTACACTCAAAACTTTTATTAGTACTTAAAACTAAGTTATTGTAACTTCTGAATTTGCTCTGGGGTTAGCCCTGTAAGTTGAGCGATTAAATCTATAGTTAATCCTGAATCGATCATATTTTTGGCAATTTGTTTAATTTGATTAGTAGCTTTTGCCTCACCAATTGCCAAACCTTCTTCTAATCCTTTAGTTTTACCTTCTTCTAGACCTCTAGCTTTGCCCTCTTCTAAACCTTCCCGAAGGATTTCTTGATAAGTTACAGATTCTTTCATAAGCTCACTCCTTAGTAGTCTTTGAATGATTTCTTTGTTTAATGCTAACCCAGAAATGATGTAAGTAGCAGCAGCAACATTACGTTGAATTCTCTTATCAGGAAAGGATTTCTAGCAAATCTGTTCTACCATAGGCATTTGACAGCTATAATGACTTTAATCCTCTGTGATGTTCGTGACTACCAAAAATGTTCTTTGA
>CASBQR010000113.1 GCA_949127865.1 Synechococcales cyanobacterium PMM_0082
CTTGTAAGAAGACAAAAATAATTAAAATTACTAAAGAGATAGCGATCGCCAAGGAGATAATAACTTCCTCAGTACCAGCTTTAATAAAAGTTGTAGTATCAAAGGCAATTTCATAATCTATACCTTCAGGAAAATCTTGCTTTAATTCTTCTAAAACCTTCTTGACAGCACTCGCTACATCCAGCGCATTAGCATCTGGCAACTGGGAAACACCTAGACCAACACCTCGGGTTTCATTAAATCTCAAAATTGTGGCATAGTTTTCAGCACCAAGCTCTACCCGTCCCACATCCTTTAATTTAATTAAAGAACCATTTTCCCCAGCTGAGACCACAATTTCCTTAAACTCTTCCACATTTTGGAGCCTGCCTGTGGCAGAAATCGAAAGTTGATATTCTTGTCCTGGGAGATTTGGCTGTTGCCCAATTTGTCCCGCTCCCACCTCAAGATTTTGCTGTTGAATAGCAGATACCACATCTTGAGCAGTCAAACTTCGGGCGGCTAGACGATTTGGATCGAGCCAGATCCGCATCGCATATTTGCGTTCACCAAAGATCGTCACATCCCCTACACCTTTGACCTTTTTAATGGCATCGATCATGAACAGGTCGGCATAATTACTAAGGTATAGGTCGTCAAATACTTCATTGGGAGAATAGACCCCGATCGCAAACAAAAAGCCAGATGATGCGCTGGTTACTCTTACGCCAGTTTGTTGCACTGGGGCAGGTAGTTGAGATTCCACTGACGCAATCCGATTTTGGACATTCACCGCCGCAATATCTTTATCTGTACCTAAATTAAATGTCACATTCACACTACTAGAACCATTGTTGGCACTGGTTGAGGTAATGTATTTCACCCCTTCAATCCCGTTTAGTTCTCTTTCTAGGATATTTGTCACCGTAGATTCTACAGTTTCCGCATTTGCACCCACGTAATTGGAACTTACTCTTACCTGTGGTGGCGCAATTTCTGGAAACTGAGCGATCGGCAGTATGAATATGCAAGCTGCTCCAATCAAAGTAATAATGATCGAGCAAACAGTGGCAAATACTGGTCTACGGATGAAAAATGCAGAGATTGATAGAATCATAGATTTTTGAGGAGTTTAGTAACTAGCTGATCTGGGAAATAATTAAAACAGCCAAAAAACTTTGCATCAATGATAGCCTAATCCTAAACATCTGCTATTGATTAACTATCCCATTTTGAGATTTATTGCCTTAATTTATCGTCTATTACCATGATTTCAGTATTCTAAGACACTTAACTATTGTGATCAAAAATTAAAGGCTTGAACTCCGCTGTCGTCCTTTGAAGGGATTATAGTAAATAAGTCTTAAAATAGAAAATCTCTGCGCCTCAAAATTCCTCAAAAGATAAATTCCTATGACTACCAATAATCTGCCTAAACAATACGACCCTCAAGCAACCGAAGCAAAATGGCAAGAATATTGGGAAACCACTGGCATTTTTCATCCAGATCCTAAAAGCGATCGCCCTTCCTACTCGATCATGATCCCGCCGCCTAATGTTACAGGTAGCCTCCATATGGGACACGCCTTTGAAGAAGCAATTATTGACGTTTTAGTGCGTTACCATCGCATGAGAGGCTTTAATACCCTGTGGCTACCTGGGACAGACCATGCCAGTATTGCCGTCCAGACAATTTTAGAAAAGCAATTAAAAAAGGAAGGCATTAAAAAAAATGAATTAGGTCGAGAAAAATTCTTAGAGAAAGCTTGGGCATGGAAAGCTGAATCTGGAAGTACCATCACTAATCAAATCCGCAAATTAGGAGCTTCCGTAGATTGGCAAAGGGAACGCTTCACGATGGATGAGGGGCTATCTACAGCAGTGATTGAAGCCTTCGTGCAGCTTTATGAAAATAACCTCATTTATCGAGGCGAATATTTAGTAAATTGGTGCCCTGCTTCGCAATCTGCCGTTTCCGATTTAGAAGTGGATAATCAAGAAGTGCATGGGCATCTATGGCATTTTCGTTATCCGATCGCTAATTCTAGTGAATTTATTGTAGTCGCTACGACTCGCCCAGAAACTATGCTTGGTGATACTGCGGTTGCGGTTAATCCCCATGACCCACGCTATCAGCACCTGATCGGTAAAACTGTAACTTTACCTTTAATGAATCGGGAAATTCCCATTATTGGTGATGAATATGTAGATCAAGAATTTGGTTCTGGCTGTGTCAAGATTACGCCTGCCCATGACTACAATGACTTTGAGATGGGGAAAAGGCACGATCTGCCGATGATTAATATTTTGAATAAGGATGGCTCCATTAATGAAAATGGTGGTGAATTTGCGGGAAGCGATCGCTTTGTTGCTAGAAAACAAGTAGTTGCTCAAATGGAATCACTAGGCTTAGTCGAAAAAATTGAAGACTATACCCATTCCGTACCCTACTCAGAGCGGGGTAAAGTTCCCGTAGAGCCATTTTTGTCTACCCAATGGTTTGTGAAAATCCGCCCCTTAGCTGATGATGCTTTAACTGAATTCGACCAAAATAATTCGCCAAAATTTGTCCCCGATCGCTGGGGGAAAGTCTATCGAGATTGGCTAGTAAAGCTTAAGGATTGGTGCATCTCTCGGCAGTTGTGGTGGGGACATCAAATTCCCGCATGGTACACCCCAGAGGGGGAAGTGTTTGTAGCTCGGACTGAAGCGGAAGCATATATTCAAGCAAGGGAAAAACTAGGTAGAGAAGATATTAGCCTAGAGCAAGATCTGGATGTCCTCGATACATGGTTCTCTTCGGGCTTGTGGTGTTTTTCTACTTTAGGGTGGGATGGCAAAAATGAAACCGAAGATTATCAGGCGTTTTATCCCACCAGTACCCTAGTTTGTGGCTTTGATATTATCTTCTTCTGGGTGGCACGGATGACGATGATGTCTAAATATTTCACCAAGCAGATTCCCTTTGATACTGTTTATATTCACGGACTGATCAGGGATGAAAATAATCAGAAGATGTCTAAGTCTAAAAATAATGGCATCGATCCGCTCTTACTAATTGCTAAATACGGTACTGATGCTCTGCGCTATGCTCTGATTAAAGAAGTGATTGGGGCGGGTCAGGATATCCGCTTAGATTACAATCGCAAAACTGATGAATCTCAAAATGTGGAATCTGCAAGGAATTTTGCTAATAAATTATGGAATGCTTCGAGATTTGTGCTGATGAATTTGGA
>CASBQR010000114.1 GCA_949127865.1 Synechococcales cyanobacterium PMM_0082
AATAGTTTGGTAGTTTACGAAGATTTGCAAGTCAGGAATATGGTTAAAAATCATTGTTTAGCCAAATCTATTTCTGATGCTTCATGGTCAATGTTTACGGACTGGATAGATTACTACGTTAAGGTATTTGATACTCATGCTGTAGCAGTTGCACCGCATTACACAAGTCAGGAATGTTCAAGTTGTGGAGTGATAGTTAAAAAGTCACTAAGCACTCGTACTCATACTTGTAGTTGTGGATGTAAGTTGCATCGTGACCATAATGCAGCTATCAATATACTTAACAAAGGCTTAAATACGCTAGGGCATAGCGAAATTAACGCTCAGGGACAGATTAACCTCTGTGTTGTAGATGCAAGTCTAAATCATAAGTTGTCTGGCTGAAGTGAGAATCCCCCGATTTATCGGTGGGAGTGTCAACCTGTGAGTTTAATTTTTCACTTAAAAATCTGGAAATCAATTTATGCAGCCTCTATTTGTCTTAGCATCTGCTTCTCCTGCCCGCCGCGCTATTTTGATTCAAGCAGGGATCGATCCCTTTGTCGCTGTTAGTAATTTTGATGAAGATCAAATTACAACTACAGAACCGATCGCCTTGGTACAGACTTTGGCAAAATGCAAAGCGGAATCTGTGCAGTCTCGGTTTGCGGATCAAGCAGCCCTAATTCTAGGCTGTGATTCAGTGATGGTAGTGGATGGTGAAATTTTTGGGAAGCCGATTTATAAAGATCGAGCGATCGCAATGTGGGAGAAAATGCGAGGTAATAGAGGTGAACTATATACTGGGCATTGCTTGATTGATAATAAAAACCACCAAACTATTACTTCCTATGGCATTACTACTGTTCACTTTGCCAATGCTACTGATGATGAAATTAACAGCTACATTGATACGGGTGAACCTCTAAATTGTGCAGGTTGTTGCACCTTAGAAGGCTTGGGAGGTTTTTTGATTTCAGGACTGGAAGGATGTCACACCAATGTTTTGGGCTTAAGCTTACCTTTGCTAAGATCAATGCTGAAAGAGCTAGGGTATAACTTAAAATTTTCAGGACACAAAGTTGAGATTAGATCCAGCCCTTAAATAATTGAGAATTGATCTAAAAAATCTAACGTCCTTGAGCTAGGGCTTGATCTACTCGGTCTAGTTCTAAAATAACGCGATCGCGAACTTTGGGTGGAACTGAACGCTTAGTAGTGCCATTGTAGTAGCTGGCTAAAGCATTAAGAGCCGTTCGTAATGTCGTAAAAGAAGTTAATCCCAATTTTTCAGAATCACGACGGTAACGAGACGCATAGGAATTAATCTTAAAACGAGCATCAGTTTGAGCTTCAGATTTTTTGGGGTCTTTAGGGTCTAAACTTACGGCTAAGCGCAAGCTATCAACTACAGCCTTAGTATCTTCCATATAATTACCTGTAATTCCAGCATTTGCTTTTTCGAGAATTTCTTTATTTGTAGTGACCTTTTTCCCAGATCCAATCAAAGCTGCTTCAGCATTACTACCTAGGAAAATAATTACTGCTACTAGGATTAGGGCAATCATGCGCTGCACAAGCATAGAGAAAAATGGAGTTAAAGCTTTAATCATAAATTTTTATGGGTTTTCTATTAAGAGTATTTAAGTGATTATCTTAAAAGATTATGAACTATTAAGCCTAAATTTTTAACAATGTTATGATTTGATGACATCACTTAATCAACTGGGGATCAATATCAAAGCGATCGCTAACTCAAAATTTATATCCTAGATTACTGATTGAGTATAGGATTTACCTTATTGTCAATGTGTAATTACTCCTAGACACTCAGGGAAAACAACTAAAAATCACCACAAAATTTGATCCCGAAATCATTGACGATCGCAGGTAAATTGTTAAGAATGTTAATGTTAAGGAAAGCTCAATTAATAAGAGTCAAACTTAATTTGATTCCATAGACTTATTTAAAGATATCTTGGCACCAAAGCCAGTACCTAATATTTTCTTCGTGATTGTTAAATATCACTAAGATCGCACTCTATGGGATCAACACCTATTATTCGGAGAGAAAAATGGCAAAAGAACGTCCACCAGTTGAAGAAATGACTCTACGTCAACTGCGTAAGGTCGCTGCCGAGTTAGAAATTTTTCGTTACAGTCGTATGCGAAAATCCCAACTTTTAGAGGCAATTCAAACTGCCCAAAAGGAGAGTAGCGGATCTTTCAATAGGTTAAATCGTAATTTGGATAAAAATATGACAGATGCAAAGGAAATTGTAGAAGCCACTAAGTTCGATTTAGGTGAAGTAGAAATCTCTTCTGACCCCCTCTCTACAATTCAAGAACGGGAAATTCCTGAAGGTTATGGCGAGAGTCGCATTGTCCTTTTACCCCGTGATCCACAATGGGCATACGTTTATTGGGATATTCCTAACTTAGAAAAAGAACTAAAACGTCAACAAGGCGGGCAACAATTAGCCTTGCGTTTATATGATTCCACAAACTTGAATCTAGATTATCAGTATCCCCACAGTATTCAAGAGTACCCTTGCGATGAATTGGCTAGAGAATGGTATTTGCCTGTACCTGTGAGCGATCGCGACTATGTAGTGGAAATTGGTTATAGATGTGCTGATGGTCGTTGGCTAGTCCTTTCTCGTTCTGTTCCTGTTAATATTCCCCCTGCTTATCCTACAGATTGGATTGAGGATCACTTCATCACTGTGCCTTGGGAACAAAACTTAGTTGGCGAAACCTTCTTTACCCTAATTACGCCAGAGCAAAAAGCTGCCACAGCCAAGCTTCCAAACACAAATGATGTTGCAGGTAGCCCTATCTACGACGAAATGTTTAATCTTGCCCAAGGCGCAGAAGAGCAAAGAGTGGCTGGTTCTCTCTATGGTTCCATGCAGCAATCTGGTTCAAGTCTAGCTTCTGAATCTTTAAGCTCCTATGTATTCCCTTCAGGTGTGGGCATGTGGAGTGGCGGCTCAGGTGTAGGCTTATCTGGTTTAACCGCTTCGGGCATGGGTATGTCGGGTATTGGCATGATGGGTGGAATCCGTCCACGGCAGTTTTGGTTGGTCGCTGATGCTGAACTCATTGTCTATGGTGCGACTGAACCCGATGCCACGGTAACTATTGCAGGCAGACCTATAAAACTCAATCCTGATGGCACTTTCCGTCATCATATGTCGTTCCAAGATGGCATTATTGACTACCCAATTTTTGCCCTTGCCGTCGATGGGGAACAAAATCGAGCTATTCACATGAAGTTTGAACGCCAAACCCTTGAACGTCGAACTAATACTAAGGAAGAAGCAATTCCAGAATGGCTGAGCTAGGCTTTAAGTAGTGCTATTTCTAGGAAAATCATAATTTAGCTGTAACTGGCAAGATCATAGTATCAGGAACTTTTTTGAGTTTCTTGATTGCCCTGATCTTGCTTTTTATATTCAGATAAATTTTACTACTGACATCCTGCAAACTGCCACATCACATCTCCCAAAACCTGATTTCGGCTGCCTTTGCGCCCTGAATACCAATCTTCAACCCCAAGACCAGCTATAAATAAATATGTAGGAGATGTGTTAATAGTGCCATTTACATTCTGCCACCTGCGATCAAAAAATACTGGCTTCAATTCATTTTCAGCATTTTCGGTGGGTTTAGCCATAATTGGATTTAAGTAGAAGCTGCCATATCCCATACTTCCACCCATATTAAAACTGGCAATAGTTCCTCGAATTTTATGTTTAAGCGTCAAGGCTGCAAACTCTGAAGCGATCGCACTTTTAGTTTTCGTAAATCTTATTTCAAATTCGGGCTTAGAGATAGCTCTATAGATACTTTTAGTTAAAGGACAAGTTTTAGTTATTTGGGGCTGGACTTGAGCTACTTCGATTGACGGCATTGAGGGAGGAATAATCAGCATTGAGATTAGGTTAAAAGTATTTGCACAATAAATTTCCACAATAGAGTAGTTGCACAATATTAAAGCCTATATTGCCACCATAACTTAATCAAAGACAACTGTTCTCAAGCCTAGTTCCGAACTTGCTGATTGCCCATACACTAACACCCGACTTTCCAGATGTTGTCTAACTGCCCGTGCTAGGACAATTCTTTCCAAATCTTTGCCCTTCCGAATTAAGTCATTTACGGAGTCACGATGGGATACTCGAATTACATCTTGCTCAATAATTGGTCCTTCGTCTAGATCTTCAGTTACATAATGGGCAGTGGCTCCAATAATTTTTACACCCCTCTTGTAGGCTCGATGGTAAGGATTGGCACCCGCAAAGGCTGGCAAAAATGAATGGTGAATATTTATGACCTGCGAAAACTGGGATAAAAAATCTGGACTTAAAACCTGCATATATTTTGCTAGCAAGACTAAATCAATTTTGTATTGCTTCAGCAAGGATAGTTGTTGTTGTTCTTGTTCTAATTTATTTTCAGCATTAATGGGAATATAGTGATAGTTGATGCCAAAATCATGGGCTACTTGCTCTAAATCTTGATGGTTGCTAATTACTACTGGGATCACTGCGGCTAATTCCTGCGATCGCTGGCGCAAAATCAGATCATAAGACTTGTTGGCAAATAAAAATAAATTAATATAAATAAATTAAACTGCTATATTAGAGGTTTGAGTTTGCTAAATTAAAGTTATGTCTTTACCCATTGTTGCTGTTGTTGGTCGCCCTAACGTGGGTAAGTCTGCTTTGGTAAATCGGCTGACGGGAGAAAATTACGGTATTGTTTACGACGAACCCGGGATTACTCGCGATCGCACCTATAGACCAGCCTTTTGGAATGGGCATGATTTTACCATTGTTGATACAGGTGGTTTAGTTTTTGCTGACGATACAGAATTTTTACCAATGATACGGCAGCAGGCATTTCTAGCGATCGATCAATCCTGTGCTGTGATTTTTGTGGTTGATGGTATTGAGGGGATTACGGCTGCTGATTGGCAAATTGCCCAGTGGTTAAGACAGCAAAAGACTCCAGTGGTGATGGCAGTTAATAAGTGCGAATCCATGAATTTTGGCTTGGCACAGGCGGCAGAATTTTGGCAATTGGGTTTAGGTGAGCCGATCGCTTTATCTTCTTTGCACGGAAATGGTACGGGTGAATTACTCGATGCTTTAGTTGAACATTTACCTGATCCTGATACAGTCGAACCTGAAAGTGATGAAATTAAAGTGGCGATTATTGGTCGTCCAAATGTAGGCAAGTCTAGTTTATTGAACTCTTTTACAGGTGAAGAACGCTGCATTGTGAGTCCGATCGCTGGAACTACTCGTGATGCGATCGATATGATTGTGTCGAGAACTGTAAATGGAGAAGATCGCAAATATCGACTAATTGACACCGCTGGAATTCGCCGTAAACGAGGTGTGGAATACGGTGCTGAATTTTTTAGTATTAATCGGGCTTTTAAGGCAATTAGCAGATCGGATGTGGTGCTTTTAGTAATTGATGCGATCGATGGCGTGACCGATCAGGATCAAAAACTTGCAGGCAGAATTAATGATGAAGGGAAAGCTTGTGTGCTTGTAATCAATAAATGGGATGCTGTAGAAAAAGATTCTTACACAATCTATGATTACACCGAACAGGTTCAAGGTCGGATGATGTTTGTGGATTATGCTCCCATCATTTTTGTTAGTGCTTTGACAGGTCAACGGGTTCCCAAAATCCTAGATCAAATTGATATTGTGGCGGAACAGCATCGGCGACGAGTTCCAACTGCTGTATTAAATGAAGTGTTGACAGAAGCTGTATCTTGGCATTCTCCTCCCACTACTCGTCAAGGCAAACAAGGCAGAATCTATTATGGCACTCAAGTTGCATCTTCTCCTCCTGCAATTATTCTCTTTGTTAATGATCCAAAACGCTTTAACGATAGCTATCGCCGCTATGTCGAAAACCAATTCCGAACTTCTCTTGGATTTACTGGTACGCCCTTAAAATTAATTTGGCGTGGTAAGAAAGAAAGAGAAATGGAGCGATCGGCTAATCGTGCCGTTAAGGTATAGGTTGCATAATAATTTACTGAGAGATAAATGGGAAGAATAAAGTTTCTGATTTTCAGTCTAAATTAGCTATCATGCCCTTCTAGATCACTACCTAAAAAGTGTTGGGTTCTGTGAAATAAACTTATTGAATATGAAGTCTGCGTAATAATCATTGAAATGGTTACTATCTCTGTAGTGATTTGCTAGGGATAGCAGATAAGATTATCGTATAGTTCATTCACACCCCTGCTTATTCACCAGATTTTAATCTTGCTGAATATGAAATTCATCTGCTGAGATTAGAGAAGTTACATCATTTACCCTCAAATATAACCATTGCTGAAATTGAACTCATTCATTAGCTTTTTGATTAGGCGATCTGCCTGAAAACTATTACTGAATACCTCACCACCAATCACAAGTGGCTCATTCTTCATAGTCTTTGTAAGTTCTAAATCCTTGGCGATCGCTAAAGTTAGGAATTGAAAAGCGCTCTAAATACAATTAAACTCAGCGAGGTAGAAACTTTGGTAAATTAAAAAATTTCTACATCATCCCAATGATTTTCCTTATTATGGCGTTAGTATCTCCAATGATAGAATGTCATCTCTATCTATGGTTGATATCTTTTCAGAATTGTTTGCAATAAAATTAAAGATATTGAAGTAATGCACTGAGTAAAGGTTATGCTGCTGTGCTACTTTACTTGATCTTAAATGAGAGCGATGTCAGAGATTAGGAGCAGTACAAATAATATGATAAGTGCGGTGTGGAGTTTTTATCGCTTTCTCTGCTTTATTTCTACCAAAGGAAGGTGAAACCCTTCACCAGAGCCGCCAGAGCTAGGAGACGTAAATATCTATAAATATTGTAAAGGATGGCTAACATGACCAAGAACAAGGCTGTTACAGGTCTGATCGGGCAATCTCTGTTTGGTTTAAAATTTTTCTTCGTTCTTTCTACTTTAGTTATTATATTTAATTTTACGTTTAGTATGAATCCA
Organism: Synechococcales cyanobacterium PMM_0082; assembly: GCA_949127865.1. GTDB lineage: Bacteria > Cyanobacteriota > Cyanobacteriia > Pseudanabaenales > Pseudanabaenaceae > PCC-7502. Next base: position 7,012 of record CASBQR010000114.1, read on the forward strand.
GTAAAAGCTCAGAGTGGATCGCAACAAAATATTCGATCACTAATTGAACAGGCAAGGAATGCTTGGGTTATCCGTGATGTAGATGCTCTCACTGAATTATTTACGCTGGATGGAGAGTTTATTGTACCCGGTCAGCGATCAAAAGGACGGGCAAGAATTCGCGAGCAAATAGCCAACTTTGCTCAACAGTACACGGATGTGAATATTACAATCCAACGAATTGTGATTGATGGCAACCAAGCAGCCGTGGAATGGCATTATGAGGATACTAAAAAATCAACAGGTAAGCGCAATCAAGCAGATGACGCAATTATTCTTGAGGTAAAAGATGGTCAAATTTGCTACTGGCGAGAATATTTTGATATATATTCCTCAGCTCAACCATATTGAAAGCATTTTTTATTCAATTCTAGAACTTACGTACTGTCAATCCAGAATAGAGATCCAGCCATGCCATCAGTTACGAGCGCATGAGTCAAATTATGACAGAGGTATTTAATGTCAAGATATCAGAAGGCGGACTAGCAGAATTATTCAAACGAGTAAAGAGCCGACTAGAGCCACAAGTAC
>CASBQR010000115.1 GCA_949127865.1 Synechococcales cyanobacterium PMM_0082
GCTTTTTCTATCTCCGCTCGGCTGATATTTTTCATACCCTATATCTTTAGCCCTTTTTAGCCCTTTGTTCTGTATCTTTTGCTCCCTAATCCTTCTTTTTATCCTGTGTAGTTACAATTTCTTACTAATCTTTAAACTTAAGATTTCGTGTAGGTTACTGCCAATACCGATCCGCACAAATACTAAGACGGTTTCTGGTAAAAAGATTACCCATTCCGAAGCCCCTAAATCTTTAATTCTGGGGACTTTAATTTTCAGACCCCCCAGAATTAGGAGCAGGGGGCTGGATTGCAAATTTACACCACGTGAAATAAAAGGATGAGCCTTTGCCAAATTCGGATTGCAGGTAAATTTTACCCCCTTCAGTTTCTACAATCTTTTTGACGATCGCCAAGCCAATCCCTGTACTGTCGCTATTGTCCCGTTCTAGGGTATGAAAAATATCAAAGATGCGCTTTTGTTGGTTTGGATCAATCCCCTTGCCATCATCGGTTATGACAAATTCATAAAATTCTGGAGATTCGGCATATTCCCTGAATGAGACTGTAATCTTACCATCGGGGCGATCGTGGTGTTTGATAGCATTGCCAATGAGGTTAGATAAGACTTGGCTGAGGAGAATGCGTTTGGTGGAAAAAGTGGGTAGATCCGAAGCAATTTCAATCCTAAACGTGGAGGGTGGATCGAGAGAGTCTAGGATTTCAGATAGTAGCTCTGGCATGGATACTAGGTCTGAGGCAATTTGTTCTCGACCAATTCGAGCATAGTTGAGGAGTCCATTAATTAGCCCTTCCATTCGATAAACTCGCAATCGCATTAGTTGCAGTTGTTGTTTGTTTTCGGGCGGAATTGAGTCTTTGAGATCTTCTTCTATCCATTGGGACAGGTTGGAAATCCCCCTAAGCGGAGCTTTGAGATCGTGGGAAACATTATGGGTAAACTGGTCTAGCTCTTGATTGCGCTCTTGAACTTCTTGCACCAAATTCGCATAGTCCCTTTCCAATTGTTTCTGCTCTTCAATATCCGTACAAGCGATAATCCATCTGATCACTTCATCATTCTCATTTTTGCTGGGAATTGCTTGGTGTAGGTGCCAACGATAAACGCCATCATGCCTTCTAATTCGACCTTCTGCCTTCAAGGGAATACCTAAACTTTGACTGCGTTGCCAAGCATCGGTCAAGGACTCATAATCATCGGGATGGGCAAGGGGTTCCAAGCTCAAATTCTTCACTGCTTCAATCGTGGCTAAGCCTGTGTAGTCTAGGAACCTTTGATTCACATCTATCACTTTTCCTTCGGCATCGGCTTTCCAAATCAACTGGGGAATAAGTTCAACTAGGCTGCGATAGCGTTCTTCACTTTGGCGCAAACGGGCTTCGCTTTCTTTAAGGCGACTCACATCCAAAGCAATCCCCGTCCAGCAAATTAGTTCACCCTGATCGTCATAGACGGGATTACCGCGCGCCAAAACGTCATGATACTTCTGATCGGTACCTAAATAACGTTGTTCACTATCAAACTGGTTTCCCGTACGCACGCATTCCAACCAGTCAGCAACAGAGGTTTCCCGATCATCTGGATGGAGAAGGTGGCTCCAATCTAAGCCTGAACATTCTGCTTGGGTAATGCCTAATAGATCTAGGAAAGACTGACTGGAATAGGTATTATTCCCATCTTTATCACAAATCCAAATGCCGTAGTTAATGGTTTCGCCGATCGCCCGATAGATTCTTTCACTTTCTTTGAGCTTACGTTCGGCATACTTGCGATCGCTAATATCCCAGGTAAAGCCAAATAACTTAACAATTTCACCATCGGCATTTCTTTCAATATTGCCCTGTTCCCATACATCTATCCAGCGTCCATCTTCATGCCTAATTCGATATTCTGATTGATAGCGATTGATTTTGGAGTCAGAAAAACTAGCAAATGTAGCTTCTCTTTGCGGAATATCTTCAGGGTGAATCCGTCCTAACCACCATTGTTTAGTTGGGTCGGCATCTTTAGCCATAACCCCTACTAACTGTAACAGTCCTTCAGAACGATAAACCATGTCACTTTGGACATCCAATTCAAAGATAATGCCATTTACTGACTGCAACACCGTTTCAAAGCGGTGATTTATTTCTCGTAAAGTTAATTGGCTACGGGCGCGTTCGATTCGCAGATAAATTCTTTCGGTTAATTCACTAATTAGTTCTAGTTCGGCTGCGCTCCAAATCGATGTAGTGCGGCGACATCCTGCAATAAAAAATTTCCATTCACTATTTCTTAAATAAGGTACGGTGACTAGCGATCGAATATGATAAGTTGCATAATTATTGATATCACTGATTTTGAGATCGGGATTGGTAGTGACATCAGCAATCGCCACAGTTTGCCCAGTTCTTAGTTGATCGAGATGAACTTCACAAAAATAGTCGAGCAGGTGATGGGTAGTATTGATATAGGGGATATCAGCATCGCGGTTATTGTAGACAGTTGTAGCTGTAGTGCCACCAGCATTGACATTAGAAAAAGTGAGAAGTGAAAAACCAAACCAATTATAAAGTTTAGTTCCTACTACTTCCATAATTTCTTCAGCCGAGGTCAGGTGTATGAGATCGGTTTGAATTTCTGCTAAAAAATTATTATTTAACTCTTGCTGCTTGCGATCGCTAATATCTGTAAATAAAATCCCAAATCTAGAGTTATTAGTACGATCGTGAGGCGACTCAATGGGAAAAGCATTAACATCAAACCACTGATGCATGGCAGAGACATAATTCTCAAACCTTACCGATTTCCCAGTTTGGACTACTAAACCGTAATTTTCAAACCAAAAATCCTCCAACGTCGGCATGAGTTCTTTAGCTGTTTTACCTATGACATCAGTTAGCCCCGTCATTAATTCATACTTATTGTTGATCGCAAGGAATCGGTAATCTAACGGTGCCCCGTGATCGTCAAAGATCATCTCACACATACAAAAACCCTGATCGATGGAATCTAATAAAGGCGCATACAGGCGATCGGTGATTGCATTGGTAATTTCATTGTATAAAATGCCAAACCGATGTTGTTGAGGGTCGTCAATGGCAAAAGCATTAATTTCATACCATTTATTTACTTGAGCAAAATAATGATCGAAATTAATGAGGTTTCTGGTTGATACCACTCTGCCAAAGGTTTCAGCCCACAGACTTTCTAAATGTGGAAATAGTGTATATGCAGTATTACCAACTAACTGGTCTGGCTCTAACCCTGCCATCTCAGCAAATAAATTATTAACCTCTAAAAATCGATAATCTAACGGCTGCCCGCGATCGTCAAACAGCATCTCACAGATCCCAAAACCGCAATCGATAGAATTAAATAAAATGTTGTAGCGGCGGCGGAATAGATCTTGTAAAGAATCGCTTTCAGGTATTAAGTTTTTAGATAGCAAGTTTTCATATTCTAGGTCTCGGCTCGCATCTTCGCTAAAATCTTGAATTGCATTTAGACTAACTGGAGCGGTATCAAGTCGGTCTAGCTCTGTTACCAAGATTTGTACTGCTACTTTTAAATCTGACGACCAACTATTGATCGCGCCTAAAGGTGTCTGCGCCCAATCATAACTGCGGATCACTGCCCCAATTTCGCTCGTCTTGCTTGTGTAGATAAGATCTTTCATTACTCTCTATTTCTCAGATTCAAGTAATTGACACTCCTCGTGCTAAAGCACAGGGATTCCTAATTCAACGAGACAACTTACCAGATAGACTTACATCTACTTGGCAGAGGTCGGACTCATCCAAAGGCGTAGAAATTCCCGTATGCCCTACGGTATTTTTTAATCCAATAGCCAGTATATTCAGTGCAGCATTATGATCTCTATCCAGTACACAGCCAC
>CASBQR010000116.1 GCA_949127865.1 Synechococcales cyanobacterium PMM_0082
ATTAAGAATTTTTACTAATAAGCTATGCTTTTTGACATTTTAGTGTTTTAATAATGCAAGTAATTATCAATAAGTTTTGCAATTAAAAGCACTTATTGATAGCTTAAAATCCATAGTAAGTTTGAGGAAATCTATGATTGTATTTTTGGCACTATCGCTAATTTTGTCCTGTGTGACTTGCATAGCTAACTACTGGTTACTCATAAACTTAACTACTAGCTAGGACTTTTAGCTTTTAATTAGCCCTAGATTTAACAAGAATTATTATCAATAAAATTAATTGGAGGATATATATGCAGACTTACGGAAATTCTGATGTTAAATATGACTGGTGGGCGGGAAACTCTCGCTTTGCGGATAAATCTGGACTATTTATTGTGGCTCACGTAGCTCAAGTTGCTTTAATTACCTTTTGGGCGGGAGCCTTTACAGGGATACCTGTGGCACGTCTTGACTTGCTTTCCTTCTTTTTTTCGGTTGCCCCTACTTATTGAGCCGATACTAAAAAAATGACTAAAAAAATTGGTTTATTCTTCGGCACCCAAACAGGAAATACTGAAGCGATCGCTGAAACAATTCAAACGGCTATTGGTAAGGGAATTGTGGATTTACATAATATTGCTGATTGCAATCCTGAAGATTTTAATGAATATGAATTACTAATTGTGGGCTGCCCCACTTGGAATATTGGCGAATTAGTAGCTGACTGGGAGGGCTTCTATGATGACCTGGATCAAATGGACTTTTCAGGTAAAAAGGTGGCTTACTTTGGGCTAGGGGATCAAGTGGGCTATGGAGATAATTTCCTGGATGCGATCGGAATTTTGGAAGAGAAGATCAAAGAACGAGGTGGAAAAACTGTGGGTTACTGGTCAACTGATGGCTATGATTTTAATGAGTCTAAGGCTTTACGGGCGGGCAAGTTTGTCGGTTTGGCGATCGATGAGGAGAATCAATCAGAACGAACTGCTGAACGCATTAAGATCTGGAGTAATCAAGTGAAGTCTTTGTTTGGAATTTAGGGTATGGAAACTCTTGAATTAAAAGCATTTGTACCTGCTCAAGATTTCAACTTATCGAAGTCTTTTTATCAGGATTTGGGATTTAATCTGTCATAGTCATCGGAGCAAGTGGCTTATTTCTATAATGGAAGTACTAGTTTTTTACTCCAAAACTACTATGTTAAAGAGTTTGCTGAAAATTTCATGATGTATATGCTAGTAAAAAATGTTGAAGATTGGTGGATAGAAATTCAAAAACGGAACATTCCTAAAAAATATAGCGTTAAAATTTCTCCACCTGCCTTAAGGGAATGGAAAATGCGAGATTTTATTTTGACTGATCCATCTGGAGTTTTATGGCGAGTTGCGGAGAATAGAGCTTAAGCAGTCCCGTTATAGGTTTTAGGAGATTATCAGATAAAAGTTATTAACTCTATCAAAATTAATTGATCGGAAGATTTGAAGAGACTTAAATTAAAAAGAGAAATATCGAGGAATTTTTTATGCCTAATGCAGTATGTTTGTGTACTAGTTTATATTTGAAGAGATTTAACCTACCTTTGCTACGCTATCTTTCGCAAACAGGAAGCGTGGCGCAGTGGGAATATGAGCAGGAGTTTGATGAACCTAGTTCTATCGAAGGTGCGATGGAGTTGTTGGCAAGTTACTTGAGGATAAATCCTGAGCCTGTAGATTTGATTGGACATGGGATTGGTGGGCTTTTGGGGCTATTGATGACCCGCCGCTATCCTGAATTGGTGAGATCTTTAACACTTTTATCTGTATCTGCTCATCCTGCTGTTACTTGGCAAAGTCAATATTATGCCCATCGTCACTTTTTTCAATGCGATCGCCATAGTCTATTAGTTCAGATTGCCTATCATTTATTTGGGTATCGAGATGCCGATATTCTTGACCGTTTAGCGGTTTTACTACGAAATGATTTGGATTATGCTCTATCTCCCCATTCACTATTTGGACAGGCTGTGATTTCTCCGATGTCCTGCCCCAAGCCTTTACTAGTGTGTGGAAGTGAAGATGATTTAATTATCGGCAAACCTGCCATTGAACAATGGAAATCTGAACTTAAAGATGGCGATCGCTATAGTTTGTTTCCCAATGGTCGGCACTTTTTTCACTACTTTAATGCCCAAGATGTCGGAAGAGAGATTAAGAAGTTTTGGCGATCGCTTTGGGAATTGCAGGAAATGCAAAGTTAATTCTACTAATATCGGCATTCCAAAGTTTAGCTGGCTCTAAATTTATGCAGGATTGGGAATTTTTAAAGCAGCCCTAGCCTTGAGCAGCACATCTCGATAGCGATAACTAGCCTTAGAAATTGCCCAACGGTTAGAGACAGGTACTTGACTGTAAGGAGTTGCCGCCACTTGCCCTGAACTAAAGAATGAATTTATAGTCTTCATACAAGCTTGATAAGCAGCTTCTTCTTCGGCGGCGATCGCTTTACTAACCACAGCTTTGTATGGGATAAATTGACTGTGAATACCAATCCAGTTATGTTTGAAAATCAATAGACTTTGATCTGACCAAGTTTCTTCTTCACTAGAAATCTTCTTGGCGGGGACTTCCGTTGCTACACTCAGCATTCCCTTGAAATTCAGAGCAGCATTAAAATTTTTGGGATTATTAAGCTGAACAATCAAAGATTTAATACTTTTTACTAATTCCTTGCCATATGGGACAGCCGCTTTTAAGTTTCCATCTCGATAGATCAAAGCTTCAATTCGATGAAATCCTTTAAACTCTGGGGAAGTTTCGCCACCATCGATCGCATAGGGACGGGCATCTATATCCGTATCTTCTTGCTCAAAACTAGCGGCATATACTTCGATCTCTTCGTATGGAGGTCTAGAATTAACGTAGGCGGTCTTAGCTTGTTCTAAATCACCACTATTTAGGGCTGATACAAGTTTTTCCACCAAAGGAAGTTGCTCTTTAGCCCGCTTACTAAAATATGCAACTCCACTTTTGACCTGAGCATTGTAGGTGTTAGGTTGAGCAACCAAGGAGCCTGTCCATATAAGTCCTAGGACTAAAATGGCGATCGCAAAATACTGGATTTTTTTCATTTAGTAATAAGAGTTAGAAGCAATAACAAGATGGTACATATTTTAGAGATTTGCAATAAAGAATTTTGGCAGATCATAATTTAGGCAACAGAAATAAGCCTTTGCAGGTTAATCTTCAGTAAATTAAAATCCAAAAATTAAAGCTTAAAACCTTATTTAGAAGGAATTAGCCAGTGATTAAAAAAATCAATCCGATGCCATTAATCCAAAAAGTATTTTTAAAATAAAATCCTTATAACTATGGTCAAAAATTATCTTAATAA
>CASBQR010000117.1 GCA_949127865.1 Synechococcales cyanobacterium PMM_0082
GAATTAGACACTTCTACTAGTAACCATTTTCTCACCATTAACTGTTTCAAATTAAAGTCGGGATTAAATGGAAAAATATCGATTCCAGGGGATAAATCCATTTCCCATCGAGCTTTGATGCTGGGAGCCTTAGCATCAGGTACCACTACAATTCGGGGCTTACTCCTCGGTGAAGATCCTCGCAGTACGGCTAAGTGCTTTCAGGCAATGGGGGCAGAAATTTCTGAACTTAATTCGGATCTAGTTACCGTCCAAGGCATTGGCTTAGGTAATCTCCGTGAACCGTTGGATATTCTGGACGCAGGTAATTCAGGAACAACTTTACGCCTAATGCTAGGAGTATTAGCTGGTCACGATCGCCGCTTTTTTGCTGTGACTGGGGATAAATCTTTGCGATCGCGTCCTATGCTCAGGGTAGTTAAACCATTGAGAGAAATGGGCGCACAAATTTGGGGACGAGAAGATGGGGGTAAAGCGCCCTTGGCTATTTTAGGTAAAAATTTAAGCCCAATTCATTACCACTCTCCGATCGCCTCTGCCCAAGTCAAGTCCTGTATTTTATTGGCAGGGTTAATGATTGATGGCGAAACCATAGTCACAGAACCAGAACGTTCTAGGGATCACAGCGAACGGATGTTATCGGCATTTGGCGCAACGGTGGAGGTGGATAGTAATACGGTTTGTCTAAAGGGGCGATCGCAATTACATGGACAAGAAGTTATAGTGCCGGGGGATATTAGTTCGGCTGCCTATTGGTTGGTGGCGGGAGCGATCGTGCCTAATTCTGATCTGCTAATTTTGAATGTGGGTGTTAATCCTACCCGTACAGGCATTTTAGAAGTTCTCATAGAAATGGGCGCAGATATTACCCTTGAAAATCCTAGGGAAATAACGGGAGAACCTGTAGCAGATTTGAGAGTAAGGTCGAGTCAGTTAAAAGCCTGTGCGATCGGTGGCGCAATTATTCCACGCTTAATTGATGAAATTCCGATCTTGGCGGTAGCGGCATCTTTGGCAGAAGGCACTACGATTATTCGGGATGCGGCGGAACTGCGGGTAAAAGAGAGCGATCGCATTACCATCACCGCTAAATGTCTAAATCAAATGGGGGGAAGTATTACCGAATTACCCGATGGCATGGAGATTAAAGGTGGTTGCTCCCTAATTGGGGCTGAGGTTGATAGTTGTGATGATCATCGGATTGCTATGAGTATGGCGATCGCCGCTTTGATCGCTAAGGGGCAAACTGTAATTAGTCATGCCGAAGCGGTAGCAATTTCCTATCCATCGTTTATTCCTACCTTACAAAAAATCTATGGCGATGACCAAATTTAGCTCAAGTCCATAATCATTTCGTAGGTTGAAACATCAAATCCATGGCTTTTAAATAATTTTTGAGCAAATTCATTTTGAGCTGCAACTTGAAGCATTAAAGTTTTTGCACCTAGTTTTTTGGCAATATCTATGGAGGCATCTAATAATAATTTTCCTGCCCCAAATCCTCTAGCTGTTTCATCAATAAAAATATCGTGAAGCCAAGCCGACTCTGGGGCTATGTCAACCAGACTACTTTCCTCTATCCTGACAAAAGAATACCCAACTATTTCTTGCTGAAGCTCTACAACTAAAACAACTGCTTTAGGGTTAGTAAATTCTTCTTGGAAAAACTTATAAAGCTGTTCTTCATGATTATCTAATTCTGCGAACCGTAATGAATTAAAGTTTTGATGCTGTTTGATCAGCTTCATCCCATAGTTGATAATACTTTGGTGGTCATTTATAGTTGCTTGTCTAATTATTGGCGTTGTGTTCATTTATATCTATTTACATCTAGAAATTGGTAATTTCCTCAGTTTAAGTAGCGAGCAAAGTAACATATTAATTGGCTGCTTCCGCCTAAATCTTTATTAAGAGTTAATGACAAAAGAATCCTTATTCGGCTTATCTCTATTTCCATATTTACTATTTTTATGGTTTATTACCAAATCAGGAAAGCTACCAAAGCTAGCACTATGGGGATTTTACGGCACTTTAATCTTTGTCGCCGTCACAATCCCTGCGGGAATTTATGCTCAGAGTGTTTACGGCACATCGCTTGCTAATGTCGATTGGATTCACGGTGGCGCTGAGGCATTTTTAACAATTACTAATATCTTCTTGGTGGTGGGTCTTAAATCTGGGATAGATCGAGCTTTAGCTAAAACTCAGGACTAGTTAATTTCTAACTTAGGGTTTCTTGGGGATTGGCAGCAAAACTTTTCAGGTTATCAACAGTTGTTTTAATAGAACTAGCGACAGGCACAGCAATCACTAATCCTAGCGATCCAGCAATTTGAAAGCCAATAAATAGAGATATCAAGATCCATACAGGATTTAATCCCGTTAGATTGCCTAAGATTCTAGGGGCAATTATATTGGCAATAATTTGATCAATGACGACTACTGTTACTAAAACCTTTACCCCTAACCAGAAATTTTGCAATACTAATACAAACGAAATTAAGCTAACAGTTAATGCTCCACCAAAGGGAATTAAGCCCATAACGCCGATCGCCAAGCCAAATAAAATACTAAAAGGCACATTCATCGTGATAAAAGCCAAGGTTACAGAAATTCCGCTTAGTGATGCCAACGTCGCTTGTCCGATGTAGTAATTTTGAAAATTTTGGCGTAGGGATTTTTGCACCTGTCCGCCCCAAGTGGTAGGAAACCATTGAAAAATACCTGCCCAGATGCGATTACCGTAGGATAGTAAATAATAGGTTAGTACCAAAATTAATAAAAGATTAATGGCACTGCCTGCTGTATCTAGGGCAAACCCTAAAACTTTACCCGTAAGGGCTTGCAACTGCCCTGAGAGCCTATCTGTAAGCTGAAGAGCTAGCCCCCGCACATTTACATCGATATTTTGTTCTTGATACCAAAGCTGAAGGGCAATTAATTGCTGATTCCCCGACTCGATTAAACTGGGTAGCCCCTTTACTAATTCATTAAGTTGAGTCAAGGCGATGGGAACTAGTACCACTAGCACCGCAGCTAAAACTGAAACTGCTAGTAAAAACACGCCTAAAACCGCCATGCCTCGCTTGATCTTGAGATTAAAGGTTACAAACTCTACAGCATAATTTAATAAAAATGCCAAAATTGATGCGGCAATGAGAATACTAAATATAGGTTGAAAAAATCGAAAAAATTCTAATCCTAACCAGCCATTAACTATGATTAAAGGGAAAGTTAATCCTACAAGTAATCTCCGAACTAGGCGATTAGAAGGATGATCCTGATTTTGAGCATGATCGGAAAAATTTTCAGCGATCGCCTTGATTGGTTCTAACCCCGTCGTCATAAAAATACCTTGTGAAAATGTAGGAATTGGTATAGCTAAATGCTTAAAATCTATCTTAAGTAAACTACAAATTGTACTGAATTATGAATTTAGGTCGGATTAGCGTCATTGCTTTCAATGTTTTTCGTGAAACTCTACGCGAACAGGTACTATACCTAATTTTATTATTCACTTTAATCTTAGTGGCTGCGGTCAATCTTCTGCCCCAACTTTCTGCCAGTGGCGAGAAAAAAATAATTTTGGACGTGGGTATTGCTGCCATTGAAATAGTTGGATTAATTGTGGCAGTATTTGTGGGAACTGCACTGGTTAATAAAGAAATCGACAAGCGCACAATATTTGTCCTGATTGCTAAGCCCATGAGTCGAGCTGAATTTATTCTAGGAAAACATCTGGGAATTACTTCAGTTTTGGCTCTTTTGGTTGGGGCAATGTCAGCAATTTTTATTGTGGTGATGACTTTAGGGCGAATTCCTGTACCTATTTCCGCAATTTTAGTTGCTAACTTTTATATATTTTGGCAGTTAATGCTTTTAGGAGCGATCGCTATTTTATTTGGTACTTTTACTAGCTCCTTATTGGCATCATTATTAACTTTTGCCACTTATGTCATGGGCAATTTTACTAAAGATTTATTAGCTCTAGGTGAAATTTCTAGAAGTGAAAGCCTCCAAACTGTTACCCGCATAATTTATTTAATTCTGCCCGATCTGTCTCGTGCCAACCTTAAAAATGAAGCAGTGTATGGACTTCTGCCATCATTGCCTGATTTATTTACTAATGGTGTTTATATTTTGAGCTATACGTTACTAGTTTTAGCGATCGCCATTTTAATCTTTGCGAGAAAACAGTTTTAACTAATTTTTTAACTAACTGGAGTTAGAGCCAGTGATCAACTAAGCCATTGGGTGGAGTAATTTCAATATATTGTTGTTCGATATTCACGACAGGGGCGATCGCTTCCACAAAGGGAATTAATACTGTCTCTTGGTTTTCATTTTGCACTTCTAGTAAATCATTGCCGCCGGGTAATACATCTGTAATCACGCCTATATTCTTGCCCGTGGCTTGATGGATAACTTTACAGCCAATTAAATCCGTAACGTGATACTCATTTGTTGATAATTTGGGGCGATCGCTTTCTTGTACCATTAACAAATTCCCCCGCAAAGCCTCTGCTGCATCACAGGTATCTATGCCTCCTAACTTCACCACATAAAGGCTAATCTTACCCGGCACATTACGACCACGAATTAAATCTATAGGTTCGGGCGTGGCAGTCTCAAACTTAGCAATCCAGCGTTTCCCCGCCCGTTCAAATCGCTCTGGAAAATCTGAATAGGAAAGTACCCTAACTTCTCCTTTTAGCCCTTGAGTTGAGACAATTTTGCCAATTACGATCCATTCATTCATGCTTTATTAACCTTAACCTTAAGTATTGATATGCTCGCTAAATATCTCGTAAAAGGACTTTAGAAATAGTTACCCTGCATCTGAGAGAAATTTATTATATACCCTTAAAATTGCTAATCCTGCTTGATTAAGGTTTTGTCCAAAAGCAAAAATACCATCCTCATGACCCGCCATCACAAAAATATTGTGGGCAAAAATATCTTCTATAGGTTCATAAATTCGGGCAATTTCCCTAGCCATTTCTAGGGTGCCATACTCTACATCAGCAATGGTAGCAAGATAATTAATTTCTAAAAGCCTTTGCCAAATCTCAGGAGAATGGATGTGGAAAATCGTTTTGATTTTAGGATTTAGGGCATAGATGGCACTATGGGTTGGAGCCTCACTGCTGGGAAGCTTAGAACCTTTCACAATCAGACTATGATGATCGGGGTTATAGCTCACCACTTGGGGATAGTCACAAACTTCCAGATTTGGTAAATGCCCTGTTTGGGTCGCCGTAATAAAAAAACTCTGATCTTGACTCCGTACACTCAAATTCCCGTAGCCCACCCCATTAGGATATTGCCCAATTAGTTGTAATTGATAAAGTTGCGATCGCCAAGCTTCTAGCTCTTTAAATTCTATAAATTCCGCAGAACCAGCAGAGATCATCGTCTCTAATTTGTACTTAATCACCCCATCTTGAGGATGCAAAGGATTATTTGCGATTATGGCGTTGCTCATTTAGTGTCATCCCTGTAAAAAGCCACAGTACCGATCTTGCCCCATCCCGAACCGACTTTTTAGCTGGCTCTTTTTCTTTATTTTGATTTTCGGCATAGTAACCCATGTTTGCAGGAATTGGTACAGGATGCATTTTAATGCCTCGACTCCCTAAGACTACACTGCCAATCACTTGGGCTCTAGGCATATGGAAAGTATCCGTAATCACATACACATCGGTAATTTGCCGAGCTTGGAATTCATCAACTAGGGTAGTAAAATTGGTGACGGTATCTACAGCCCGATAATCTAAAACATAGCGATCACTACTAATTCCCGCTCTAGCAAAAACTTCGTCACTATATTCCTTGGGGCTACCCGAAGACACCCAAATTGGCACATTCGGATTTTTAAGGGCAAATGCCGCACCATACATTTCACGATTGGGAGCCCCACCTAGAATTAAAATAGCTTTATTGACTTTGCGAAATCCACCGATCAAAAATCCACCTACTAAAACCATTAGTAATCCTGAGACTACAATTGTAGTTTTATTAGCTTTAGTTTTACTAGTCTTCATCACTTTCTACCCGGAATTGGTCCCCTTCGTCCATCCCCTAGAGATGCCTGTAAAAATGTGCGTAAATGCTGAACATGGGCATCATCAGTTAAGTTTTCCAACTTGGCGATCGCATCTGCTAGCGTTAACCCTTGGCGATAGAGAATACGGTGGGCAGTTTCCATTAATTTAAGAGTTTCGGGTGAAAACCCCGCCCTTTCCATACCAATGCGATTAATAACCCTAACTCGACTGGGATTACCCTCAATCAACATATAAGGCGGTACATCTCGATCAATGCGACTCATGCCGCCGACCATTGCCAATTTACCAATGTGAGTAAATTGATGAATCCCCACAATCCCGCCAATCCGAGCAGAGGATTCAATCACCACATGACCAGCTAATGCCACAGAATTGGTAATGACCACATGATTACCAATTATGCAGTTGTGGGCGACATGGACGTATGCCATTAGTAAATTAGAGTTGCCAATTACCGTAGCTTCCCCTCCCCCTGTAGCCCGATTAATCGTCACATATTCCCGAATCCGATTGTCATTACCAATAATGACTTGACTAGTGGAGCCGTCATACTTGAGATCTTGGGGTTCTAAGCCGATCGCTGCCCCTGGAAAAATTTGATTGCGATCGCCAATCACGGTACAACCATCAATTACCACATGGGCGCTAATAATGGAATCAGCGCCAATTTTCACTTTTGCCCCAATTACAGCATATGCCCCAACTTGAACCGTAGGGTGCACCTGAGCATCGGGATGAACTATGGCAGTAGGATGAATCAACTGAGGTAAAACCAGCATAAAGATTTACTAACTATCTACTAAAGAAAACATCAATTCTCCTTCAGCTACTAACTTCCCGCTTACTTCAGCGCGTGCCTGCATTTTACCAAACCGTTTGCGTTTAACAACGATCAGTTCCGTAGTCATCACTAATTGATCGCCCGGGGTCACAGGTCGGCGAAATCTGACCTTATCAATGCCTGCAAATAGAGAAAGTTGCCCCGCCGCTTCAGGTAATTGAGTTAGCACAATGCCGCCCACCTGTGCCATTGCCTCAACTATTAATACCCCCGGCATAATCGGTCGATTGGGAAAATGCCCTTGAAAAAATAATTCATTCATAGTTACATTTTTAATACCCGTAGCAGATTTGCCAGGGACATAGCTAATAATTCGATCTACCAGTAAGAAAGGGTATCGGTGGGGCAGAAGTTTTTGAATTTCTTCAATTAAAATTATGTTTTCTGTAGGAGCTTCAATCAAAGTAAGTATGTGTTTTTGGGATGAATTAAGTTATTAAACAAAAGTTTTATCACAATATTTCCCAACTTCTCATACAACTTCCGACAAATATGAGATTAAATCTAAGAAATTACCCTTTAAGCCAAGGTAAATCCTATAGAGTCCCTTAAAAGTATTAAGATATTCACAAGTCAGTCTATGGATAATGTTTGTGAGTTATAAAGTTGGCATTTTGGGCATGGGAACCGTCGGTACTGGAGTTGCCAAAATTCTCCTAGATCCCGTTGGTCGTCATTTCATCCTTGGTGCAGTAGAAATTTACCGAGTTGGGGTGCGATCGCTTACCAGAAAAAGAGAAATTGATCTAGATCCCAGCATTTATACAGACAACTTAGAAGCAATTGTTACTGATCCCAATATTGATATAGTTGTGGAACTGCTCGGCGGGATTGAACCTGCCCGTAGCCTAATTTTGCAAGCGATCGCCCACGGCAAGCATATAGTCACCGCCAATAAAGCCGTATTAGCCCGTCATGGGGATGAAATTTTTACCGCAGCCAAAGCCAAAGGCGTATATGTCATGCTCGAAGCCTCAGTCGCTGGGGGGATTCCGATTATTCAAATCCTAAAGCAGGCTCTATGCGCCAATAAAATTACTGCGGTTACAGGCATTATTAATGGCACCACTAACTATATTCTGACGCGGATGTCCGCCAGCCCTAATGAGAGTTTTGAGGAAATCTTAGCCGATGCTCAAGCCTTGGGCTACGCTGAAGCCGATCCCACTGCCGATGTCGATGGTTACGATGCTGCGGATAAGATTGCAATTTTAGCAAGTCTGGCATTTGGCGATCGCATTAAATTAGAGCAAATTTACCGTGAAGGTATTCGCCATGTCACCAGTACCGATGTCGCTCGTGCTGCCGAATTAGGGTTTGTAATTAAACTCTTAGCGATCGCCCGCAATTACGAAAACAAAGGGCTAGAAATCAGAGTTCATCCTACCTTAGTTCCGAAAGATCACCCCCTAGCCAGTATAAATGGTGTAACTAATGCCATTACTGTGGTTGGCGATCCCATCGGGGAAGTTGTATTTTCGGGCGCAGGCGCAGGGATGGGAGCGACCGCCAGTGCTGTTGTTGCCGATATTATTAACATATTGTCATCAGTCAAGGCAAATCCTCAAAACCTCAACCAACTCATGGGATGCTCCCATCAACACTATGCCACTGTTAACCCCATTTCCGCATCAACCTCCCAATACTATTTGAGACTTTTAGCCTTTGATCAAGTGGGAGTAATCGGCGATCTTGGACACTGCTTTGGCAAACATCAAGTTAATTTAGAAACAATTCTACAAAAACATCACGACCAAGGATTAGCCGAAATTATAGTTGTCACTAAAACTGTAAGCGAACTTAACCTCCAAGCAGCCTTAACTGAAATTAAAACCCTATCAGCATTGCATAGTGTCCCCAGCGTTTTACGGCTCTTGTTCTAGAGAGTATTAATTTTAGTTGCATAATCATACTTACTCCCAGAAACCTCATTAACATTACATCTCTAGCTGTTATACTAATCGAGCAGTTTTTATAGACTGAAAATTTAAATTAGTTATACAACATTTATATATTTATAGGAGTAAGGAAGCTATGTCATCAGCGGTTGCAGTTACAGATTCTAGCTTTGAACAGGATGTAATTTCTAGCGATATACCTGTACTAGTTGACTTCTGGGCGCCTTGGTGCGGTCCTTGCCGCGTGGTTGCTACAGTTGTAGATGAAATCGCCAGCCAATACGAAGGTAAAGTCAAAGTAGTTAAACTCAATACCGATGAAAATCCAGGTATTGCTACTCAGTATGGTATTCGTAGCATTCCTACACTGATGCTATTCAAAGGTGGACAAAAAGTGGATTCTGTAGTTGGTGCAGTTCCTAAAACCACGATCGCCAATACTATCGAAAAGCATTTAGCTGAGTAATTGATTCTTCTAAGATATTTAACTCTCTCAACCCGTGTCTCAAGTCATTCAAATCCTCTCTCCTGAAGAAGTTCGGCGCACCGTTAATCGTCTGGCATCCCAGATTGTCGAAAGTTGCGCTGATTTGTCTGGCTTGGTTCTATTGGGAATTCGCACCCGAGGTGTACCTTTAGCCAAGACCATTGCGAAGCAGATAAATATTTTGGAAAATGTAGAAGTGCCAACAGGGGCGATCGACATTACCTTTTATCGAGACGATCTAGACCAGATTGGCTTAAGGGCTCCGGGTAAAACCGATATTCCTTTAGACCTTAATCATAAAACTGTTGTTCTAATTGATGATGTAATTTATAGCGGTAGAACCATTGGCGCATCTTTAAGTGCAATTCATGACTACGGTCGTCCTCAATGTATACGTTTAGCGGTTTTAGTAGATCGTGGACATCGAGAATTACCCATTCATGCCGACTTTATTGGTAAAGTTTTACCAAGTTCCAAGGATGAACAAGTTAAAGTTTTTCTCCAAGATCCAGATGGGCGAGATGGGGTTGAGTTAATTAAGCCCAAGTAGTCTTAGATTGTTTAACGCGATGTGTAACTACAACCAACCCTTATCCCCCCAGCCCCCTCACCCAAAGCAGGAGAAGGGGAGCAAGAAATCATCAAAGTCCCTCTCTTTCTGGGAAAGGGATCTAGGGTGAGGGCAATCAAAAAAGTCGCACATCGCATATTATTCATAACTTGAATCAAAACCAGATTCAGTGACTCTCTGGCTGCATGAGTTAGTTATATTTTATGGTATAGTGAAATACATATATCTTTTGGTTATTAGTGAAACCTTAAATTAAGATTACTAGAGAAACGATCATGTCAGATAATCTACCCCCCGATGCGGAAAAAAGCCGTAAGCCCTTTGAGCTAGACCCTGCGCTCTTGGCAGAATTATCTGAGGTCACTAACAACCCAACCGAAGTTATTGATGTAGCCATCAGACAATGGTTACAGAGACGAGCCATTAAAGAAGCTGATAATTCACGCCCTCTGACTATGAATCCAATGGTTCCGCCTAGAGGCGAGTGGAATGATTAAATACTAGTTTCGTATAGATTAGACTAGTAAAGTTAAAGATCATTTTATTTTTGGTGCAGCTTTAGGGTATGAAGGTAGCAATTATTGGGGCAGGTCTAGCAGGGATGTCTACGGCAATTGAGCTGTGCGATCGCGGACATGAAGTAGAAATATTTGAATCGCGTCCCTTTGTGGGGGGAAAGGTTGGAAGCTGGCTCGATCCCGACGGTAACCATATTGAAATGGGGCTTCATGTATTTTTTGGTTGCTACTATAATCTTTTTGCCTTAATGGAAAAGGTGGGGGCATTTCAGCACTTACTCCTAAAAGAACATACCCATACTTTCATTCAAAAAGATGCTAAAACTGGGGCTTTAGATTTTCGGAACTTTGGTGGTGCGCCTTGGCATGGATTAAAGGCATTTTTTACGACCGATCAACTTTCGATCCCAGATAAAATTCAAAATGCGATCGCCATCGGTACTAGTCCTGTAGTTAGAGCTTTAGTGGACTTTAATGGGGCTATGAAAAGTATCCGTAATCTAGATGGCATTAGCTTTAAGGATTGGTTTCTGTCCCACGGTGGCTCCCAAGCTAGTATCGATAATATGTGGGATGCGATCGCCTATGGCTTAGGATTTATCGACTGTGAACATATTTCGGCAAGGTGTATGTTGACGATCTTTCAATTCTTTGCGACTAAAACTGAAGCATCAGTTCTAAGAATGTTAGAAGGTTCACCAGATCAGTTCTTACACAAGCCTATTGTGAATTACCTAGAAAGCAAAGGCGGTAAAATTCATCTGAAGCAGGGAGTTCGAGAAATCCTCTTTGAAGGTGAAGGTGAGAATACTAAAGTTACGGGGTTTTTGGTCGGAGATGAAATTATCACCGCCGATGTTTATGTATGTGCTGCTGCGGTTCCCGCTACCCAACGTTTAATTCCAGAGAAATGGCGCACTTGGTCACAGTTTGACAATATCTATAAACTTGATACTGTGCCAGTTGTAACGGTACAATTACGATTTGATGGCTGGATTGACGATATAGAAATGGATAATTTGCTCTATGCCGTTAAAGTGGATTTCTCGACCTTTGCTGATCTTGCGGTCACTAGTCCCACTAATTATAAAAAAGCTGGGGAAGGTTCGCTTTTACAATTGGTTCTGACTCCTGGTGATCCGTTTATCAAGCAAAGTAATGAAGCGATCGCTCAGCACACACTGAAACAAGTTCATGAAATTTTACCTTCCAGTCGTAACCTCAATATGACTTGGTACAGTGTCGTTAAATTAGCGCAGTCTCTATATCGTGAAGCTCCAGGTATGGATGTCTATCGTCCCGCCCAAGCTACACCTATTCCTAATTTCTTTCTAACAGGTAGCTATACTATGCAGGATTACATTGACAGTATGGAAGGTGCAACAATTTCAGGAAAGCTCTGTAGTAAGGCGATTTTAGATACTATTGCCTAATTTTGGTTTGAATTTGACAGAATATAGTTTGAACTTTGGTAAAATTTCACATACTTGAGGAAGTCTGCGAGATATTTAGGATTACTTATGACTTTAATTGAATGCGTAGTTTGTGGCATAAGCACCGACAAAGTAATTAATCAAAAATGCACTTCATGTATAGAGCTTGAAATTGAAAATCTGGTTAATCAAATTCAAAAGATTGAAGATAGCCAAAAACTTCAATTAATTGAACCTAATAAAGTTAAAACTAGCAATATTGCCTACAGGGAATCGAACATAAAACTTGATTTAACTACTTCCAGAGTTGAAGAAAAACTTTCTGTAAAAATTTCTCAAAATAATCATGATGACGCTTTTGTAGCCATAGGAGTTGGCACGGCAGCAGGGGTAGCCACATCAGCAACAATAGGTGGAATGGGGTTACTTGTAGCTGGGACTGGCGTAGGTATAGGTCTAGCTCCAATTGCAGCAGTAGGCGCAATTACAGGTACAGCAATACATACAGCTAAAAAAGCTATAGAAGAAAAAGATGGTTACGCATTAGGGGCTGTAGTAGCTGGAGCAGGCGTAGGTGCTGGAGTCTCATCGGTGGTCGGTGGAATGGGTTTAGCAGTCGCTGGTACTGCTGTGGGAATTGGCATGGCTCCCGTTGCGGCAGTAGGAGCAGTTATAGGGTTAGCTGGTTATGGTATTTTTAAGCTTTTTGGTGGTCAAAGTAATGGTAAAAAGAAAAAGAGAAAAGCCAACAGAATTAAGAAAATTAGTAAATGGTAGTATTAGAGATGCCATCAATTTTTTTAGAGGAACTCCTGAGCCACCTAAAATTACTCAGCCACCCGAAGGATCTGAAGCTTGGTATAGAGATAAATTGGCTAATGAATTAAAGGGTAAAGTAGAAGTTCAAACACCAGTTGGCAGAATTGATATTTTGACTTCCAGAGAAGTTATTGAAGTCAAGAACGTAAAAAGATGGCTTCATGCAAAAGGACAAGTCAAGGGTTACGGTCATTATTACCCCGAACATAAACTCAGGATTCATCTATTTGGGGCAATGACTGAGAGTAAGCTTAAAACTATTAAAGAGCATTGCGAGGCTGAAGGAATAGCTTTGAGTTGGGAATAAAACATCCAAACTGAGACAAATTTTTCAAAGATTACATCAAAGTTATGACGGCTAAGACCGAATAGCTTTAAAAAATACAATAGGTTTATGATCTATCAGCCTTTGCTCAAATTCTTTCATGCCGATTCTTTCTGCAACTTTCCTTGAGCTTACATTAGGGCGATCGCAGCTTGCCACAAGATAATGAAAGTCAAGATCCTTAAAAGCATATTCCAATATCCTAGACGCAGCTTCGGTAGCATAGCCGTTTTTAGTTGCTTCAGGTAGCAAAGCATAAACTAACTGAGGCTGCTCTTCATCAAAAAAATACCACAAACCTACAAATCCAATTATTTCCTGTTGATTTTTTGTCTGGATAAACCAAAGACCAAATTTTTCTTCTGCAAAGAGCTTTTGACTCTCAGCAATCATCTTTTGCACTGGTTCTAATGGCAAAATTTCTGTATCAAATAAATATTCTGTAATATAGGGATTAATGATAATGCCATACAGAGTATACGAATCGCTCTCTAAGACTGGTTTTAGGAGTAATCTAGTCGTTTCAAGGCTTATTAACATAAAATCTAAAAAGTTCCCTCTAGCGGATCTAGCTTGGCACAAGAAATCATACATCAGGAAAATCTATGAATCGTCGAGGATTGCTATTAACTTTAGGATTTACAGGACTATTGGGATCTTTTTGGACAAAACCTGTTAATGCTAATTTACCAAAAGGAAAGCTTTCTGCTCAAGATCTTCTCGGTATAGTACCAACAGGTTGGAAGATAGTTGATGGCAAAAAACTGAGTAGAGAATTTAAATTTAATAATTTTGTGGAGGCGTTTGGATTTATGACTGAAGTGGCGATCGCTGCCGAAAAAATGGATCATCATCCTGAATGGTTAAATATCTATAACCGTGTATCTATAGATTTAACTACCCATGATGTAGGGGGGATTTCAGCATTAGATATTGATCTGGCAAGCAAAATTAATGCTTTGGGATCAATCACTTAGATAAATCAGCAATATGAACTACTACTCCTAAACTAACTAAATCTGGCAATATTAGCCTTACCTATAGAATGTCTGACTACAGGTCTTTAACAAAAGGTTTACAGATACTATCATGTGTTACCGTGCCTTACGATTTGCGATCGCAGGAACCGAGTAAGATAGGAATATTAAACATTAGGCTATCTAGCTTAGGCTATGCTTCAAGCCATGGAAGAGTTTTTAGAACATATTGACTACGGGATTTTTGTCATCGCCGTATCACCTCAATTACATTTTATTTCTGCTAACTCAAATTGTTTGCACTTCTTAAATTCACAAATTAATTCACAAATACTTAGTTCTAAGGGTATACGTGGACTAAAACCTGAAGAAATTCTACCAATAGAGTCGGCTCAGAGATTAATCAAAAATTGCGATCGCGCGATCTGTACCGAGCAGAAAGTTGAATATGAAGAAATCTTAAAATTTCCCGAACAGTCCATAGTGATTTCTGTACATTTATCGCCCTATAAAAATCCAGAAGGAAAAGTTGAAAAAATTATTGGCACTATCCATGATTTAAGCCAAAACAGACTAGCAAAGTTAAATCAGGAGATGTTTGCCTGTTTAGCGGGTGGTGACTCTGATGCCGTCATCATTGTTGATCGAGATGGCATAGTCAGGTTTGTGAATCATCCTGCCGAAATTCTATTTAATCGAGATGCAGATGAGTTAGTAGGTGAGCAATTTGGGTTGCCGATTGTCACTGGAGAACTCACAGAAGTGGATGTTTTAAGACGGGATGGACATTCTACCCCTGCGGAGATGAGAGTCTCTGAAACCCAAGGTGCGGATAAGATTGTTTATATTGTTGCCAGTCTGAAAGATATTAGTGTGCGTAAACTAGCAGAGGCATCTTTGCGCTTGCGGGATCGTGCTCTTGCTGCTAGTAGTAATGGGATTTTGATTGTTGACGCTATTCAATTAGATAACCCCATTATTTACGTTAATCCCAGTTTTGAAAGAATTACAGGCTATAGAGCTAATGAAGTAATTGGTGGAAATTGTCGATTTCTGCAAGGTAGCGATCGCACCCAAGAGGGCTTAAAAATAATTCGAGAAGCAATCCAAAAAGGGCAGCCCTGTTATACGGTTTTACGCAACTATCGCAAAGATGGAACCCTATTTTGGGTGGAACTATGGATTTCTCCTGTGCATAATGAGTTGGGCGAGTTAACTAACTTTATCGGCATCCAAAATGATATTACTTCTAGGTTTTTAGATGAGAAGGAACGCCAAGAAAGTGAAGAGGTATTAAGAACAGTTTTAGCTGCGGTTAAAGAGGGAATCACCTTTAGTGATGAGCAAGGTAAATTTATCATCTTTAATCACGAGATGGAGGAGCTTACAGGGTATTCTCTGAAAGAGGCAAATGCCTGTGGGAATTTTATTAACTTAATTCATCCGCAAGATCAAGGGAGAGCGATCGCCGAAATATATAAACTGCATCAATTTCAGTCACCCATAGAATCCGAGGTAAAAATTTGTACAAAGGCAGGAATAGTTAAAAATGTTTTAGTTTCTACTTCTATGGTTTCGCATAGGGATAAAACCATGTACTTAAGTGCCTATCGTGATATTACTGAACGGAAAAAAGCAGAAGAAAAACTCCGACAAACTACAGAAAGAGAAAGATTAATCGGATCGATCGCCCTGCGGATTAGAAAATTTATTGATCTAACGGAGATTTTACAAAATACGGTAGAGGAGGTACGGGAATTTTTGCAAAGCGATCGGGTCTTGATCTATCAATTTATCTGTCAATTTGCAGAAGAAGGCGAAGGTAAAATTGTGGTTGAGTCAGTGCAGAAAGAATTCTTGAGCACCCTTGACAAAGAGATTAATGATGATTGCTTTACCGAAGACTATCTTTTCAATTATCCCCAAGGTAAGGTCACAGTTACTAATAATACTGATGATCTGAACCTCGATCCCTGTTATACCAAATTTTTAAAAAGGTTTGCCGTAAAAGCTAATTTAGTTGTACCTATTACTTCGGGCGAGAGAGTTTGGGGGTTATTAATTGCCCATCAATGTAGTGAAACTAGAATATGGAAGGAAGATGAAATTAACTTATTGATTGAACTAGCTGAGCAAGTGGCGATCGGAATCAGACAAGCGGAACTCCTAAATAGAGTCCAGACCTTAAATATGGATTTAGAACGCCAAGTAGAAGAACGAACTTCTAAACTGCAACAAGCTCTAGCCAAGGAAAAGGAATTAGGAGAAATGAAGTCCCGTTTTGTCTCTATGGCATCCCATGAACTGCGGACACCCCTTGCGATCATTCAAGCATCTAGCGATTTACTAAAGCACTATAACCATAAACTTAGTGACCAAAAGCGACTAGAAAAGCTGGATAAGATTCAACTAGAAGTTAGAAACATGACGGAGTTGCTAGAAGATGTCCTCACCATTGGCAAGATTGAATTAGGTAAATTACGGATTAATCGCATACCTTTAGATGTAGAAATATTTTGCCAAGAATGTATAGAAGAGTTTAATTCGGCAATTAGTCCTAGCGATCGCATTAAGTTTAAAACTCAAAATCGAGGAGGGGGCAAACCTGTTAGCACCTTGATTGATCCTAAATTACTACGTCAGGTAATTATTAACTTTTTGTCTAATGGCATCAAATACTCTGCAACTAGTCCTAAAGAGGTGAATGTGAATTTATTGTATGATGCTGAAAGCTTTGATTTGGAATTTATCGATCACGGTATTGGTATTCCTAGGGAAGATCAAGATCGGATATTTGAGTCTTTCCATCGCGCTCATAATGTGGGAAATATCCCAGGAACTGGTTTAGGGCTAGCGATCGCCAAGGCATCAGTGGAAATGCACAAAGGTAAAATTAAATTAGTTAGTGAAGTTAATGTCGGCACTACCGTTACAATTACAATTCCTTATCAGTAAGTGGTTCACACAGCTCCATTGGCTAGCAAAATGACTAAGGCAAGCAAAATGACTAAAATTTTAGTAATTGAAGACACTGAATCCTTACTAGAGGAAATCGCTGAAACTTTGAATTTAGAAGGTTTTGAAGTGCAATGTGCTAAAAATGGGGCGATCGGTGTGGAAATTGCTAAAGCATATCTACCTGATTTAATTATTTGTGATGTGATGATGCCAGAACTCGATGGCTATAAAACCTTAGAAGCTTTACAAAATTATCCATCTACAGCCACAACTCCTTTTATCTTTCTAACTGCCAAAGCCGATCGCTCAGATATGCGCCACGGTATGGAACTAGGAGCAGATGACTATTTAACGAAACCTTTTACTACAGGGGAATTACTCGGAGCGATCGCCGCACAAGTAAAAAAAATTCAAGTAAAAAAAATCCAAATTGTAGAAGCCCAGAATGATACGCGCATGGAAACCGCCGTGCAAGAAGCAATCAGCAAACATGAATATCAAATTCAAGAATTAAAAAATACTAACGATCCTCTCACCAATCTGCCTAATCGCATTTCATTTCAGCAATATCTTCAAGAATCTATCAGCTATGCCCAAGTTAACCATTGCTCCCTAGCTTTAGCTTTTATTGATATAGATGACTTTAATATTGTTAATAACTCCCTAGGGCATAAAATTGGCGATGTTTTATTTAAAGCCATTGCCGAACGACTACGCAGACACGCCTCTCCCTGCGATCCTTTGGCTCGAATGCAAGGGGATCAGTTTGGCTTGATTTTGATGCAGCCACCTGAACATCTAAAACACACCGTTCAGGAAATTTTAGAAGTTCTATCTAAGCCCTACAGCATATTTGGACATGAGATCTTTATTACTGCTTGTTTGGGGATTACCATTTATCCCCAAGATCATTTTGAGGCTGCTAATTTAATTAAAAATGCCGATATGGCTCTCTATTACGCCAAATCCCAAGGTCGGAATAATTATAAATTCTATAGCTCTAACTTAAATTTGCGCTTGTCCGAACAAATGGCGATCGAAAATAGCCTACGCCGAGCCATCGATCGCAAAGAGTTTCGTCTGTATTATCAACCAATAGTTAATGCCCTAACCCAAAAAATTATTGGCATAGAAGCTCTAATGCGCTGGCAACATCCAGATTTAGGCATTGTTTTACCCGAAAAGTTTATCCCCCTTGCCGAGACTACGGGGATGATTTCGCAACTTACAGAATGGGTGCTGGAGCAAGCTTGTAGACAGCTAAAACTTTGGCATTCATTAGAGCCACAATTCTCAGAATTATACATAGCCGTAAATCTATCTGCCTATAATTTCAAGCACGATAATCTCTTTGCCATGATTTCGGGGGTAATTACATCTGTTGATATTCCCTATAGCCAAGTAGAACTAGAAATTACGGAAGGTATAGTTATGAAAAACACTAGCCCCACCATTGAGGTGTTATCGGCACTACGCAAACTGGGAATTAAAATTGCGATCGATGATTTTGGGGTCGGGTACTCTTCCTTAAGTTACCTTAAGCATTTGCCTGTGGATAAACTCAAAATCGATAAATGTTTCGTGCAAGATATATTAGTGGATAAACATGATGCTGTAATTACTGGAGCAATTATTGAACTCGCCCATAGCCTTAATTTGATTGTGATCGCTGAAGGCGTAGAAACTATAGAGCAGGCTAAATTCCTCCAAGAACGGCAGTGTGAACTGATGCAAGGCTTTTTATTTAGCCCACCCCTACCTGCTGAACAACTTACTCAGCTTTTATTAAGCAAAAAGTTTTGAGCAAAATTTACCTATTAGATTAAACTCTAATATCTAGACTTACACCAAATTACGATCAAACGTGTCACAGATAAAAAGTTTAAAACTATTACGAAGAACCTCTCTATATGCTCCTCTTTTGTGGGGGACTTGAAACCAGATTGCTGTAATATTCACAATCTATAGTCATAAGTATCCAAGATTTTGGAAGTATAATTGTCATTGAGTTCAAGTAATTCGAGGAGCTTGTCAAAATGATTGAAATGAAGGTAGCAGGCATTGCAGTTGATGCTGTCAGTCATAATCCTATTGTCTTGCTTCGTGATGGTACTCAACGACGAGCGTTACCAATTTGGATTGGCGAGTCTGAAGCAAAAGCGATCGTGATGGCTCTTGATCCAAAGTCGGCGGTGCGTCCCATGACCCATGATTTATTTGTAAGCTTATTTGGGGCATTGTCTGTAAAACTAGAAAGAGTGGTGATCCACTCCCTCAAAAATAGTACGTTCTATGCCGTCTTAACGATTAAAGTTGGCGAAGTTAAAAAAGAAATTGATGCCCGTCCTAGTGATGCGATCGCTATTGCCCTAAGAGCAGGCTGTCCAATTTGGGTGATGGAAGAAGTGGTAGTAGAAGCCTCAATCCCCGTAGATCAAGCTGCAGATGAAGCCGATCGCCGAGCATTTCGGAATTTTTTAGATGATATTGCCCCTTCGGATTTTGTAGAAAAATCTAGTGGTAATTCCTAACTAACTTCTACTCTGGCACAACTTGAACTGTGACCGTAGCCGTAACTTCAGCATGTAATTTAATATCGACATCGTAGGTACCAATTTGCTTGATGTCTGGCACTGTGATTTCACGGCGATCAATTTCTAAAGTCGATTTTGCCAAAATTAACTGAGCAACTTCGCGATCAGTGACGCTACCAAAGATTGAGTTATTCTCACCTACAGCTTTTTTGATAATTAAGTTGCCAATGACGCTAAGAGTAGCTTTACGAGCTTCGGCTTCTTCCCGAATAGCAATCAAGCGTTGACGTTCTTTTTCCTTACGTCTTTCTACTTCTTTGGTAATCCCTACAGTGGCACGAACAGCCATACCATTGGGCAAAAGATAATTTTGGGCATACCCAGGGGCTACGTTAACTAGTTCTCCTAACTTGCCGAGCTTGACTACATCCTTGATTAACATTAGTTGTACATTGCTTTTTGCCATTTTTTTGTCCTTTTTCTTCTTAAATTATTAGAGCAACCTCTGGATTCAAACAAATCAAATCTCAACTTTGAATCACTAGATCAAGTTTAAGATAGGTTAAATTTTTTCAGGTCTTTCAGTATATCTAAAATTAGCTTTGCAGTCTAGGATGTGAAGGTGATTAAAATATTTTAGACATTATGCTGGACTCTAATTTGCATTCTAATTTTACTGAGAATTTTGCTGGGGCTTGGCACCATGTTTCAGATTTGGCTCTAAATTTAATTGATGCTTTGATCCACAAGTATAAATCTCAAGTTGATTTTCTGACGATTCGCTTAGAACGGGTTGAGGGTACGGATATTCTATTACGCAGTGGCAAAGTCGAGTCCTTGAGTACGGGGATATCTATCGGCGGGCAGGTGCGGACATATCACCGTGGAGGCTGGGGTTTGAGCAGTTTTAATAAATTAGATACCCTAGAAGTAAGAATTCAAGAGGCGATCGCTGCGGCGAAATGGGTGGGTACTGATGAAAATAATTTAGCCCCTGTGGCACCAATTAGGGAGCAAAAGTCTTTAATTATGCCAATTCAAGCAACTTTGTCCCAAAAACGAGATTTATGTTTTCATTATGACGAGATTTTGCGATCGCAATCCGATCAAATTATTAGTAATTCTGTCAGCTATGGTGATAGTACCCAAGAGGTAATTATTGCTACGTCCGATGGTACTTTAATTCAACAGGCTTGGAGTGATTTAGAAATACGGTTTGGTGCCACTGCTAGATCTGGAGATGTGGTGCAAAGTGCTAGGGAAACCATGGGATCAAGGTTAAATTTCGCCGATTTAGAAGGCTTGGATATTCAGGTGAAAGCAGCAGCACGGCGGGCGGTGGCGGCTTTGGATTTGCCTGAAGTCAAAGGTGATACCTATACGGTGGTGATCGATCCAATTTTGGCAGGTTTATTTGTGCATGAGGCTTTTGGGCATTTATCCGAAGCGGATACGATCTATGAAAATCCAGACTTGCTCGAAGTTATGACCCTCGGTCGGCGGTTTGGCACTAAGGATTTACAGATTTTTGATGGAGCTGCTGAACTTGGACATCGGGGTAGCTATTTTTATGATGATGAAGGTGTACCTGCTACGACTACCCAATTAATTCAAGATGGGGTTTTAGTTGGTCGTCTGCATTCACGAGAAACGGCGGGAAAATTGGGAGAGTTGCCTACGGGTAATGCTAGATGTTTGGATTATCACTATGCCCCAATTGTGCGGATGACGAATACTTGGATTGGGAGAGGCACAAGACCTGTGGCGGATTTATTTAATGATATTCCCGTGGGAGTTTATGCGAAAAATTGGCAAGGGGGCATGACCAACGGTGAGATGTTTACTTTTACGGCGGGAGAGGCGTGGATGATCCGTAATGGCAAAGTGGCTGAACCTGTAAAAGATGTAACTCTGTCTGGCAATGTCTTTCAAACCTTAGCAGATATTGAAGCGATCGCTAATGACTTTATCTGGGATGAATCGGGCGGCTGTGGCAAAGGTGGGCAAAATGGTTTGGCAGTGGGCTGTGGCTCTCCTAGTTTGCGGATTCGGGATGTGGTAGTGGGGGGAGAAGTAGATTAATTTAATTTCTTGCGATCGCAACCCTTCAGTTCTAGCATTTTAGGTAAGAGGCAATTCAGAAAATTTTGAGTCAAAATAATTTTTAGAAAAATGTTAATAAAAAATTTTAAGGATAAATACTGGTCATGCATCGGTTTAGCGATCGCTTTAGTAATCATGATTTTGGGTATCACTAACTATCCTCAGCCTGTAGAGGCAAAACTTCCAGCTAAAAGTGCCATTAAAGACTCTAGAATTTTATTGCGTAATGCTCTACCCATTAAAAATGAGCTAATTCGAGAAGTGCAAACCACCCTAGAGGCACAACCCCGCCAAGCCAATCTCAAACGCTGGGGTTCGATGGCAAAGGATATAAAACGTGTCCAAAATATTCTCAGCGAAAATCAAGATAAATTATTGGCAAGCACAACCAGTGAATCCGCAGGCGTTGAAAACCTGAAAAAGCTAAAAGTGGCTCTAGTGCCTTTACAAGATGCGATCGCCAATAAAGATCGAAATAAAATTAAACCCCAAATCGAGCAAGCACTGGAGTATGTGGGCAATTTAGAAGCCTTAATGGTTACGGGATTCCCGTTTTCAGTCCCAGAGGCGTACGCTAACCTTCCCCAACTTAAAGGCAGAGCTACGGTCGAACTAGAAACATCCAAAGGCGCAATTACTATAGTTTTAGATGGCTATAATGCCCCTGTCAATGCGGGACAGTTTGCCGATCTAGTGCAAAGAGGTTTCTATAATGGGCTAACTTTTAATCGGGCAGATGATGACTATTTTCTCCAAGGCGGCGATCCTGAAGGCGTATCCGATGGATTTGTTGACCCTGCCACAGGCAAAGTGCGGACAGTCCCGATGGAAGTTAAAGTTCCAGATCAAGAAGTCCCATTTTATGGCTTTACCTTAAGCGATCTAGGACTAGCTCGCACCCTGCCAGTTTTACCTTTCTCGGCATTTGGCACGATCGCCATGGCACACCCTGCGGATGATGTTAATGGCGGTTCTTCTCAATTTTTCTTGTACTTATTTGAGTCAGACTTAACTCCTGCGGGCTTAAACCTCATTGATGGCAATTACACCGCTTTTGGTTATTTAAAAGATGGAGTCGAAGTCCTAAGAAAACTTAAACTAGGGGATGAAATTATCTCAGCCCGAATTATTGAAGGCGCAGAAAACCTAGTTCAGCCTTAAAACTAATTCAACTTTTACCTCTCTCCGACAAAAATCCCTTATTTGGCGTGCAAATGCCTTATACTCTCAATAGCTAAGGGGTTAGTCATTTCTTAAAAAAAGGCTATCCTCTTGTAATATTTGTCCAGTTTTAGGATGACGAATTTTATCTAGTGAGCCTATATAGCTAAATCCAAACCCTTTTAATATTTGATAAGTATCTTTAAACAGGGCTTGTCCGAGATATAGGCTAACAAAAGATGTTTCAATTAAAATTAATTTTGCTTGTTTTATAGTTTTCTCGCCGCCAAGTAGTACCTTATCTTCATAGCCTTGGACATCAATTTTTATAAATAGAGGTTCAGTAATATCTATTGTTTTAACTAATGTGTCTAGTTTTTCAATTTTTACATCAACTACTACAGATTCTTTGGAAATTGGAAATGCTTTTTTATGTATGTCACTCATTTTTAAAAAGGAAGACGACAAGTCCAGCGAGCTACGTTCAAATGCTAGACTTCCTGACTGATTACCTACTCCAATATTAATAGGAGTAAATTTATCTATATATCTATGTTTATTCTTAAGTTTTTCAAAGCAGTCAGATAAAGGCTCAAAGGAGTATATATGGGCATCAGGAATAGCAGCATTAATACTCAGGGCAAATTGCCCAGCATTAGCACCTATATCGAGTACAGTTCTAAAATTCATATCGTGAAACCAAGGCTGATTTAGTTCAAAAAATGTATCCATATTTGCGCCTCGACTCCTTAAAATAAAGAGCTCGGGTCTTTCTAAAAGTCTCATAAAGTTCATTAGTCTTAAGCTAATGTTAGTAAGTAGGTTCATTCTTTCAAAGGCTATGGTTATAAGTAGGCAAGTGTAAATGACCTAATAGTTTTAAAGGTTCTCTGGATTAGTTTTTAGTATTTTGGTAACTAAAAGTGTTAGCTTTACGTTGGCACTTCTACTTATTTTGATTGGTTGGTGGATCTGGATTTGTCTGTTTTGGTGTAAATTGCGTAAAAGCGATCGCTCCTATAATCAAAAACATTCCCAATACCCCCAAGCCAATCAGCCAACCCCAATTCAATTTGGAAGTTGGAGTTAAATCCTTTGTATCCTCTTCTTCGATATTAGTAATATTGGTAGTTTCTAAGGGTAGATCTTCACCAAAGAAAGCTTGAAATTGGTTAGTATCACTATCCTCATTCGGCTGGGTATTTTCTATTTCATCGCTATCATCAACATTTACCGCAAGTTGGCATCGCATTAAAGCAATTGTGACGTTATCATGCCCATTGCGTTCATTTGCCTGATCGATTAGTTTTTGAACAGATTGCCCAAGGGGAAGATTATTGGTCAAAATTGGACGGATATGAAAATCCATCATTTCTTCAATGCGATCGTAATCACTTAACCCATCTGAACATAGTAAAAGTAAGCAATCTTCATCGAGAGGTAGTCTTTGAATCCGAGGATATAACGCTTCTGAGGAGCGAGTGCCTAGGGCCTGAATTAAAGATCCCCCATCTACGCGTTGGGCAGCATGGGCAAAAAAGCTATAACCGAGAATTACGTCACGGGTGGAGACATCATCATCGACTGTAACTTGATCGTAGCTTTCCTCGTGTATCCAATACAGCCGACTATCACCGACATTAACAATATAAACTTCATGGGGGTGAGGAATTACTGCCATGACTAAAGTCGTTCCCATGCGTTGTTGGGCTTGTCTTTGGTGTTGATCATTAAGAGCAACAATTTGATCATTAGCAGAACGTACAACTTGATCAAGCTTGCCCATAAATTCTTGAGGATTAAATGACTCGAGACTATTTTCAATTTTTTTCGCTTCAAGCTCTGTAAATATTGCTTCAAGTTCCTTCTCGATGATATAAATTGCCATCGAACTAGCAACTTCACCTCCTTCATGTCCACCTAAGCCGTCACAAATAATGGCAAGGCGATCGCACAATACCTTTGTCTGTTGCGATCGCTTTTGACGTTCAGGCGCAGGATAACAGTTATCTTCGTTGTGATCTCTT
The DNA here is from genome assembly GCA_949127865.1 of Synechococcales cyanobacterium PMM_0082. Classification (GTDB taxonomy): domain Bacteria; phylum Cyanobacteriota; class Cyanobacteriia; order Pseudanabaenales; family Pseudanabaenaceae; genus PCC-7502. The sequence continues at coordinate 24,721 of CASBQR010000117.1, forward strand.
CTAGGCCCTTTATCTGTGCCACTAGCAATGCGAATACTGATTGGTAAGCTTTCAGACTGAGTTTGACCAAGCTGATCTAGGGTGGCGATCGCTTGGACTAAAGTAAATTCACCCCGACTCAAGGCAAAACAAAAATCCGCTAAATCATCACTAATTTCAGGCTTAGCATTCTCTAGCCAATCGATCCACAGACTTCCTAAATCCTCAAGTTTGGCTTCATCTTCATCTACCAATAACTCTAAAATCCGCACCCAAGGACCAAATACTCTAATTTTTTCTGGATCTAATAGGGTGCTAACCATGCCAACATCAAGTAATGGTTGCCAAAGTTGCAGTATTTGCCACATTAAATGGACTTGGCGGATTGCCGATGCTTCGATCCAACTTTCTTTAATATCTGGATAGAGTTTCCCTTCGATAGAGATCGGGGCACGATCTAGTAATAGAAATTCTTGAGTATTTTCTCCATCCGTCACTTTGGCTAAACCATAGGGTCGGGGGATATGTAATGGCAGTCGCGATAGCTTTAAATAAGCAGCAACGTAGGGGGCTACTTCATCGGGAATATCTGGAAACTTAAAAATCTGAGTATCAGAAATAATTTGAGACTCTACGACCCGATAGCGATCGCCCAAGAGAGTCCCCGCAGGAAAAGCCTCTTCGGACAAACCTACTGCCCAAAGATATCTCTGACTAATGAAAGTGGATTGATCGTCTTTTACCATGAGTGCTATTCAGCCTGACATAAGATTTTGTAGTTGATCGGGTTCTATTGTCAATAATCTCACTCAGCTACTATTTAATAATGTAACCGTTAAGACTCTATACCCTTTTAGCTTAAATATAACCACTGAGATGATCTGAGGCGTAATTTAACCACCGTGACTGGGTATATTAAGCTATTATTAACTTATATTAACGATAGTATTAAATCAATCTTTTAGGAAATTAAGTCATGGATAGTCGTGTAGGTGTTTTACTTTTGAATTTGGGGGGGCCAGATAAGCTAGAGGACGTTTACCTATTTTTATACAACCTATTCTCTGATCCTGATTTAATTCGCTTGCCCTTTAGCTTTTTACAAAAACCTATTGCCTCGTTAATTGCTGCCACTAGGTCGCCAGTGTCCCAAGAAAATTATCGAGCGATTGGTGGCAAATCTCCCCTACGTCAATTAACCGAAGAACAAGCTGAATCCATTGAAAATGCCCTCCAACGTCGGGGGCTAAATGCCAAAGTTTATGTGGGAATGCGCTATTGGACTCCTTTTACCGAAGAAGCGATCGCTCAAATTAAAAAAGACGGAATTTCTAAGCTAGTAATTTTACCCCTTTATCCCCAATTTTCCATTAGCACCACTGGTTCTAGTTTGAAATTAATCGATAAACTCTGGAAAAAAGATGCCGAGTTAAAAGCCATTGAAAAAATAGTAGTACGGTCTTGGTACGATCGCCCCGGCTACTTAAAGGCAATGACAGAACTAATTGAAGCCAAAATCAAAGCCTTTGCTGACCCCGAAAAAGTTCACATCTTTTTTAGTGCCCACGGTGTACCAGAAAAGTATGTAACCGAGTATGGTGATCCATACCAAATTGAAATTGAGAACTGCGTAGATCTAGTCATGAAAACCATACGCATAGACTACCAACGGTACAACGCCCATACTTTGGCATATCAAAGTCGAGTTGGACCTGTGCAGTGGTTACAGCCCTATACCGAAAAAGCGATCGCCCAGTTAGCCAAACGTGGAGTTAACGATATTTTAGTTGTGCCAATTAGTTTTATCTCCGAACATATTGAAACTCTCCAAGAAATTGACATCGAATACCGTGAAGTCGCAGAAGCAGCAGGAATCCATAATTTTGATCGGGTTCCCGCCCTTAATAGCCATCCTGTATTTATCAATGATCTAGCTGAACTTATTCTGGAATCCCTTGAAACCTCTGTGACTTTATCAGGAGTCTCTTAGCCAAGTTCTTCTAATTGTCTGAATTTCAATTGGGCGATCGCATTTTCTAGCCAAAGATTCAGGTCTCGATCATACAAAGATGTCTTGTGTGTAATTGCTTGAGTTATTTATGGCAGAGATTTATCTCTAAACATGGGTAAAATCTCTCCACAAAAAGCCTCAGTAGCCTTAGAAAGATAGCGATGGGGATTACGAATTTGGCAAAGCATCCGCTTAATTTCTACTCCTTCGATCGCTACCCTATGCATAATCCCCATTTGCAATTCCTTCTCGATCGCAGTTAAAGATAAAAAAGCCGCTCCTAGTCCTGCTTGAACCGCATTTTTAATAGCCTCAATCGAGTTTAATTCCATTTCTATACTTAACTGCCGTAAATCTACTCCACTTTTTGCCAACACTTGATCGATCACCTTACGAATAGTCGATTGCGAATCTAGGGAAATAAACTTAAGACGGTATAACTCTTCTTTGGGGATTGTGCCCATATTAGCCAGAGGGTGAGAGCTAGGTAACACTAAAGCCAACTCATCTTCAGCGTAGGGTGTAATCGTTAACATATCTTGTAATTCGGCTGGAACTTCGCCGCCAATAATTGCCAAATCCACCTGTCCATTCGCCACACTCCATGCCGTCCGTCTCGTGGAATGAACGTGAAGTTGCACCGAAACATCAGGATACTTTTTTCTAAACATCCCAATCATTCTTGGCATTAAATAAGTCCCCGTGGTTTGGCTAGCTCCGACAATTAAAGTGCCACCATTGAGGTTTTGTAAATCTTCCACAGCCCTACAGGTTTCTTGGCATAGGCTTAAAATGCGATCGCCGTAGGAAAGTAATAATCGCCCAGCTTCAGTTAATTGGGCTCGCCTCCCTCCCCGATCAAACAACGGCACATCCAATTGGCGTTCTAAATGCTGCACCTGTAGACTCACGGCGGGTTGAGATACATATAAACTATCCGCCGCCCGTTTAAAACTCCCTTCGGCAGCGATCGCCTTTAGAATGCGGAGTTGGTCAAGGGTAAAAGGAATATCGATCATAGGTAAAAGGAGTTTTATAAATCGTTTTATAAATTGAAAAGGTTGATTTAAGTTGATTGATCTGAATTGGTTAGATCTAAATTCAATTTCTAATTAAATTAAGTAAATGATGTTAATCAGGAAATTTAGGTACAAGCCCTAACAATCCTAACTCCGACATTACCTTAGACCTGTAACTGATTTGAACAAATTAATTTGGATGAATTTATTAAGTAACAATTTGCCAAGATTACTACTTCTCCCCAACTACCAATTTGTAACTGCTAGTCTAAAGATATTAATTACAACCTAACCTATGGACTGGAGCTTTTAATATTGCCTCATAAATCTTTAGAAATTGAGAACACTTCAGCTTTTATCCACCTTTCATTCTTCATAACTCCTCAGCTATAGACTAAACTATTAGTAGAAATGAAAAATATAATAAGTATTGATACTCCAAGGAGCAATCAAAGGTGAAGCTTTCTCCTACTAAAACCCTTACAATCTCACGCAATAATTCTATGTGGCAACGACTACAAGCATTAACAATCAGTCTGGTGGCTTCATCTAGCATTATTGCATTCGTCCCTAATTATGCATATTCTCAGAAAGATGGCGCACCTAGCCCCATGAACTACAGTGAGTTCTTAACCAAGGTCAAGGACAAACAGGTTGAAAAAGTTGATATTGATAGCACTGGTTTAATACTAGAAGCAGAACTTAAGGATAATCGTAAAGTTAGTGTCGATTTGGTAGTACGGGACGGCAACGTTGAATTAATTAAGGCACTCAAAGAAAATAAAGTTGATATTGGCGTGAAGCCCATTCGGCAGCCATCCGTATTTTGGCAACTCGCAAGCACCTTATTTTTGCCAGTCTTACTGATTTTCGTTCTGTTTTTCTTATTTAGAAAGGTAAATAATGCTCCAGGCGGTCCTGCTCAAACCCTAAGCTTTGGTAAATCTAGGGCAAAATTTTCGCCAGAAGCAAAGACAGGCGTGATTTTCGATGATGTAGCGGGAGTAGATTCTGCCAAAGAAGAACTCCAAGAAGTTGTGACATTTCTCAAACAGCCCGATCGCTTTACTGCCGTCGGAGCCAAAATCCCCAAAGGCGTATTATTAGTTGGTCCTCCGGGTACAGGTAAAACCATGCTGGCAAAGGCGATCGCTGGTGAAGCAGGGGTGCCATTTTTCTCCCTATCAGGATCGGAATTTGTAGAAATGTTTGTGGGCGTGGGTGCCTCACGGGTCAGAGATTTATTTCAAAAAGCCAAGGAAAATGCCCCCTGTATTGTCTTTATTGATGAAATAGATGCAGTCGGACGGCAGAGAGGTTCTGGTATTGGCGGTGGCAATGACGAACGGGAACAAACCCTAAACCAATTGCTTACGGAAATGGATGGGTTTCAAGGTAATACAGGTGTAATTATTATTGCTGCCACTAACCGCGCCGATGTTTTAGATGCGGCACTATTGCGCCCTGGTAGATTTGATCGCCAAATTACCGTAGATTACCCAAGCTGTAAAGGACGCTTAGAAATTCTCAAGGTTCATGCCCGTAATAAGCGCATTGCCGAGAGTGTTTCCCTCGATTCGATCGCCCGCCGTACTCCAGGATTTGCAGGCGCAAACTTAGCCAACCTCCTCAATGAAGCGGCAATTTTAACAGCCCGCCGCCGCAAAGAAGAAATTACCGAATTAGAAATTTCCGATGCCATTGATCGAGTCACCATGGGCATGAGTATGCGCCCCATGCTAGATAGCTCTACCAAACGGTTGATTGCTTACCATGAAGTTGGTCATGCTTTATTACAAACCCTGATCAAAGATGCTGACCCCTTAGAAAAAGTGACAATTATCCCTCGATCAGGTGGTGTGGGCGGATTTTCGCGTAGTGTTCCCAATGAAGAAGAAGGTTTGTATTCACGGAGCTGGATTCTTGCAAATATTACTGTCGCCTTAGGGGGCAGAGTGGTAGAAGAAGTTGTCTTTGGTAATGCTGAAGTCACTAGCGGTGCGGCTTCAGATATTCAGCAGGTGACAAGGCTCGCAAAATATATGGTGACTCAACTAGGTATGTCAAATCTAGGCTTAGTTGCCCATGCCGATGAAAATGATCGCAACTGGTGGGACAATCGCCCCGATTACTCTAGTAGAATCGGCATCAAAATAGATCGAGAAGTGCGGCGCATAATTAAACAGTGTCACGAATTGGCAAAACAAATTATTACGGAAAATCGAAATCTATGCGATCGCCTTGCGGATTTATTAATAGAAACTGAAACAATTGATGGTGACGATTTCCTTAAAATAGTCGCTGAATACACAACTGTTCCTGCCAAAACCAGAGAACCTATCAAGTTTTAATGCACTTTTAGTCGTAATCCTGAATGCGATCGCCAATAAGTCCTATAATTTACACCTACACTTTTCACTATTTTTCATTGAGATTTTAAAGGATACAGAGGACTTATGGGAGGGAACGATCGCTTACTTAGGGCAGCTAGAGGTCAAGAACTAGACCGTCCACCAGTATGGATGATGCGGCAGGCTGGACGTTATATGAAGGTATACCGAGACCTACGCCAGAAATATCCAACTTTTCGCGAGCGTTCCGAAATTCCAGAGCTAGCAGCAGAGATCTCGTTGCAACCCTTTCGGGCATTTCATCCTGACGGGGTGATTATGTTTTCTGATATTTTAACGCCATTACCAGGTTTAGGGATTGAGTTTGATATTATTGAAAGCCGAGGACCGATCATTGCCAATCCTATCCGTAGCCAAGCTCAGATTGACGCTTTAACTGAGCTAGATCCAGATGCGGCGATGCCTTTCATTAAAAAAATTCTAAGCACTATTAAACATGAAGTTGCCGATCAAGCCACAATTTTAGGATTTGTCGGAGCACCTTGGACATTAGCTGCCTATGCGATCGAAGGCAAAAGCTCTAAAGACTACACAGTAATTAAGTCTATGGCTTATACGCAACCAAAGATGCTCCACAGTTTTTTAGAGAAATTGGCAATAGCGATCGCTAACTATGTCCGCCACCAGATTGACTGCGGGGCGCAAATAGTGCAGATTTTTGACTCGTGGGCGGGACAGCTCAGTCCGACGGATTATGAAACCTTGGCACTACCCTACGAAAAAATGATCGTAGATTTAGTTAAAACCACCCATCCTGACACACCTCTAATTTTGTATATCAATGGTAGTGCGGGCATCTTAGAACGAATGCCTAAATCGGGTGTGGACATGATCAGCTTAGATTGGACAGTGGATATGGCAGAAGCAAGGGCAAAGCTCGGAAATATGCCAGTTCAGGGTAATCTCGATCCTTGCGTTTTGTTTGGTAGTCAGGCATATATTCGCGATCGCATTTTAGATGTAGTGCAGAAAGCGGGTAAAACTGGACATATTATGAATCTGGGACATGGCATTTTATCTACCACTCCTGAAGAAAATGCTCAATTTTTCTTTGAAACCGTTAAAGGCTTAAGTTTCTCTTGATCCTTGAAGACGATTTTTGGGCGTATGTGTTATATTAAACACAGTTTGAAAGCCCTAGGCTCTAAAGCTAGTAACCCTTGATATTTAGTCCATATAGGAAACAGGAGGTGATGTCCATGCAAATAGAAGGTAGTAAATGCGTGGGTCATCAGGTTGTAAACTTCACTCTGTGTGCTGGGGCTGTTCTGTAATCTAAGCTAAAGACGTTTAGCCCATGGTCATAGATTCCTTCCAGCAGTTTGAAAAACTTGATGATCCGACAAGACCGCTCTTAATATAGTTACATCTGTAGCTAATTGAGAGCGGATTGTTTTTTAAATATAAATGACGACTAAGTATAATCCTGTAAAGCCTGAACCAGAAGTGGTTGAGTTTGTAAGGAGCGAATGGCAGCGATCGCCGCTTTTGCCCCAGCGAGAGTTGTAATTACAGGAATTTTATAACTTAAGGCACTTCTACGGATTAACTTGCCATCTAGGTTGGCATCTTCACCGCTAGGAGAATTAATAATGATCTGGACTTGAGAATTTTTAATCACATCACTAATATTAGGGCGACCCTCATGGACTTTTAAGACTAGCTCACTTTCAATACCATGGCGGCGTAGAATTTTGTGAGTACCTTCTGTGGCAATAATTTTAAATCCTAATTCCACAAATCCTTCAGCTACTGCGGTTACACCTGACTTATCGCGATCGTTAACCGAGATAAATACGGTGCCAGCAAGGGGAACTCTTTCTCCCGCTGCAATTTGAGCTTTAGCAAATGCTCGACCAAATTCCGTGTCGATGCCCATGACTTCCCCTGTCGATCGCATTTCAGGTCCAAGAATAATATCTGTACCTGCAAATTTGGCAAAGGGTAGAACGGCCTCCTTGATTGAAATATGGTTGGGAATAACTTCAGCCCTAAAATCTAATTCTTCAAGGGTTTTACCTGACATAATCTGAGAAGCATAGGAAACCAAAGGAACTCCAGTGGCTTTACTGACGAAAGGAACAGTGCGGGAGGCACGGGGATTGGCTTCAAGAATAAAAACTTGTTCTTGACTGGGATTATTTGGATTGACTTGCACAGCGAATTGAATATTCATCAACCCAATCACTTTTAAGTTTTTTGCCAACTTCGTCGTCCATTCTCGAATTATAGTGAGAACTGCTGCAGATAGAGAAAAGGTGGGAATAGCACAGGCAGAATCTCCAGAATGGATACCTGCTTCTTCGATGTGTTCCATAATACCGCCAATTACGACTTGTCCAGTGGGATCGGCGATCGCGTCAACATCAACTTCGATCGCTCCTTCGAGAAATTGATCAATGAGAATGGGATGATCAGGTTCAATCAGAATTGCTTTGTGCATATATTCTTCTAAAGCTGCATCGGAATAGACAACCTCCATGCCCCGCCCACCTAGGACATAACTTGGACGAACTACAACAGGATAATTTACTCTTCTTGCTACTTCTAAAGCTTCTGTGTAGGAACGAGCTAGACCATTATTTGGTTGCCTTATGCCTAATTCTTGACAAATCGCTTCAAATCTTTCTCGATCTTCGGCTATATCGATTGAATCGGGAGATGTACCCCAAATTTTAGTTTTAAGAGTGTCTTGATGCTCATTCAAATATTTTTGCAATGAAACTGACAACTTCAAAGGAGTCTGTCCGCCAAACTGAATAATCACGCCTTCGGGCTTTTCAGCTTCAATAATATTTAAAACATCTTCGCGGGTGAGTGGTTCAAAATACAGGCGATCGCTCGTATCATAATCAGTGGAAACTGTCTCAGGATTGGAGTTAACCATAATTGTCTCAAATCCTGCCGCCCTCAGAGAATAACTAGCATGACAGCAACAGTAATCAAATTCGATTCCCTGTCCGATGCGGTTAGGTCCTCCGCCTAAGATCATCACTTTGCGCTTATCTGAAGGCAAAATTTCCGATTCCTCTTCGTAGGTGGAGTAATGGTAGGGTGTTAATGCCTCAAACTCAGCAGCGCAGGTATCTACGGTTTTATATACAGGAACGATGCCGAGGGACTTACGGTAAGTTCTTACTTCGTCTTCGTTGGTGTGGGTGAGATAGGCAATTTGGCGATCGCTAAATCCCATTCTTTTTACTTCTATTAGCTCAACTTCAGGAATCTCTGTTAGGTTTCTATCCTTAAGAGCTAACTCTACATCAGTTAATTCTCGCAATTTTTGTAAGAACCAAGGATCAATATGCGTTAATGTAGCGATCGTACTCACAGATAAACCAGATAGAAAGCCATCTCTCACCGAAAAAATGCGATCAGGGTTGGGAGTTCTTAAACTGGTTTTAATTTGCTCCAGCGTCGGTAAGGTTTCATCTTTATCGCCACCAAATCCAAATCTACCCGTTTCTAAGGATCTTAGGGCTTTTTGGAAAGATTCTTGAAACGTCCGCCCGATCGCCATTGCCTCACCCACAGACTTCATTTGGGTAGTTAAAACTGCTTGGGAACCAGGGAATTTTTCAAAGGCGAAGCGAGGAATCTTGGTGACAACGTAATCTATAGTCGGTTCAAAACTGGCGGGAGTTTTCTTGGTAATATCATTGGGGATCTCATCTAGGGTATATCCCACGGCTAATTTAGCGGCAAACTTGGCGATCGGAAATCCTGTGGCTTTAGAAGCTAGGGCAGAACTGCGGGATACCCGAGGATTCATCTCAATCACAACCACATCACCATTCACAGGATTAATGGCAAATTGAATATTTGAGCCACCTGTCTCTACGCCAATTTCACGGATGATTTTGATGGAGTAATCTCTTAAACGCTGATATTCCTTGTCGGTCAGGGTTTGAGCAGGAGCCACAGTAATGGAGTCACCTGTATGCACTCCCATGGCATCTATATTCTCAATGCTGCAAATTATGACAACATTATCTGCTAAGTCCCGCATTACTTCTAATTCGTATTCTTTCCAGCCAATTAAAGACTTTTCAATTAAAATCTGAGAATTAGGACTAGCTTCTAATCCAGAGGCAGCGATCATCTCAAATTCTTCTTGGTTATAGGCTATGCCCCCGCCAGTACCACCCATAGTAAAAGCAGGACGGATAATTAGGGGATAAGTACCAATTTCGGCGGCAATTTGCTTGGACTCTGCCATGGTATGCCCCAAGCCTGAAGGACATACAGCAACTCCAATCCGTGCCATTGCCTCTTTGAATAATTTGCGATCCTCTGCCATTTCGATCGCAGGTAGTTTTGCCCCAATTAATTCCACCCCATATTTTTCGAGGGTGCCATTTTTGGCGAGGGCGACGGCAGTATTTAGGGCTGTTTGTCCACCCATGGTTGGCAACAAAGCATCAGGACGCTCTTTGGCAATAATCTGTGCCACGATCTCTGGCGTAATTGGTTCTATATAGGTGCGATCGGCGGTGACTGGGTCTGTCATGATCGTCGCAGGATTAGAATTAACCAAAATTACATAGTAGCCCTCATCTCGTAACGCTTTGCAGGCTTGAGTCCCCGAATAGTCAAATTCACAGGCTTGCCCAATTACAATCGGACCCGCCCCAATTAGTAAAATTTTGTGGATGTCGTTACGTCTTGGCATATTGAGAGAATATTGTGTGATCAGTTAATGCTAATTCTATAGCTTAGTGGCGATCTCAAAATATACAGTACCTATTGCCACATTTTTTGTAGATATATTTTGGTAAGCAAGCCTATATTTTTATTTTTTTGCTTCTTTATCAAAATTTTTTAGATAAAAATCCCTAATCGAGAGCTTGAGTATTTACTTGTTAAGTTAGGTAATTCATATAAAAGTTAATAATAAAGACCCAAAAGGGGAACCTCACCCTGCTCCCCTTTTCTATTATCAGTTTACTTATGCTTGCCTACTTAACAGTGCCTTCATAAATTTCCCTTAGATTGCTGAGCGACCAGTGAGTAGGTTGTAAGCAATACCAATCACAGCTAAAACTATGAGTAAGTGAATTAAGCCGCCGCCTACATTCATTGAAAATCCTAATACCCAAAGGATGAAGAGAACAACAACACCCGTCCAAATTAAATTGACCATGATTTTAACTCCATTTGTTTGATTTATAGACCTATTTTTTCGGAATATTTTATTCCTTTTTCTTTGTCATTTTAGATACAGTGGGTAGCAATTCTGCTAGGATAGCGATCGCCACTCTTCGGTTACAAAAAACGCTTTTACTCCATTGACTACTTTTGCCAATGGTTTAGTCTGATTCAGTTGATTTTCAGTTTGGACATTTCTAGAAATAAGTAGGTAATTCAAAGAAAAGTGAATACCTTTACTTACTCGAAATCCCAAAAACTAGAACGAGACATTGCTCTTTACCATTATCAGTTTGCTTAAGATTAGCTACTTACTTGCACTAGTGTTTACTAGCCCAAAATCTGAGAAGTCTCCCTTTTTATAACAAGTCTTTTCTTATAAATTTGGAAAACTTCTTAATTAAGGTTACTTATATTTACTTAATAGCTTTCTCAATTGCGGTCTGAATTTGATCGACAACCGCAGGCTGAGAATCGTTTGAGAGTTTCATTTTGTTCTGATCGGAACTACCTTGCACCTCATTCAGCCCTCCTTTTGAACGTTCCTCCACTTCTTCTAAGGTTGCTGGAGCAGAGTTAGCCACATCTTCGGCTTTTTGTTGAATTCGATTTAACTGTACAGTTCCCTCGGTTGGATCATTCTTTACTGTCTTAGCGATCGCAACATTAGAGATAGAAATGACTAGAATTGCGCTAAACAGAATAACAATAAAAAAGCGAACTGCATGAATTTTAGATATAAAGTCTTTCATGAATTTCATATTGAGTTTCTCCACATATAAATTAATTAATAAGAACGTTTCCTTACTTCGTCTTATCTACTTAGCAAAGAGTTCTTTAACATTCTGCACAGCGTTACTGGTAGCTTCGCCTACATTATTTTTAGTATCTTCAACGGCATTACCAATGTTATTTTTGGTATTTTCAAGGGCATTCTTAGATTGATTTAGGTTACTTCTAGTCCCTTCTTCAACAGAATTTTGCGCTCTAGAAAGTGTTCTTTCAGCTTTACTTAAATCCTGTTTTGTTCGACCTTGGATATCTCTACTCAAACCTTCAGCTTGACCAGTTACTTTGCCAAGATTACGTTGAGCTGTTCCTGTAGCTGATTCAACCTTGCCTTCAGCTTGATTAAAGAAATTGGCAATTACGGATGATGAAGGGGGTTGGAGTGAAGAAGCGATCGCTGCTCCGTTTATAAATGTGCATTGCCAAACTAGCACTAAGATTAGAAATCCACCTGCGATCGCAGACAAACCATTGTTTATGCGAGAAGTGAATTTAACAATTTGAGAGTTTATCATAGGTATACCTAGTTAAGGGTTTATTCCTTCTTGTTATACTTTGATTTCCCTAGTTATCGAATCATTCAATAGAGATAAATTAGTGATTTGCCCAGATAGAAAAGTCTATCGATCGCAGGATTGAATTACCCGAAGATTAAGAGCTGCAATTGGGTCGTTGAATCATAAAAAATTTTCAGATCATCTTTGTGATTAAGCAAAGCCTAAATTTTATAGAAATTAAGCATATCTGAATTAATTAGCTCCCTGAATAGTTAGAATCGGAACAGTAGTCGAAACCATGGCGGCAATTAGCTGATGTTCGTGTACCAAAAAAGGTAAATTATGCAAGTCGGAATTTGGATTACAGGCGATCGCCGCTACAGTTTCTAATTCTTTGAGCGTAATATTCCCCAAACCTAGATCCTCAAGACTCTGAGGTAAGCCAATTTCGCTGTAAAACTTGAGAAGTTGCTGGCGGGCGGTGGCTGCGAGTTGATTTCCTTGAAACTCTTCTAAACGTAATTGCACTAAAATTCCAAACGCAACTTTTTCACCATGTAGAGTTCCGTGGGTTTGAGGTAAATGGGTTAAGCCATTGTGGACAGCGTGGGCGGCAACCGTGCGACATTGGGCACCACCAATTCCACCAATTACGCCTGCTAAGCAAACCGTAGCATCAACTACCTCTTGCCAAACTGCACCTGCGGGATTTGCGATCGCCTCGGCGGATTTTTGAAATAAAATATCCCTTAAAATTCTGGCTTCTTGGACAGCAGCAATTACTAAGGTTTTATCGCTACCACCACTACCGACTGAAGCTTCATACCATTTAGCGATCGCATCCCCAATACCAGAAACCAAGGTGCGTTTGGGGGCAGTAGCAATTAGATCGTAATCCACAATTAAAAGTTCTGGACAATGGTTCAAGGTTACGTCGTAACTAAATGCCCCTTCCTCGGTATAAACATTACTCAAAGCCGTCCAACCTGCACAGGTGGCAGCAGTTGTAGGAATAGTAACTACAGGTAAATTATGTTTATAGGCAGTGAGTTTTGCCGTATCCAAGACTTTACCCCCGCCTACGCCAATAATTAGATCGGGCTGGATTTTTTTGATTGCTGTCTGTAAATTTTTGAGATTTATTTCACTGCAATTATGAATGGGGGCAGCATAATGAATTTTTAAGCTGGCTTGCTCAAAGGCTGATGATATAACTTCCCTAGATTTTTCGCCTGAAATTACTAGGGCTGATTTCCCCGATATGTAATCCGCCAACTTAGAAACTATGCCCTGCCCTCTAATGACTTGACTGGGGGCGATCGCTAAAATCGGCAAATTTTCAACTACAGCTTTCATATCTACATTCAAAATTTAACGTGTATTCTATTTTACTCATTTAGACTTGAATTTAAGGTGATACTAGCCAAATCAAGGGGAAGAATGGCATTTAATAGCTTTTGGTTACTGCCTAAATTAATATGGTTAAGGTTAGTATGCTTTCCCTAAAACCCTAAGAAAATAATCCCTATGTTTTTTGATCCTCTAAATGATGGTAAAAGTTGCATTGAGCTAGTTAGTTCCATGGGTTCAGATTTAGATGTGGTTAATGATGCGAGGGCAAGTTTTGAAAAAGCCTCTATAGAACTAACGGATAAAGACAGTAAATTAATTAATTACCTGATTAAACATCACCATACCAGCCCATTTCGGGGAGTAGTATTCAAGTTTAAGGTCAAAGCTCCTCTTTATGTAGGCAGACAGTGGTTTAAGCATATTATTGCCTCTAACCATAATGACGAGCAGCTTGGTTGGAATGAAAAAAGTTTTCGCTATGTTGCTGCCACCGATGAGGAGGATTTTTATATTCCCAAGGTGTTCAGGGAACAATCTGAAAGTAACAGACAGGCAAGTGGGGGTGAACTCTCAGAGGATTTAAATGAGCAAGCGATCGCAATTTATACCCAGCAATGTCAAGATAGCTATGCTGCCTACCAAAAACTTTTAAGCTTAGGCGTATCTCGGGAGCAAGCACGGGGGGTGTTAGTGCCTAGTGTTTATACCTCTTGGGTGTGGACTGTATCTTTACAATCGGTTTTACATTTTGTGGGTTTGCGATCGGGTGAAGGCGCACAGTCAGAAATTGGGGCATATGCTGAGGCTATTTCTCAGTTAATTAAGCCAATGGTACCAGAGACAATTAAGGCATGGGAAGCTTGTGATACTCAGTTTTAAGTAATTTATCTATTGCCAGCAGATTGATTTCAATAGTTGTGATAAGATTCTCTAGCATTATTTTGGGACAGTAGTTTGATCGATAGTAAAGATCAATACCAAAGAACAAGCGCAATTGCAGTATTGTTTAGTTGTGATGTGTCTTTCCGTCTGAAAATTATTAAACTTACTTAAATTTGGAGATTTGTAGATATGGGTCGCGCCAACAAAGTTGTACTTGCTTATTCAGGTGGTGTTGATACATCTGTTTGTATTCCTTATCTCATGCAAGAATGGGGTGTAAAAGAAGTCATAACTTTAGCGGCAGATTTAGGGCAGGGAGATGAACTAGAACCTATTCGCCTTAAAGCCTTGGCATCAGGTGCAACTATATCTTTAGTTCAAGATGTCACCGCCGAATTTGTCAAAGACTATGCATTTCCTGCCATTCAAGCTAATGCGCTTTACGAAAATCGCTATCCTTTAGCCACAGCTTTAGCCAGACCTTTAATTGCCAAAATTTTGGTAGAAGCGGCGGCGGAGTATGGTGCCGATGCAGTTGCCCATGGTTGTACTGGTAAAGGGAATGATCAAGTTAGGTTTGATGTGGCGATCGCTTCCCTGAATCCAAATCTAAAAGTATTAGCTCCAGCTAGAGAATGGGGTATGAGTCGTGAGCAAACCATTGCCTATGGTGAAAAATTTGGGATTCCTTCCCCAGTTAAAAAATCCTCACCTTACAGTATTGATCGCAATATTCTCGGACGCAGTGTGGAAGCAGGGGTTTTAGAAGATGCTTGGAGTGAACCACCCGAAGAAGTTTATGATTTTACCAAGGCGATCGCCGACACACCTAACGAACCAACCTATACTGAAATTACCTTCGAGCAAGGCAATCCTGTCGCTGTTGATGGCAAGGCTTTATCTCCTGTGGAATTAATTACGGAATTAAATGCGATCGCTGGTGGTAATGGCGTGGGACGCATTGACATGGTAGAAAATCGCCTAGTTGGAATTAAATCCCGTGAAATTTACGAATCTCCTGCGATGGTAGTTCTGATTCAAGCTCATAGAGATTTAGAAAGTCTAACCCTAACTTCCGATCTAGCCCAATACAAACGGGGAATTGAAGATACCTACGCCAAAATGATTTACAACGGCTTGTGGTATAGCCCTCTCAAATCTGCCCTTGATGCATTTATCAAAGATAGTCAAACTCAAGTTTCTGGAACAATTAGAGTCAAATTCCATAAGGGTAATGCGATTATTGTCGGTCGCAAGTCGGTAAATTCTCTCTATAACGAAGAACTAGCCACCTACACCGATGCCGATCAATTTGATCACAAAGCCGCCGAAGGATTTATCTATATTTGGGGCTTACCGACAAGAGTCTGGTCACAAAAGATCCGTGGATAAGATTCATTAAATGTTGGTTTCAGCTTTTTAAGAGTAGATATTTTAAGTAAGACTGAGTTTCAGTAACTACTTCAAAATTTGATTATGGTTAAATATTGGAACTTACATAAGATAACAATGTTAAATTCTTTCATTTAGTCTTTTTGTAAGTTTCTTTAAGTTTCCGACTAGATTTTCTAGCACAACTTGTTTACTCAAGTCTGAGGTTTCACTATCTGCGATCACTTGTTGTGAACTAATAATTTCTAAACGTATTAGATCGCAAAGGTCTTTTATTTCCAGTAGCTTTGTTTCACGTTTTGAAGGGTTAAGAAAAGTAATTATTGCTGCAGAAATTGCTGAAATTAAAGA
>CASBQR010000118.1 GCA_949127865.1 Synechococcales cyanobacterium PMM_0082
CAAAATGTCTAAGGAGATGAGTGAATATAAAAATCTAAAAGCTAATTTTAATACAGCCTGTAGTTTTGTTAATCACTGTACAGAGCTAGATTTTAGTGGAGTAGATCAATTAAGAGATAGCTGGATTAATGAGTTTGAGAATGCTCTAAATTCACAAAGAAAGGAAGAATTAATTTTTATTTTACTTTGTATTACGAATGCCAAGGAATATTGGAAACAAATTGAACCAACGGATGAATGGACTGGGGATAGTCTTAACTTTAGAGAGGAAATCTCACGGGCAATAGCAAAAGATTTTTATGCCAAGTTCCCTGACTCAGAAGCTATTCAGTATCACATTCCTTACTTTATCAAGATGCTGAGTGATTCCTACTCGCAGATTTAGCCGATCTTGGATTTGGGTGGGCTGCGATCGCAAAAGTTTAATATCTAGCACAGGAAAATTTAGGCAGGTAAATAGTATGTGTTTTTATGGTAGATCAAAAGGCTACCAGTTAAAGTAGCAAATCATGTTTAGTGTTTCTACATTATTAGCTTTAAAAAGTTACAAAAATTGGGCAGGATCGACGGGTTCGCCATTGACCCGAACTTCAAAATGCAGATGAGGTCCTGTGGAAAATCCTGTGGAACCAACTCTAGCGATCGGTTGTCCTTTTTGAATGGCTTGTCCTTCCGTGACATATACCTCACTGGCATGGGCATAGAGCGTACTAATACCATTACCATGCTCAATAATTACAGCATTACCATAGCCCCCATACCAGCTCGCAAATACTATGTTTCCACTATCGGCAGCATAAATGACCGTGCCATAATCTGCACCAAAGTCCATACCAGCATGAAATTTCTGATAACCAAGAATTGGATGCCTACGGTAGCCAAAGGGACTGGTAATCGGGGCAATTATGGGATACATCATTTGTCCAGTGCCGGGAATAATGCTATCGGGGGTAAAGGTCTTGGCAAGAATGATATTTCTAATTTGGGCTGAGTCTTGAGCTAATCTTTCTTCTGCTGCTTCTAGGGCAGAGCGATCGCTTTTTAATCTAGTTACAACTTGAGCTTGGGCAGAGGCTTGTGCCTCAAAATTCTGTTTTTGTTGTGCTAGTTCTTGATTGAGTAAAATAATTTGATTTTGGGTATTGATAATCTTTTGAGCTTGATTATTTACTTGATCATTACTTTGCTTGAGGGTTGCTAGTAGGGTGCGATCGCTCTGGTAAATCAAACTTAACTGCCGACGGCGATCTAAAAATTGGGACAAATCTTTACTGCTTATTAATACAGCCCACCATTCTGCTGTGTGTTGTTTTTGCAAATATCGCAATCTTGAAATCGTGGCGGTACGTTTGATTTGTAAGGCATCGTCTAAGCTGACAAGTTTTGCTTGAAGATTTTTGAGATTTTTGGAGCTTGAGGTCAGTTTTTGCTGATTTTTGGAGATTTCAGCATCTGTAGCTTTGACGTTTTTGCGGAGCAGGTCTAGTCTGGTTTCGGCGGGCTTGGCGATCGCATTAATTTGTGCCTGTTGTTTTTGGATCAAATCCCGTTGCTCATTTACTTGTTGTTGATAGTTTTGTAAATCTTGGATAGATTGAGCTTGAGTCGGCGGCATAAACAGCATGAACCCAAGTATCAGTAAAATTAATAACCTCGACAAATTGATCATAATGAAACTTAGTTAGGCACTCTAGGACATAATACACGTCTGTAAGCTAGACTTAAAAAAGTTAAACTGGATACAGAAATCTTACTCAATATTGGCATTCATCATTATGGAAGTCCCCTATATCTATTACATCCCTATCTATCCTGACGATGATCGCTGTGAGGCGCTGATGCATTTATTTAGTGGGGCAGAGGGCTTGGATACTCAGATTTTAGCTTTGCTTCAAGAGCTTGACCATCGTGAAGAGAAGGGTGAAGGGGTTGATTATGTGAGGCAGTTAGAAGATAGACTTGGGATTAAGCGGGTTGTAGTGCATGAGTTGCAGCGCGATCGGCATAATTTGTTGACTATTAAGAGTTAGCTTTAATACCTTATCTCCTGTATGTTAGGGGCAAATTCAAGAAACATTATCGATTCTTAAGTCGTTGCAATAGCTGATTGACTGGAACTAAAGTGACTCTGCCTTCATCGATCGCTTGTATCCGATTTACAATTTCCTCACCCCAAGCTGCTTCAATCTCAGGATTTACTTCATCAAGACTGTTCAGCAAGCATTGCCCTGTAAAGAGGAGATAGGGTTAAGGCTATTCCAAAGATTTCATCGTAAGTAAGATTGGTCATACTAGAATCCATTCCTGAATCGGGATAATTCTATCTTAGCACCATGATTTCTAAGCTCAAAATTACGTCAAATTGCGATCGCTTATCAAATAAAAAAATACATTTAGAAAAATACATAAATTCCGTTTTGAGTGCATACCGACTTTACGGGTAAATCCCACGGCTGAGTTGGAACATCCTTGATAAGGAAATCTGCAAATACGACACCGACGGTAAATCCAGTTTGATTGATTAAAAAGCGATCATAAAAACCACCGCCATAACCCAAACGATAGCCTTGTTCATCAATCGCGATCGCAGGTACTAAAATCAAATCGACAATATTTAAATCAATTTTCGGTAGGGTTCGGATTGGCTCAAGGATACCAAAGCTACCAACTTCAAATGATTCTGAAAAGTTTAGAGGATTAACTTGATACCATTCTAAGTTTTTGTCATTACAGCGCGGAAATCCCCAAGTTTTATCAGGAAATTCCTGAAATAGAGAAGATAAATCTGGTTCTTGACGAAAACTGATAAATCCTAAAATTACCTTAGCATTATGAATTAAGTCTGATGCTGCCAGTTGATTAGAGAGTTCTTGACTTTGTTGTTGCCAAATTTCAAGGGATAGCGATCGCCTTTTGTTTAGCAATTGAGAGCGTAGTTGGGATTTAGAATTAGGTTCCATTCTGCATTTCTAAATTAAGGAATCAGCAACTTGCGAACTTTGTTTCTTTTGATTAAATTCTAGTCGAATACAATGATTTAGATTATCTTTAATAGAATCAAGATGAGAGATAATTAGTACCTGTTCAAATTGCTGTTCTAGTCCATTTAGCAAAGTTAAAACATTATTCCTTCTGCCGTCATCAAGGGAACCAAACACCTCATCTAAAATTAATAAAGAGAAGGGTTGTCCACTGCGTTCGGTAATCATTTGCGAAATTGCTAACCGTAGGCATAGATTCACAATATCTTCTTCGCCTCCTGAAATTACAGGCTTACGATCGCCATCTGCTAGAACAATCACATTATATTTAGAATCAATTTCAAGGGTATTATAGCGTCCATCGGTAAGCTGGTTCAGAAATATACTGGCAGCATCGGCAAGTTGGGGACGAATCTCCTCTGTGAAGTGTTGGCGCATATCGGTAAAAGCATTATCGATTTCTTGGATCAGAGTTTGGGCTTTTTTGGCTTCTAGGTAGTCAGTTTGTTTGAGGCGGAACTCAGCTTCTTGGGTTTGGGCGATCGCTAAGGATTGGGAGATTAAGGCTTGCTGTTGTTGGGCTTGATTTTGATTAGTGCGAAGGATTTCTAGTTGATTTGTGGTGGTGGCGATCGCTGTTTTTAGATTGGTATATTCTGCTTCCTGAAAATTTAGAGCTTTAATTTCTTGATCAAGGTTTTGAATTAGTTGAGTAAGGTTTGTCGATTCTTGATTGAGATTTATCAGTTCAAGATCAATTTCTTCGAGCCTTTGACTAGTCCCTGCAAAACGGAGATATTGCTCATATTTAGGCTTGAGGTTTTGAATTTGGGTGGACAAATGATTATAAGCCTCTGGATCAAAGTCACTGGAAAGGTCAGAAACTTGGGCTTTTAATTGATTGATTTCTGTAGTTTTAGTATTAAATTGCTGTTGAATTAACTGCCGCCGAGCTAGGTCTGAAGCCAACTTGAGTTCTTGTTTTTGTTCTTGCTTTAGTAGTTCTGATATTTCCTGATGAGCTTGCTGAGAGATTTTTAATTCTGCGGGTGGGGCGGTTAAAGCTTTTAGTTCTTGCTCATATTCGGTAACGTGCGATCGCAAATGCTCTAGTTGGGTCGTAAATCCATCCACAACGTGATCAAACTCAGAATGAAGAGGACGTTCACAGGTGGGACAAGCTCCTTCGGCTCCAGCTTCTAGAATTACCTGTTGCTGATTTACTAGTTTTTTGAGATTTTGCTGTTCAGTTTTAATTTTGGCTTTGAGTTCGGCTTGGGTTATCTGCCAAGTTTGGGTTTGAGCTTGAATTTGCGTATTTAAACTTTCTAGCTCTGTCTGGAAATTAGCGATCGCCTGTTGAGTTGGGTAAATATCCAGATCTTGCAATAAATTTAAGTCTTGGGCTAAAACCTGAAACTCTGATTCTAATTGGGCTAATCGTACTTCCAGATCACTCTTTTTTGTAAATTCTTGCTTAAGCATACTCAGGGCTTGTAATTTAGCTTCCATTGCTACATATCCAGAAACTTCGATCTCCAAAGCTTGATAGATTTGGGTTACTTCTAAAGCCTGCGATCGCTGATCTGTTTTTTGGCTAATTTCTTTTAGGATTCTTTGTTGCTGGGTTTGATGATTTTGAGCCTGAAAAGTTAGTTGATTAGACCGATCACGCTTTTGTTCTAGTTGAATCAGTTTGGGTTCGAGGTTAGCTTTTTGGGCGATCGCTAAATTCAAAGCATTAGTTGCTGCGGTTAATATCTGTTCGGCTTGGGCTAGTTGATTTTGATAATTAATAATATTGGCTTTAATTTGGGCTGGATCTCCCAAGGCTCCTTCTAGTCTCAGCACTTGATTTTTTTGATTTTGTAGATCAAATCTAATCGTACCTTCCTTCGTAGATGTACCTTGGACTTCGATGATTTTTTCGTAACCCAACATTTTGGCAACAAATTTTTCTCTTTCAGTAGCTCCGATCGCTCCCAAAAAATTTAAGTCCTTCTGTCCCGTAAAGTAGCTATTAAAGAACTCTTGATGGGTCATTGCCAATAGTTCCAAAATCTTCTCATTCACAGCTTTAGTCGATGTCGCTACAACTTTAGAGTCTTGGGTTAATTCCGCATTACTTTTTGTTGCTGATTGCGATCGCTTTACCTTCAAAGTCTGACCATTAAAGGAAAAAGTTAACTCTACTACCGCCGTAGATTTCCCTGCTGCCATGCGCCAAATCAAACTATCATTACTGCCTCTCGTCCCTTTCCCATACAATACCCAAGCGATCGCCTCTAAGATAGTAGTCTTACCCGATCCGTTTTCACCCAAAATCCCAATCAAGCCTGTAGGAAAATGAATTTCAGTAGATTTATGTTGGCGGAAGTTTTCTAAATTTAGAGAAATCAGACGCATAGTAGGTAAGTTAAAAAGTTTCTGTAATAATATGTTAACTATTCCCTAAAGTCATGGAAGCAATTCTCAAGTTACTAAAGCGTTATAAATTTGATCTAGGCGATCGCTCCCTAACATCCATATCGATCCAGTGGAGGAAGTACGATCTAAAATGGTTGCGCTTGGCGGTCACAGAGTCTTTATTCAGAGGTCGATACAAGGTCATTTCTGTAGAACAAATCTTAGAAACATGGCAACGCAAACAAGAGGTTTCCTGTAAATTTGATGATGAATTTGAATTTCTAGTTTGGGGAAATGCGATCGGTTCTGAGCAAGATATTACTGCTGTTCCCGATCATGCGCCTACAATGATCGAAAAACTCAAATCGTTGTGTCAAGCATAATTCATAGAAGAATTCACTGTTTAGCAATGAGGATGCTCAGAACGATGAATGGCTGCTCAAGCTCATTACCAGTTGGGGTAGAGGTGATAGAATACAAATGTCAAAACTTTACTGCAAAAGTAAATATAGAAAACTTCGTAGTTAATTTATGCGGACAATCACCTTAAAAATTGACGATAGCATTAGTGACAAATTTCTATGGTCACTTGACCATTTCTCCAAAGACGAAGTTAAGATTTTAGAACAATCTAGTTATGTCAGCGATGACGAATATCTAAGAGGAATTGAAGGAATGGTTCAAAGCATCCAAGAAGCACGCTCTGAATCTATTGATCAAGGCTTAACTTTAGATAAAATCGACTGGTAATGTACAAATTGATTTTCATGACGCAAGCTCAAAAAGATGCTAAAAAGCTTTCTTAATGGTGGTGGGACGTAGCAACTTGGCTCAAAGAAGGGTAAAAGCATTCATTACTTGATGGAAATTTAGAACCCCCATCCTCAGGTAGTAGTGTAGGGTAGTTCAATTAAGCTAACATTGATTAGCATCTAGTCCCCTGAAAATATGGCAAACGCAATCCTGAGTCAAGTTAGTAGAAACCTAAACAACATTTTGTTAGGAAGTATTTTAGTGATTGGCTCTGGAATAGCTGGAGCTTTAGCTGGGTTAGCAGTTAGTTTTAATGATTTACCCGATGTCCGCATCCTTAAAAACTACACACCTGCCGAAACTTCCTACTTCTATGATATCAATGGTGAATTAATTGCTCGCTTACACGGGGATGTAAATCGAGAAGTAGTGCCATTGAGTCGAATATCTCCCAACTTAAAACGTTCAATCTTGGCGATCGAAGATGCTTACTTTTATTCCCACAGCGGCATCAATCCTGCGGGTATCGCTAGAGCTACCTTAGTAAATTTAAGATCAAGGGAAACCCTAGAAGGTGGTTCTACGCTTACACAGCAACTAGTAAAGAATTTATTCTTGTCATCAGAACGAAGCCTCAATCGTAAGGTGGCTGAAGCTGTTCTCGCTATGCGTATAGAGCAAGTTTTTACTAAAGATCAAATCTTAGAGATGTATCTCAATCAAGTATATTGGGGGCAGAACACCAATGGGGCGGAAACTGCAGCTCAAAATTACTTTAATAAAAGTGCTGCCGACTTAAACTTAGCAGAAGCAGCAATGCTAGCAGGAGTAGTTCAAGCTCCATCCATATTTAATCCCCTTGATAATTACAAAATTGCTAAATCTCGGCAGAGATTAGTCCTAGCGCGGATGGAAGAATTGGGGTGGGCGACTCCAGAAGAAATTAAAGCGGCAAGAGCGATGCCAATTAGGCTAGGAGAGGGCATCTCCTATCAAGCCAGTCAAGTTCCATACGTTACTCAAGCTGTCTCTGCAGAACTAGTAGAAAAGTTTGGAAAAGATATTGTCCTAAAGGGTGGATTACGCGTTCAGACTACTATTGACCTGAAATTACAACGAATTGCCGAGCAAACTACCAATCAAGGTCATCGGGATTTGCAAAACTATGGTGCCAACGCTAAGCAAATAGCTTTAGTGGCGATCGATCCTAAAACAGGCTTTGTTAAAGCTATGGTCGGAGGTGTAGGAGCTTATGAACAAAATCAATATAATCGCGCAGTCCAATCAAAACGACAAATCGGTTCAAGTTTTAAACCATTTGTTTTCTACTCAGCCTTTGCTACAGGAGACTTTACCCCTAACTCAAGTATTGATGATTCACCAATAAGTTTTCCTGATGGGAATGAAATTTATAAGCCTCGTAACTATGACAATACTTTTATGGGGAATATTTCTATTCGTCAAGCGGTGGCAATTTCCCGTAATATTCCTGCAATTAGGTTAGGACAATATGTAGGAATAAAAAAGGTTATTTCAGACTGTCGGAAGATGGGAATTATGAGTCCTCTTGACCCTGTAGTGTCTTTACCGTTAGGTTCTGCGGATTTAACCGTTTTAGAAACCGCAGGAGCATATGCTACTTTTGCCAATGGTGGATACAAAAATAAGATAACTTTAATTGCGCGGGTTACTGATAGTACTGGTAAGGTACTTTTAGATAATAGCCCTAAACCTACCCTTGTTCTTAAACCATACGCTGTGGCGGAAACTACGGATGTTTTAAGGGGAGTCATCACCAGTGGCACAGGTACCCAAGCCATTTTAAGTGGCGGTCGCCCTGTCGCAGGTAAAACGGGGACTACTTCAGACTTTCGAGACGCTTGGTTTGTTGGCTATGTGCCACAATTAGCTACGGCTATTTGGATTGGCAATGACGATTATTCCCAGATGTCGAACGGCGTAACTGGAGGTGTATATGTAGCCCCAATTTGGCGAAATTTTATGGAAAAGGCACTAGCAGGAGTTCCAATCGAAAACTTTCCTAATCCTGGGGAAATTGCCACAAAAAAATAATATGTTTATCTTGAAATTATTTGGAATTAGTTTGGTAATTGCGATCGCCATTAAGCAAAGTTCGATGTATTTACCGATTTTTAGTCAAGTTGACCTAAACATAATGGCAACTACTGCGATTACAATACCTGTAGCCATATTTGCGGCAATTTTATTTTGGCGTGGTTAGTTCTAGCAAATCAATGATCAATTCTCCACAGCAGGCTTTAAAGCATTATTTTGGCTACGATCGCTTTCGAGTCGGGCAACAGGAAATTATTGAAGGAGCATTAAATTGCCAAGATCAGTTGGTGATTATGCCGACGGGTGGCGGGAAGTCTTTATGCTTTCAATTGCCTGCCCTGCTTAAGTCTGGTTTAACCTTAGTTGTATCGCCGTTGATTGCCTTAATGGAAGATCAAGTCACGGCTTTGGTTAATAGTGGCATCGGGGCTACATTTTTGAATAGTACGTTAAATGGAAGCGATCGCTATAACCGAGAACAAGAAATCTTAGCAGGAAAAATCAAACTCCTCTATGTTTCGCCTGAGCGCATATTTTCTGAATCCTTTTTACCATTTTTAGACCAAGTGCAAGCTCGGATTGGGATTTCTGGATTTGCGATCGATGAGGCGCACTGTGTTTCGGAATGGGGACATGATTTTCGTCCAGAGTATCGACAATTAGGACAGTTACGAACCAAGTATCCTGAAATCGGGATGATGGCACTAACGGCGACAGCAACGGAACAAGTCCGTGAGGATATCTTAATTCAGTTAAGATTGCGATCGCCCCAAGTTCACATTACTAGTTTTAATCGCCCCAATCTCTTTTACGAGGTTATTCCCAAACCCAAAGATGCCTATAGACAGTTACTGAAAAAGATTAAAGAAACATCTAACGGCTCAACAATTATTTATTGCAATGCTAAGAAGAAAGTTGATGAAATTAGCGCCAAATTGATTCAAGATGGGATCAACGCCCTACCCTACCATGCAGGTTTAGATACCAAAACTCGAACTAGTCATCAAAGTCAGTTTATTCGTGATGATGTGCAGGTAATGGTCGCGACGATCGCCTTTGGCATGGGTATTAATAAGCCTGATGTGCGATTAGTAGTTCATTTTGATTTACCTCGGAATATTGAAGGTTACTATCAAGAATCGGGCAGAGCAGGGAGAGATGGAGAGCCTGCTAATTGTTCCTTATTTTTTGGGGCTGGTGATGTTGGTACTATTGAATATTTAATTTCTCAAAAAGTTGATCCCGAAACTGGAAAACCTTTAGAGCAAGAGCAACGCCGAGCCAGGCAACAACTCCGACAGGTGATTGATTATGCTGAAGCTACCGAATGCCGCAGGATTGTTCAACTTCAATATTTTGGCGAACGATTTAGTGGAAATTGTGGTAGGTGTGATAACTGCTTAAACCCTAGACCGATCGCCGATTGGACTGTAGATGCCCAAAAACTGCTTTCTGCGATCGCCCGCACTAAAGAAAGATTTGGGTTGAAATATATAATTGATGTGTTGCGAGGTTCTAAGGAGCAAAAAATTCTAGAACGTAGTCACAATCAACTTTCTGTCTATGGTATTGGTAACGATAAAACGGCGGATGATTGGAAAAATTTGGGGCGATCGCTAATTCATCAAGGGCTATTAGAACAATCTACAGATGGATATGGCATTCTCAAATTAAATGCTCAAAGTTGGGAAGTGATGCGATCGCAGAGACAAGTTTTAATCGCAATTGCTGCCAAGACAGAACCTCAGCCTAAACTCCATACCCAAGTTCGTCGAGAAAATGCGGAAATTTTGTTTGAAGGTTTGCGATCGCTGCGAAAAAAGATAGCGGATCGCTGCAAACTTCCACCCTATATGATTTTCCCCGATTCTACCCTACTGGCTATGGCGCAGCAACAACCAATTACTAAGGTGCAAATGCTGAAAATTTCAGGAGTCGGAGAAGTTAAATTAGAACGCTATGGAGATGAATTTATCGATCTGATTACAAATTACCGAAAAGGAATTGGCTCTGAGAATTAATGTTTGTGAGAAATTAATTAGCTCTAGCTAAACAATCAATGCTAGAACTATGGGCATAGCAAATTTAACTTATTTTTTTGCTTGATTCTGTTAATCTTGGGGTATAGATCAGGTCAAGAATCCTATGGCAAATGTGAGCGAACAAGTGCGACAACAGGATGATTTTATTGAATATTTTGAAGCATTAGCAACCCTTGATGACCAAGCTGAGATTGAACAAGTTGAAGCGGAGTTAAAGGCTGATTTTGATTTGATTGCAGATTTGATTGAAAGCGATCTAGTTAACTTACAGGATAATTTACAGGATCAGGTAGATGGATTTTTGCCTGATTTTGCCCTTCTGCCTGCCCCAAGTTACTTTCAAGATCTAGAACTCCAAAAACTAAATTTAGTCTTAGCTGAAAATCCTCTAGTCTCGGTTATCGGTTCAAATCAGCCCACTGGACTCGTAGCAAAATACTGTGAAGGACACCCCAGCGTTCATAAATTTTGGGTAGCTGCCCCGATTTATAGCTTTACGGAATTTGGACAATGGGCGATCGCTAACCTCCAGCTTGTAACATCAGATATTTCTATCCCAGACGATCGCTTAATTCCGACCCTAGTAAACCTACTAACGGTTAATGCCTGCGTAGTTGTAATTGATCAATTAGATTTTGCTTCCAGTGAGCAGCAAGAGTTTTGGTTAGATTTTCTGCAAGCTTGGCAAAGTAATCAAGCTCATGTTTCTAGCAAGATTATAGTTACTAGTCAAGCCACCTTAGGACTGACTCCAGAATTAGCACTAGCACCAGCCCTTAGCAATTCCCACTCCGCAGATTTATTAATGGAAATGGGGATTTTGGGCGATCGCCAAGATTTAGAAACCTTTAGTCAATTTTTAGGTGGCAATCCCTTAGCTTTAACATTAGCCGCCAAATTACTTAAAACTGAAGAACAGATTCCGCAGATTCGTTATTTAGCCAGATACGGTAAAATTTTCGACTTAAATCATCCCTCTGATCGGAGAATTGCGATTAAGGACGTTTTTGATCGAACTTTTAAGCGGTTATTACCTAAACTTCGTGATCTTTTGATCATCGCTAGTATTTATACTCAGCCCTTTAGTGTCAAAGATATTCAAGCTATTTATGCCGATCAGCAGCCCGCCCTAGATTTAGTTGATCTGCAAAAATTAGAAGAATTTGGTTTACTCCGCCACCTAGGGCAAAATCATTTTGGCTGCGAACCCCAGATTAAAACCCTTGTGCCGATCGCCGATCCAAAGCCCTATCACGAACAACTAATTAAATACTTTTGGTCACAAACAAAACCCGCTATTGATTGGGAAAGCGATCGCGATCTATCCCCTTATTTTGCAATTTTTCAGCACTGTTGCGCCCTAGGTGAATATTTCCGAGGTTTTTACATTATTCACGATGATACTGACCAATGCCTAGATCGATACTTACAATTACAAGGCAAGCATTTCCAGCGCATGAGCTTACTAAAGCCACTTTTAAATGTATGGCGGGCAATTCAATTGCAGCGTACTGAATTTGGTGCAGTTTTGATGGGCTTAGGTGATGCCTATGGTGCCATGCATAAATACAATGTCGCTGGATCTTTGTACCAAGAATGGTTAGGGATTTTAGTTAAAAGGCAAGATCCCGTAGAACGTAATGCCAAAGCCCAATGTTTATATAAATTAGCCCATACTTTGTTTGTGCAGGCTGCTCATAATGGCTCTAATCAATGGTCACAAATTTTACCCTATTTTCAGGAATCCTTAGAAATTGCCGTTAAATCTAGCGATCGCCCCTTAGAACTTAAAAACCTCCTAGGGCTAGGTAATCTCTATTCCCAGTTGCAGCAGTATCCACAGGCATTGGAATATTACGATCGCCACCTCAATCTAGCCAAGGAGCTTAAAGATACCCAGTCCCAAATCGAGGGGCTACCCATGATGGCAAACGCCTATCAAAGCCTTAAACAATATCCTAAAGCCCTCGAACTATATCGGATGCACCTAACCCTTGTGCCCAATTTAGAGTATGGGCATAATCAAGTTTTACGTGCTAATTCCCTAGAAAGTTTGGCGGATACATATCAAATTTTAGAAGAATATACCGAAGCAAAAGCCAGTTATCAAGAATGTCTAGATTTAGGTATAGAGCAGCCTCAGCAGATAATTACCTGTTTGATTGGTTTAGGTATTACTAGCGATCGCCTAGGGCAATTCAAAGAAGCAATCACCTATTATGAACGGGCGCAAATCATAGATATTAATTCCAACTATGAATCGCAATCCTTAATTAATCTAGCCCATGCCCATTATGCCTTAGGACAATATCTAGAAGCGGTGAGTTTCTATGAAAAATCCTTAAAATTAGCCTTAACCACTAGCGATCGCCATCTACAGGCAAAATCTTTAATCGGTTTAGGAAATGTCCAGAACTCCTTGGCTAAATTTGTCGAAGCCACGGAGTTGTATGAACAAGCTTGGGAAATTAGTAAAGAGATTCCTACCCAGCAAGCGATCGCCCTCGGCAATTTAGGTAATGTCTATAATACCCTTGGTCAATATCAAGAGGCGAGGGAGCTATATAAACAATCCTTAGCCATATCCAAACAGGTGGGTAATCTGGCACAGCAAGCCCATTGTCTGCATAGTTTAGGGCAGGTTTTGGATCGGATGGGTTACTATTCCCAAGCTTTACAGTTTTACCAAGAATGGATTGAGCTTAAAAAAGCCATGGGCGATCGCTCGGCAAGTTTAGCAGCGTTAAAGCGTGACCATAGTAGCTATCTAGGGCAGAATTCTGGGGTTTTAGCTAATACCAAATATGCTCAAGCGATCGAATTTCACCAGCAATGGATCGAAGTCAAGCGGAAAATGGGCGATCGCCTCGGTGAAGCCACATCCTTGGGTAATTTAGGCAATGCTTTCTTAGCAATTGGGCAATATCCTCAGTCAATTCAGGCGTATCAACAGTGCTTAGATATTGCTCGTACCATTAGCGATCGGCGTTCTGAAGCCAGTTCTTTAAGTGGTTTGGGTGCAGCCTTTTTTATCCTCGGGCAGTATAGCGAGGCAATCAAATTTCATGAACGTTCCTTAGTGATTGCCCAAAAAATTGATGATTTTGTCATCCAAGCCAAAAACTCTAGCAATCTGGGCAAAGCCTATTATGCCCTCGGGCAATATTTACAAGCGTCCGATCAATATTCACATTCCTTGGAATTAATCCGTAAAATTGGTAATCGTCAAGGTGAGGCTAATATTTTGGGGGACTTAGGAAATACCAACTACGCCCTAGGTAAGTATGTGCAAGCTATTGATTTTTATCAGCAGTGGTTAGATATTGCCACCGAAATTGGCGATCGCTCGCAACAGGGAAATGCCCTTGGTGGTTTAGGTAATAGTCATAATGCCAAAGGGCAATACACTGAAGCCGTGGAATTTTATTTGCAGTGGTTAAATATTGCTCAAGATATTGACGATCGCCGTTCCTATGCCAATGCCCTCGCTGGTTTAGGTAATGCCTATAATGCCCTAGGTGAATATAGCCGCGCCATCGAATTTCATCAACAATCGTTAAAAATCCAAAAGGAAAATAGCGATCGCTTCACCGATAAAGGATCATGGACTAATTTACTAGACAGCTTAGAGCACTTAGAACAAAAAGCCCTAACGCCAAATCCCTACAAATCCATTGATGTGGCAACTACAAATCAAGATGACACCGCCATTCAACAACTACTAGAGGCGGGAGCAAATTCTCAGGATATTAAATCTAGAGACTTCATTTTCCAAGATTATAGAAAAGTAAGCGTCAAGGAGAAATCAAATCTTAAGCAGAAACCTCCACAGAAAAAACAGCCTCAAACCAAAACCGACCAATCATGGCTAGGCTCTGTTTTTAGTTGGCTCACGGGTAAAAAGCCTTAACAAATGAACGGAGAAATAGGACTGCTTATATTTCTGTTCGGTTTATGCTGTGGAGTATTAGGAATCCGCTTATATCAGCGATCGCCACAAAAAAAATCTAGGAATATTACTCCCAATACCCAACAAAAAAAATTAGAACGCCAGATCATAACTTGGCAGGAAGTGATGCAGCAGGCACCTGTGGGTTATTTGCAAGTAGATCAAGAGAACCGCCTATTTTTTTGTAATGCCCAAGCCCGCCAACTTTTAGGCATAGAAGTAAGTATAGAGAGAAAGCTATTACTGCAAATTATTCGTTCCTTTGAGTTAGATCAACTGATCGAACACAGCCGAACTACAAATACATCTCAGCAAAAAGAGTGGATATTCCATCCCACTGTTGACGATCCACTTTCCCCCGTTGAAAAGGCAGATATTCCCATTAAAGCCCATAGCTTGCCCCTAGGCGGTGGTCATGTCGGTATTTTTATCGAAGATCGCCAAGAAGCAACTACCTTAACGCAACAACGCGATCGCTGGGCAGCAGATGTGGCACACGATCTAAAAACACCTCTTACTTCCATTAGATTAATTGCGGAATCCTTACAAGAACGAGTTGATCCAGCCTTGCGTTCATGGTTAGACAATTTAATTAAACAAACAATTCGGCTCACCGATTTAGTTCAAGATCTTTTGGAACTGGGAAAAGTAGATATGGGGCTAAACCTCAAACTTACCCTAGAGTCTGTAAACCTCCCCGAGATTATTCAAAATGCTTGGCAAAGCTTGGAGCCGATCGCAAGTTCCAAAAAGATTAAGTTGGAATATTCGGGGGCAAGTCCATTAAACATTCTGGCTGACGAGTCTAAGCTGTATCGGTTACTAGTTAATATTCTAGATAACAGCATTAAACATAGTCCCCCCCTGCAAATTATCTCGATCAAAGTCGAACAAGTCATTGTCAAACAGCAAGAACTAGTAGAAATTGAAATGATCGATTGTGGCTCTGGATTTGCAATTGAGGCATTGCCCCACGTTTTTGATCGCTTTTATCAATCTTCTGAGCAATCCTCAGTAAATATGCAAGGTGGCAGTGGACTCGGCTTAGCGATCGCTTACCAAATAGTCAAGGCTCACAAAGGCACAATTAGTGTAGATAATCACCCTGAAACGGGTGGAGCTTGGATCAAAGTCACTCTGCCAATCAGGCAAACATAACATAATCTATCTGGTGAAAGAGCTAGGTTTAAACTAAAAAATTTGTGCTAATAAGCTAAGGTAAATATACGTATAATTTATCTAATTAAATTTAGACAAAATTAGGTTAATAAAAGTCTATATTCAGAGGTTAAATCTATGAAACATCGTACTACTCGTGGACGTAGATTAGCAAAGAGTAAAGTCAGGGGTCAAGGATTTTATTCAATGGATAACAAGATATATGAACGCGGGAACCTAATGATTGCTTCTGCGGGAGGCGGGGTTCTTTTGGGAGCTGCTGTTATGTCAATTGCGTTCCCATTGATTGCTAGTGGAGCCGTTATGGGCGCAGTTGCAGGTGGAGTTGTGGGGGCAGTTGTAGGCAGTGTTAATAAATCTGAAAATTAAGAAACCTGAATGAATCTGTCTCAACTATTAGTATGTAGTTTTGTTTTGGGAATTCTAATAG
>CASBQR010000119.1 GCA_949127865.1 Synechococcales cyanobacterium PMM_0082
ATATAGTTGGATAGCATTTCTCTAGTTAGTTCTAGTAGTTCTACATCCGTGGCGGCGATCGCACTGGCACTTCGAGGTTTGTCATCAATTAAAGCCAATTCGCCAAAATATTCGCCACGGGTTAAGTCCTTAAGGGATATGGATTCCGAATTACTATCAAGCACCGAAATATTGACACAGCCCTTAACCACAATGTACATGGTGTCACCCATATCCCCTTGCTTGAAAATTATGCCCTTGGCGTTATAGCTCTGGATATTTACTGCATATGCCAAAAAACTGAGGTCTTCACTACTTAACCCCTTAAATAGTGGAATACTTTGGAGTAGGACATTTTTATTCATAGCTAGGCATGGATTTTTGTACCTCTCTATTGACCGCTTTAGATTTAAGACATTTAGATCATATAACCAAATAAATTAGGGTCACCACTTTCGAGGTTTAAATCTGCTAGTCCATACTCTGCCCAACGGCGATCGCACATAGCCGCAATTTCAGGATCAGATTCTAAGGCTGCTCCCCATTCATGATCGGCTTCAGGCGCAATCTTGGTCGTAGCATCAATGCCCATGCGTCCACCTAGTCCGATTTTCTCACTGGCAAAATCCAAGGAGTCAAAAGCAGTTTGGGGCAGAATAAATACGTCCCGCACAGGATCAACCTTAGAGCTAATCGCCCACACTACTTGTCTCGGATCACGAATATTAATTGATTCATCGACCACAATTACAAACTTGGTATAGGTAAATTGCGGTAATGCGCTCCAAAATGCCAAGGCTGCCCGCCGTGCCTGACCGGGATATGCTTTTTTAATGGAAATAATAGCGGCTTTATAGCTGAGTGCTTCCATCGGTAGGAAAAAGTCCGTAATTTCTGTTACCTGTTGGCGCAGAATTGGCGTATAAATGCGGTTGAGCGCGATCGCCATCATTGCCTCTTCCTTGGGCGGTCTCCCACTAAAAGTTGTCAGGTAAATCGGGTTTTGGCGATGGGTAATTGCCTGAAACCTAACTAAAGGTGAATCTTCTACGCCACCGTAATAACCCATGTGATCGCCAAAGGGTCCATCGGGCAGCACTTCACCAGGCGTAATTGTCCCTTCTAAAATAAATTCCGCTTGGGCTGGCACTTCTAGGTCTAGGGTTTTACATTTAACCAGTTGCACACCCTCGCCGCCGTAGAGTCCCGCAAAAATCCACTCTGATAAATCCACAGGAATTGGCGTTGCTGCCGCTAGGATTAATAATGGATCAACACCAAGGGCGATCGCAATTTCTAATTTTTTGCCCATTTCTGCCGCTTTACGCAGATGCCTAGCCCCACCTCGGATCGAGAGCCAATGCACGGTCATTGTATTGTTAGATTGCTGCTGTAATCGATATACACTAACATTGGGAATCCCGTTCTCTGGATCTTTAGTAATCACTAGCCCCAGAGTAATAACTTTACCTGCATCATGCTGCCAAGGACGAATTAGGGGCAGAATATTTAAATCCACCTGATCCCCTGTTAAAACCACCTCTTGGCAGGGAGCAGTGCCAAATAAAATCTTTTGGGGACGGGACTTGACCACATCAAATAAAATCTTGCCAAAGTCGATCGCCTGAGATATTTTTTTCGGAGGTTTGGGGCTTTGTAACTTGCCGAGCTTAATGCCCAATTCTTCTAATTCGCTTTGATTCTCCATATCCATTGCCCAGCACACCCGTTCTACCGTGCCGAGCAGGTTTACAACTACAGGGATACGAGAACCTTTAACATTTTCAAATAATAATGCGGGGCCACCAGATTGCAATAGCCGATTACTAATTTCCGCAATTTCCAGATCGGGATCAACTAACGCACTAATTCGCCTCAGTTGTCCACGCTGCTCTAATTTTCCGAGAAATGATCTTAGATCGCGGGTCATAAACTATTTTTTTGTATTTGTGATACCCCTAGGGGAATTCGAATCCCCGTCGCATCCGTGAAAGGGATGTGTCCTAGGCCTCTAGACGATAGGGGCGTATCTTTGACCTTTCTAAGGATACACAACTTATACTGAAATTGTCAATTTGATTTGCAACATATTTTTTACTTGGTTTCTTGTGAACCCAAAATCGGCATAAATAATTTGGATGAAATACGTCTTTACTATCGCAATTGGAATTATGGCAATTGGATTTTAAATTCGCCACAAAAAGTTTGCCTGTACTGCTTTTGATGGATTTATCTCTAGCCTGTTAGATCGTAATTTGCCATAAGTCTTTAATAGTTAAAACTCTAGGAAATTTGTCATAGTCAGAAAGATTTAGCAGTCCTTAGTATGGTATCTTTGCCTAGTATGTAGAAAGCTTTGAGTATAGTCAAAAGACTTGATATGCAACAAAACAGCAGTTACATAGAACAGGTATCCTTAAGTCCCCTGCAAGATGAAGCTCAGGAGTTAATGAACTCTCTTTTCTCTGGCGTGGAACAAGCTTTATCTATTGATATAAATTCTGGTATTGATTTAATGCCTGATGATATTGCTAATTATGATCTTGAATCTAGTTTTTATCAATCTGGCAACTCTAAGTTAGGATCGGCGATCGCGTTGGTTATGCCCAAAGATCGTAACATTACTACCCAGTCGATCAAAATTTCGCCAAGATCTAATATTCCCACTATTAAGTCAACTATTGCTGCACCTAGTCCAGCCGATCAATCTAGCTCCAACCAAGAAGCTTTAGGGTTAATCGATAGTATCCTCCTTGGCTCTGCTTTTACATCTGCAATTTTTGCTGTAATTTTGGGATTAATAAACTTAAAAACTTCTGCTCCATTACCTCAGCCTCAAGTTCAACAGGTTTATGATCCTTCCACGCCTGTAGTAGAGAACCTGCGGCGATCGCTCTGGGAAATTAAACCTACTAATACTCCGACTACGGGCAACCAAACTTCAGGCTCTAGCCCAGTTATTGACATTACGACTCCAACCGTTAAGCCGATTTATATTCCGATCTACCAACCACCTACTCCAACGACTTCTAGCAATCCCGTTAGCTCCCCTCAACCACCAATTGCTCCTGTGCAGAAACCTGTGGCTAAAGCTTTACCGAAAGGTAGTTATACTTTAATTGGCGTGTTAGACCTCGGCGATCGCTCTTCTGCCATATTTGATGTTAATGGCTCAGTGCA
This sequence comes from Synechococcales cyanobacterium PMM_0082, assembly GCA_949127865.1. Taxonomy (GTDB): domain Bacteria; phylum Cyanobacteriota; class Cyanobacteriia; order Pseudanabaenales; family Pseudanabaenaceae; genus PCC-7502. The sequence continues at coordinate 3,160 of CASBQR010000119.1, forward strand.
GTCTATTAAAATTGGATCAGTGCTGGGAGAGTCAGGCTGGGTAGTTAGTCGCATTGCCCAAGAAAAGGTAATCCTGAAGAGGAATAACGAAGATACTACAGTCACAGTTGGTCAGAAATTTTAGCTAAGAATTCTCAAGGAGCTAGTATGGGATTAATTGAAGATATATCCAGATTTTTGGAAACTCGGCTTGATGAGTATATTCGCAAGAATCCGCAAATGGAATTACAAGTCCTTCTAGAGCAACTCAAGCAACAGGAAGCAGAGGTTTTGAGGATTATTGTTGATTTTGAGCAAAAAGAGCAAAGTTTCCAAGAGCAAATATTAGCGATCGCTGAGGATATAAAGCTATGGCATGAGCGTGCTACTAAAGCCTCACAATCTAACCGCCAAGACCTTGCCAATGCTGCTAGCGATCGTGAGGCATCTCTCTTAAAACAGGGAAATCAGGTATGGGGACAAATGAAACTAACTAAGCAAAGATTAAGCCAAACCCAAGAACTATATAGCCAAATTAAAGAACGGATTCAAGAAGTGCAATTGAAAGTTGAGCAGGTGGCAAAGTCTAAACCGATAGATGAGACTATCTTTAATTGGGAAAGTATCAATCCTCCGCCCAATCGTAATGCCGATGACCCCCTAGAGGCAAAGTTCCAAAAGTGGGAAATGGATGAAGAAATTGCCAGACTAAAACGTAAAATGGGATAGATTTTAGACTGATCTTTTTAGACTGATAGTAACCAACCAAAAAGTTTTACCACTCCACCCAGTAAAGCTAAAATTACGACTCCAAAGCAATTACAGTAGGGAAAGATGGGAATAAAAGAATGATCTAAGCTAAAAAGGATATGGGTTTTGGGAGAAATTAGACTATGGAGCAAAAAAACGACTATTTGCAAGGTGTAATTGAAAGACTAACGTTTCATTCTGAAGAAACAGGCTATGCGATCGCTAGACTAAAAGTTCCCAAAGCCCAAGACCTCATCACCATAGTCGGCAACTTTGCCAATATCCAAGCAGGACAGACCTTAGCTCTCGAAGGTATCTGGCGCAGCCACCCTAAATACGGCGACCAATTTCAAGTCAACCAATACCGAGAAACCAAACCCGCCACCCTCACAGGCATTGAGAAATATTTAGGCAGTGGCTTAATCAAAGGCGTAGGTCCTGTTACTGCCAAACGCATTGTTGCCCACTTTGGCTTAGAAACCTTAGAAATTATAGAAACCCAGATCGAGAGATTAATTGAAGTTCCCGGCATCGCCAAAAAACGGGTGAAAATGATTCAGACAGCATGGGAAACTCAGAAATCCATTAAAGAAGTGATGGTATTCCTCCAAGGACACGGCGTATCCACTACCTACGCTGTCAAAATCTACAAGCAGTATGGCAATAACTCCATTAGCACCGTCACCGAGAATCCCTACAAACTGGCAACGGATATTTATGGTATAGGCTTTTTTACCGCCGATGCGATCGCCCGCAACATCGGCATTGAAATCAACTCTGAATTTCGCATTATCGCTGGCATCTTTCACAGCCTTGGAGCCGCCGCCGAAGAAGGGCACTGTTATTTACCGCAACCCGAACTCATAGAACGCACCGTTAAACTTCTGACCCTAGAGGAATACCAGCCCACTCCTGACACCATCGAAGCCCTAACTCACCAACTCGCTATCAACGATCAGTTGATCATGCATGGGGATTCTCAAGGGCAATTTATTTGCTACAAACCAACTTACTTCCACACCGAACAGAATTTAGCCGAAAGAGTCTATCAACTTCTACAACGGAAACCCAACATCGACCTCGAACGTGTCAATTCATGGATCGATCGCTATACCAGTCAAAAAAATATCCAACTCTCATCCAAGCAAAGAGCAGCCGTAGAGATGGCAGCCAGTTCATCCGTGCTAATTCTTACAGGTGGACCTGGTACAGGCAAAACCACCACCACCCGTACCATTGTCGCGCTATGGAAAGCCATGGGAAAAGAAATCGCCCTAGCCTCGCCCACAGGCAGAGCCGCCCAACGCTTGCAAGAAGTTACAGGCTGTGAGGCAAAGACCATTCATCGTTTCTTAGAATTTGACCCCAGTTCTATGGGTTTTAAACGGAATCAAGAATATCCTCTAACTGCCAATGCGATCGCGATCGATGAAGCCTCTATGCTCGATCTATTTCTGGCATTCTCCCTAGTCAAAGCCATCCCCATAGGCGCACAACTCCTATTAGTGGGTGATACCGATCAACTGCCCAGCGTGGGAGCTGGCAATGTTCTAAAGGATTTAATTGACTCCCAGCAAGTCCCAGTCATCACCCTCACCGAAGTATTCCGCCAAGCGCAGGCAAGCCAAATCATCCAGAATGCCCATCGTATCAATACAGGCAAATTTCCGAATATGGAAAAAGTCTCACAGACACCCAAAAGCGATTGTCTCTGGCTAGAAATGCCCACACCCGAAGCAGGAGTACAGGGAATTTCTGATATTATTACTCACCTATTACCCAGTCTAGGCTTTGATCCCCAGCAGGATATGCAGGTGCTTTGTCCCATGACCAGAGGTGACATCGGAACTCGTAATCTCAATCAAGTTTTACAGGAATTATTAAATCCCCCCGATCCCTCTAAACCCGAAATTAAACGAGGCAGTATGACTTTCCGTGTGGGCGATCGCATCATGCAACAAGTAAATGACTATAACCGCGAAGTCTTCAATGGGGACATCGGTACAATTACTGGTATAGATATAGAAGAACAGGAAATCACCGTTTTATTTGGCGATCGACAAGTCACCTACGACTCTGCCGACCTCAACGAAATTACCCTAGCGCGAGCAACCACAATCCATAAAGCGCAAGGGAGCGAATATCCAGTCGTAATCATGCCCATCTTCATGCAGCACTTTCTCATGCTCTCCCGTAACCTCTTTTATACAGGCATCACCCGTGCTCGAAAGCTAGTGATTATTGTAGGGGAATCAAAAGCAATTGGATTAGCTGTTAGACAAGTAAACGATAAAAATAGATATACCTACCTCGCCAGAAGAATCACAAAACTAGGGTGATCTCGAACCAGTCCTCTGGCAAAAGTGAAGTCAAAGAGTTGAAACTTAGCGCCAAAGTGGGATACCCCAAGAATTTGCAAACAGGAGAGCCTATTTTTTTTAATCAGGCGATCGTATTCTGCGTGAGTATCAATCCCAAACCAAGAAATACCCTATCGCCCTATATTCCTTACTGATTCTGACAGACTAATACTTGCCAACCTTACTTTAGCCAAGTACCTTTACTTTTTTTGTAAGATATTATCCCTAAAATTGGATCTTGGTGGGAACTAAAATCAGGGAAAAGTAGGGAACACTTTCAGCATCCACGTCAGCGATCGCTATAATTTTTTGGTCACTCATCGTTGCCCTTTCGATATATTGAGCATGATCGAGCAGATTTAGTTTCTCTAAAAGCGATCGCACCTTATGAAAATGTTTACTAAGTTTGATAATGGCGGCGGCATCAGCATTCAGTAACTGTGTTTCTAAAACTTCTATCGGTAAAGTTGCGGACAGAACGCTAAAAATGTCATTACGATAGCTTAAAGGTACGCCCAAAGCGGCGGCTGAAGCCATAGGTGATGATATGCCTGGCACAATTTCCGTATGGAAGCGATCGCTCAAACGGGTAAATAAATACATAAAGGAACCATAAAACATCGGATCTCCCATACAGATCACTGCCACATCAAGTCCTTGCTCTAAATATTCGGTAATGGGAGCGATCGCTTGGTCATATAAAGGCTTTGCTAGTTCAGGATTTTGGGCGCGAGGAAAATGAAATCCCACCTCTATTTGATTACCAGCTAAATGGGGCGCAATCACTGCCCTTGCCACACTACTATGTTCCTCTGCCGACTGATATGCCAAGACAGGGACAGATTGTAATATCCGCAAAGCCTTGAGGGTTATAAGCTCAGGGTCACCAGGTCCAACTCCGATGCCATACAAACGTCCTGCCATAGTTATTCTTGCTCCTGTGCTAATGAATTTACTGCGGCTACTGCCATAGCACTGCCACCTCTGCGCCCATGAATGGTTAAGAAGGGAATACCTCGACTATTTGCGGCTAAAGCGGCTTTTGATTCAACTGCGCCTACAAAGCCCACAGGAAATCCCAAAATTGCCGCAGGTTTTGCCACGCCTCGATCTAGCAACTCCAATAAGTAAAATAGAGCTGTCGGAGCATTGCCAATCGCCACAATCGCCCCTTCCATATCCCACAGTTCCAGTGCTGCTGCCGATCTGGTATTTTGAATTTTAGAAGCGATCGCTATCACTTCAGATGAATTCAAGGTGCAAATCACTTCATTTTGGGCAGGTAAGCGACTGCGAGTAATACCATTAGCTACCATTTGGGAATCACAGAAAATTTTGGCACCATTTTTCAGAGCAGTTCGGGCGACTTTAACTACATCTTCAGAATAGGCTAAATCGGTAACAATATCCGTCATTCCACAGGCATGGATGAGGCGGACTGCCACTACTTCCAAGGCTGAAGGTAGGATAGATAAATTTGCCTCGGCTCTAATCATGGCAAAGGATTGACGATAAATTTCGTTGCCGTCTCGGATATAGTCAATCATAATTACGCATAAATTCCTTAAAAGTTTGATCGGGGGTTTCCCTTTGGGTTTGATAGGTTTGAATCAGTTCCTTAACTAAATTCGGTAATTCAGATGCAGGATATTGATTTTGTAATTCCTTTCCAAATTTAACTTCCTCACAGCGATCGCTAACAAAAACCTTGTACATATCAGTATCTACCCCCAATAAAGTTATATCGCTAGGATGGTGTTGAGCGCAGGATTTTTCGCAACCTGTCAGATGAATATTAATAGGGCGATCAAGGATAATAGATGTTTGGAGATGTTCGGCGATCGCTCTAGCATCTGATTGGGTATCTGTAGCTGAAGATTTACAACCTGTAATCCCTGAACAAGCTACCATTGCGGCAAAAGGATAATTGTCAGATATGGATAAGCCTAATTCTGAAATTTGGGTTTTCACTGATTCGATTTCCTGATTGGGAATATTCGGAGCGATCGCATTTTGAAAGGGAGTTAACCTTAAGGATTTAGAGATATTACCTATACTGCGGAATTGAGAAGAACTTAATCTTCCTAAGGGAATAACTACGCCCATATACGAATATTCTGATTGAACTTGAGAATAAACTCCTAAATGCTGAAACTCCCCTAAAGTTGATGTATTAGAGATTTCTTTTCCCTTCTTCCAATGGCAGAGGGGCTGAGGGTGAGGGTCTAGAATATCCTCCAAGGTTTTTAGATAGACTTCCATGCCCCATTCTTTAATTAATTCTCTTAGACGAGGCGAACGAATTTGATCTGAGTTTTGAAATGATTTTTGAATTGTAAAATTACGATAGATTTCCGTTAAAACTGATAATACATTTAGAGCTTGATCTGGGTTAATTAGTAAATCTGTCGGCGTGTTTACTATGTGTAGAGAAAAGTAGATTTCCTTTCTATACTTAACGGCTTTTAGGATAATATCATTGGGGCGATTGCCAATAGAAACTCCTTCCCCGCCATCAATACCAATACTAAACTTAGGCGAAAGAATAGCTAACTCTGGATGATTGTCTATATATTTCAACCAAGCGATCGCTAGTGGACGAGTATCTAATAATGCCTGTGGATCAATCCCTGCCGTAGGAGAGATCATAATATTTCGCAGATGATCTAGATCAGGATTATGAGCAGCTAAACCGAGTTTTTGCAAGTCTTTTAGAACTGAATTGGGAAATGGTTCAGAAGTGCGAATTTGGATATTTGCTCGGTTAGTGATTTGAATGGAACTATTGCTAAATTGTTCGGAAATTTGGGCGATCGCTTCTATTTGCTCAAGGGAAATTATACCCAAGGGTACTCGAATGCGAGTGAGAATCCCATCGACAGCAGTGGTAGGTTTAAATAAACTAGGACAAAAATTCATATTCATCATCCATTAGAAGTTTTTGACCGATCGCCGCAGTTTCTTGTTTACAGTTATTCATGCCATTATGAACCCTAACTATTTCCTAGCAAGACTTTAGGTTCAATTTGCGATCGCTCTAAATTCTTGCCAATAAAAACTAACCGAGTTTGCCGAATTTCCCCAGATTTCCAAGGACGATCATAAATACTTTCTAGGCGATCGCCCACTCCCTGCAAGACCATACGCATTGGTTTATTCTGGACATTCACAAAACCCTTAATTCTATAGATTTCGTGCTCAGTAACTAATTGTTTTAGAACTCCCATTAATTTAGATGGCTCAAAATGCTGGTTAGATATAATTTCTACTGAATTAATATCATCGTCATGATCGTGTTCTTCTTCGGTGTCGTGGTGACTAGGGCGAGCGTCTAAGTTATCTTCCACTGCGGAATTAAATCCTAAAATTACATCAGAACTTACTTCGCCATCTTTGCAGGCAAGAATTTTCACTCCCGATCTCAGTTCACTTTTAAGCCATGTTTCTACCTTGGCTTGGGCTTCGCTATCAACTAAATCTGTCTTAGTTAAAAGTACCAAATCAGCACAGGCTAACTGATCTTCAAAAAGCTCTTCAATTGGTGTTTCATGATCAAGATTGGGGTCGTCTTGACGTTGGGCATTGATGGCATCAAGATCACAAACGAGTCTCCCATTAGCAACTGCTTCACAATCCACAACTGTAATCACCCCATCCACTGTCGCTCCATTACGAATTTCCTGCCAACGGAATGCTTGGATCAATGGTTTAGGAAGTGCCAAGCCCGAAGTTTCAATTAAGATACAGTCGATTTGATCTCGTCTTTTTAATAATTCCTGCATGGTGGGCAGAAACTCTTCTTGGACTGTACAACACAGACAGCCGTTGGTTAATTCCACAATATTGGGCGTAATTTCTTTGCCATCTTCATCACAAACACGACACGATCGCAGGATGTCGCCATCAATGCCAATTTCGCCAAATTCATTAACTAGAACTGCAATTCTGCGCCCTTGATTATTTTGAAGTTGCGATCGGATTAGTGTAGTTTTGCCACTACCAAGAAATCCCGTAATGACGGTCACAGGTATTTTTGCTGCCATTTAATTTACTCAAAATTTACTTAAACCATGAATGTTAAAACAGGTGCAGAAAAAACTCATTTCCACACCCTAAATCTTTGCTTGGACAATCCTTAATCCCTAACTTAAAAAATTATTTCGGTAAAGGGAAAATTAAATTTACAACTTGAGCAGATGTGAATGCCAACCCTGCCCCACAGATCATAAATCCTGCCGATCGCATATTCGCCGCATCTAAAAATTTCTTAGCGATCGCATAGGCTGAACCTGCTACTACCATTTGAATTACGGTAAATCCTACTAAATAAGATAGTAATGGAGTCATCTGTGCGCCAAAAATTGCTTCCCCATAGGCATAGCCATGAAATAAACCAGCTAACGTTGCCAATGCAATAATTACAAAAGTTTTGGGGTTATTTTTAATAACAATCAAAGCCCCAAACAGCACCACGGATCCTGATACCATCAACTCTACTGCGGGTAAATTAACACCCATTAAATGTAAGCCTGTCCCGACCATTGCTGATAATAGAAAACCTATGGGAATCAAAATTCCTTGGGGTTTCAACGCAGCTACAAGTCCCACGGATACAATAAAAGCAAAGTGATCGAACCCAATAATAGGGTGGGCTAATCCAGTTAA
>CASBQR010000120.1 GCA_949127865.1 Synechococcales cyanobacterium PMM_0082
AAATACTTTTTTATAGATAAAGTAAAATAACTTAAATTGTTGACTTTCCGAGCGTTTTCTTCTGTAGGCAAATATTACTTTTTTAAATTCATCTTCATAGCTTTTATCAATTAATTTTAAAATATCTTTAGGCTTATCTTCTCCATCTCCATCCATTACCACTACAGCATCACAATTTATACTTGCTTCTATATATGCTAAACCAATAGCGATCGCTCTTTGACTACCTAAATTACGTCTTAACTCAACTACTTCTATGGCATTTATAGATTGCCAATCATATTTAAATTGAGAACTAATATATGTCACGGTAGAGGCATCATCGATAACAACTATAGTTACTTTAGCGTGTAGATTTACGAGGCAAATATCGATATTTTTTAACAGAATCCCCAGACTTTCCCAATCATCATGAACTGGGATTAAAATAACTATAGAAATGATGGATATCATTTCCTTTTCCATAGTGTCCAATTGGGAGAATTAGAAGTAACTGCTTGCCATTCTCCTCCCCTAGTTGGTTTTTGGGTAAAATCTAATAAAAGATAATTTGGCGCATACTTCTCTAAAAGCTCCTTTTCTCTTTCTCCTGAAAGAAGGGAATTAAATATTTCTACCATGTTTGCTTTTATTCTCTCTGGCTGCCACTTTGGTGGTTTTAAGTATGCTTTCCCACCCGTAAAATTCATATTGAAATCTGTATCTTTATACTTATCCATTGAATAACCTAGTAGCCAAGCATTGAGAGCGTGTCTTTCTAGTACCTCATGGTCAGGTATGGCTGAACTATGGGAGGTTTGATTAAATTGAAAAAGCTGTCCACCTTGGGTAAATAAAGAAGCAACATTTGCCTCAAAAGAACCTGCAAGAATTGAGTTCTGATCAATTTAAGATAAAGCGGGGCGTAATGGCTCGATTTCCTTAAGGATTTTAGTGTATTTCATCGGCTCTTTAGCGTACACGGCTTCATAGTTCCTAGCGAATATACCAGTTATTAGAATAACTAATACCAAAAATTTCATGCCTTGGCTAAAGACTTTTTTATCTTGAAATATTAGTATCAACGAACCTAAAAGTAAGATTTCCCCAAATGGCTTACTAATATAATTCCAATGAAAATTTTCAAATTCTAGTCCTGTAACGATCGCACTATTCAAAAGCCCATAACCAGAAAAAGTCATAAGCCAGAGTATACCTAAATTAAAATAACGAAAATATAAAATAGCGATCGCTCCTATGCTTAATTGCATCCATGTCCAGAAGTTAACAACATAGGTGAAGCGAAAAGGATCATTAATATATAGCCTTGCGCCTCGACTCATGCGTTCTAAAATCGGCTTAAATTCAGGACTAGAAAAAATAGCTGAGTTAGATGCAATTTGAGGTAGCCCAATTATGAGACCGCCCACTAAAATTAGCCCTACAAATCTTAGTTCTTGTAGACTACTTTCTTTGGATATAACTCCTTTCCATCCCCAAAAAAGATATACTAGCCCATACATTACCAAAGCCATAATGGTTGCTGTCCAGTAAAAGAAGTATAGATGTATACAGCAACCAAGGAGAATCCCCCCAAGAACGGCGGTTTGCCAAGTGCGACGAACTGCCGGTAATAGCAGCGCAGAAAGTATCAATACAAAGGGGAGATTCAGTAAAGGCGTGACAACTCGATATTGAGGTAATACGGCATTTCCGATCGCACTAGGTAGGCTACCATCAAAAATTATGGCTTTAAGATTAAAAAAGTTATCGAGGAAAGAGCGTCCTATGATCATACCGCCATCACTCAGACAAATTGTAGTGGCGATAAATGCCCAAAAAGTAGAATTTTTACAGTTCTCAAATAGCAACCTAAATAATACATAAAGTGCTGTTCCTAAGAATATGCCACCTAAAATTCGCCAAAGTAGAGGCATAAAAATTAAAGGAATTCCTAACCAACTAGCTAATTTAGCGATCGGGACAAACTGGAGCCAAGAATATAAAGTGGGGATAGCATCAGATGGTCGAGTAAAAGGATCTCTTAATGCCCATTCTCCATAGTAAGGAACCTTTGCTATGGCAAGATAAACTACATCATCGCCATCTGCTAAGTATTCAAAGGTACCTGTATGTAAAAAAACAGCAAAATGGGGCAGGACTGCTAGGGTTACACCAATTAGACTACATACACAAAGGGCAAATATATCCTTTTTCGTCCAAGTATTTACAGTCATACTATTGAATTTGTGATTATAGAATTATTGCAAGCTAGTTTAGATTAAACGTAGAAACTTTTTCTTGCCCACCTGTAGGATTTTCCCAGTTAATTCTTCGACTGAGTTAAAACTAAATTCAGGATTGGGGATTTTCTCTCCTTCTAATCTGACAGCTCCGTTATTAATTTGGCTCAGGCTTTCGCTATTGCTCTTGCATAAACCACTGACCTTAAGCAGGTAAAATAAAGGAACGGGAAAAGTGATAGAGGCGATCGCAAATTCAGGAATCTTGCCTAAGTCTTTTGTATTTCCTGATAGCACTATTTTTTCAGCATCCTGTTGTGCCTGTAGCGCAATTTTAGAACTGTGATACTGCCCAACTATGGTTAATGCTAATCTCTTCTGATTTTCTCTGGGATTACTAGAAAGAGAACTGATATCGACATCTGTTAGTAATTCAAAATAGCTATTAATAAGGTTGTCGGGAACTTTTTCTAGCTTGGAATACATAGACAAAGGGTCTTCGGTTAAACCCACATAGTTATCTAAGGATTTAGACATTTTCTGTGTCCCATCTAAACCTACTAACAAAGGTAATAGCATTCCTAGTTGCCCTTGTTTTTGTTCTTTAATCTGTAAATCTCTACCGACTAGAATATTAAATTTTTGATCGGTGCCACCTAGTTCGATATCAGAGGCGATCGCTACGGAATCATAGCCCTGCATCAACGGATAGAGAAATTCATGAAGGTAAATGGGAGTTCCTTTGCCGTAACGTTCAGAAAATCCTTCCTTTGCCAACATTTGTCCGACAGTCATGCTCGATAGTAAAGTCGTAATATCTTGAAGGTTGAGCGAACCTAACCATGCGCTGTTGTACTTGAGTTCGAGGCGATCGCTTGTAAAATCTAAAACTTTTTTTGCCTGTTCTAAATAAGTTTGAGCATTATGGGCAACTTCATCAGGGGTGAGACGAGGACGGGCTTCAGATTTACCCGTGGGATCGCCAATTTGGGCAGTAAAATCACCAATAATTAAGACGGCAATATGTCCCGCATCTTGAAATTGACGAAGTTTACGCAAGGCGACGGTATGTCCTAAGTGCAAATCGGGACGGGTGGGGTCGATGCCTAATTTAATACGGAGGGGGCGATCGCTCTGATTAATTCTATTGGTAAGATTCTCCTGCTCATTATTCGGAAAAATCTCAACCACGCCACGTTGCAATAAATTTAATGACACCATAGAACTAACTAACCCTTGACAAACCTTTAGAAATGAAGCTTTATTTTAAGCCTAATTGCTGCGACTAAATAGAATAACTCAGGGAAAATGATTTGCTATCTTTGGGTTCCACATGAACTCGTTGTTGGGGTGCAAGATTTAATGTATTAAAGCGATCGCGGGTTAAATGGGCGATTAATACCTGTCCGTCATCTAAAATTAATTCCGCTTGGATTTCCCAACCTAAATGAATTAAGCGATTAATCCGAGCAGGAAAAGTGCTTTCATTTGGCTCTAGCTCAATTAAAATATCCTGAGGGCGAATAAATACCTGCTCTTGATTACCATTTCGATCATTGGGAACTACTACATTCACAGGTCCCACAAAACCCATAACAAATGCCGTGGCAGGGCGATCGTAAATTTCCGCAGGTGTACCAATTTGCTCAACCTTGCCATGGTTCATGACCACAATTTGATCCGAGACTTCCATTGCCTCTTCTTGGTCATGGGTGACAAAGACAGTGGTAACATGAACTTCATCATGCAGACGGCGCAACCAAGCTCTTAACTCTTTGCGTACCTTGGCATCTAATGCCCCAAAGGGTTCATCGAGTAATAAAACCTTGGGTTCGACCGCTAAAGCCCGAGCTAGTGCCACTCTTTGTCGTTGTCCACCTGAAAGCTGTGAAGGATAGCGATCGCCTAGTCCCTTAAGCTGAACTAATTCCAATAATTCATCAACCTTAGCTTTAACAATATTTTTGGCAACTTTCCGAATCTCTAAACCAAAGGCAATATTCTTGCGGACGGTCATGTGCTTAAACAGAGCATAGTGCTGAAACACAAAACCAATGCCTCGATCTTGAACTTCTTGAAAAGTGGCATCCTCGCCTGTCAGCAAAATTCGACCTTGATCTGGAGTTTCGAGTCCAGCGATCATGCGGAGTAGGGTTGATTTACCAGATCCCGATGGCCCCAGCAGAGCCACCAAGGAACCAGTTTTAACTTCAATGCTGACTTGGTCTAGTGCCTGAAAATCACCAAATCGCTTTGAAATATTTTCAACGATAATACCCACTTATAAAATCTCCAGTTACTACTTGTGTTTACCGCTAATCTTACCTTGAAATCCCTAACTTTTGGCATAGATGCCCAGAGGCTCTTTGATAAACTTGATATATAAGTGCTTAAAGGTGGATTTAAGAATGCGGGGAAACCCAAAGTCAATGGGAATCATCTGTGTTGGTAATTGCCAGTCATGAATTTGCAGACTTTGAATGGATGCACCAGCAATCGCAATTTGCTCTAAATTTTGATACTTGCCAACTCTAAGGGTGGGAACAAGGTCGGGGTTTACACCTAAAACCTCAATTACAACTCGATCTAAGGCAAATACATCTCTTGAAGCTGCCAACATCCCGATTTGTTTGGGTTCACCTTGGCTCGGTCCATTGCCTTCATGTCCAATAATACCATCCATAATTGTTAACGATGGGGCGATCGCTTCGGCAGTTGCCACTAACATTCGGGCAAATTTATTCACATCTTTCCCTGATTCTAGGTGCCACCATGCTTTCATTTTGCCAGGTACACAGCCAAACAGATTTTTTACGCCCATAGTTACGGTGAGTTGCACGTGGGATTTGACCTTAGGTAAATTAATCACTACATCTGCATCCATCGCCTCTTTACTTAGTCGTAAATGCTGAAAATCACCATTAGTTTGGTAACGCTGCCCGTGAAACTCAACGATGGGGATATTTAATTCCTCGGCGATCGCTAATAATCCATTGAGCCTAGCCACTCCCATAGCTGTACCAAAGGCGGGACTATCTCCTAAAAACGGCTTCCCCCCTGCGGCTTGCACCATTTTTGCTACACAATAGATAATTTCGGGACGAGTGGTGCATTCTTTGGTTGGTCTAGAGCCAGTTAATAAATTTGGCTTCAATAAAACCCGATCGCCTGCTTTCACAATACTTGACATCCCACCGAGGGGTTCTAATAGTTGCTCAATGGCGATCGCTAGGGACTCTAATTCATAACTAGAAGCAGATAAGAGGCTGACAGTTGGTTGCATTTTACTGATCTCTAACTAATGGGTAAGGTTCGACTAACTTTGGCTGGAATAAGAATGCGATCGCCACTAGAATAACCCACAAACCTGATATAAACCATCTCACCTACTCGCATATCTGCACAATCGGGCTGATGATATTTTGGATCATAATACACCTGCTCCCAAGGTTCACCTATGGTTTCATATTGCCAAGCCAAGATTAAATTATCGAGGGGCGTAAACAAGCTCATGATATTTTTAGCAGCAAAATCAGGCTGAACTTCTACAATCTTTTTTAAGGTTGGGTATTGGGTGAGTAAGCTGAATAGTTGTTCAAAGGTATTAAGCTCACACTCTGAGGAAATTAACTGACGTTGGGTTTGGATCTGCTCGTTTAACTTGGCGGCATCTTGCTTTAAGCCATCAATTTCTGAGCGTAGGGATATTAATAATTGCCTAGAACCTTTCGACCAGACTAAATTCCAACTTAAATTTAGAGCCAAAAGCATAGCGATCGCGGACAAAAGCCAGTAGGAATCATTCATCTAAATCACCCAGGGGGCCATTGCATAAACCGTTTGCCCAAAATATGAATATGTAGATGATGAACTGTCTGCCCGCCATCATCGCCATTATTAATTACGAGGCGAAAGCCATTGTCTAAACCTTGTTCCTTAGCAATTTTTCCACAAACTAATAATAAATGCCCTAAAAGTGCTTGATCTTGAGGTTCAGCATCACTGATCTTGGCGATCGCTTGTTTGGGAATTACTAAAATATGAACAGGAGCTTGGGGGGTAATATCCCGAAATGCCAAAGCCAAATCATCTTCATAGACTATATCGGCGGGAATTTCTTTCTTGATGATCTTACTAAAGATGGTTTCTGTGGTCATAGTTGAGGTAAGAACTTTGCTAAGACTGAATTTTAGCGTAATTTTGGATCAGTAATTTGCAGATGATCTTAATAACATGAAGATATTTTGGCAGCGCTAAGATCAATTACTGATGATAAGGATAAGCAAAAATGCCAACTAGAGAGCGATTAATAGCTCAGTTTACAGAGTGCGTTAATATTACAAGATTTCTCGTACCCATAAATCTTATTAGAATAGATCAGCGAACAGGCAACATTTATGTGCTGGCGGGAAATGATCTTCAATTTGAAATTTTAGCAATACGATATACTTTGGATATTGTTAAATTTCAAGGTTTGAGGCTCAAAATTATGAAGTCACAAATTGGGCAGTGGGGTAACTCGTTAGCAGTTAGGATTCCCAAGTATGTGGTTGAAGCCCTCGACCTCAAGGCTAATGATGCTCTGGAATGCAGAGTAGAAGATGGACGGTTTATTTTAGAGCCGATTCCAGCTTTGTCAGATCTGAGTCTAGAGGAACTACTGGCAGGTATAGTTGAGCCACCTGAATCTGAGATTGATTGGGGGCAGCCCATGGGGAATGAGGTGTGGTGAATTACATCCCAAAGCGTGGGCATTTTATCTGGATTAGCTTTGACCCCCAAGCTGGGCATGAACAAATGGGAAATCGTCCAGCACTGGTGGTGAGCCACGTTCAATTTAATCAAAAGATGGGATTTGCTTTTGTTTGTCCAATTAGCAATACTAAGCGCCAAAATCCTTTCTATGTAAATATCCCAGACGGGGAAGTCTTAACTGGAACGATTATGTCCGACCAGATGCGACCGCTAGATTTTAGAGCTAGAGCAGCGAAATTTATTGGTGAATGCCCAGATCTATTGCTTCAAGATGTTCTCAGAAGAATAAAACCAATCCTTTTTTGACTGATCGAAATCTTAATAGTTAACTCAAAGTTTGGTCTCAATTTCTAATATTTTCTTCAAATGTTTGCTTAAGAAAAATGAGAAATCTATGCGCCGATTCAAAAATGAAGCGCAACAACAAAGGGCTGAATTGACGTATGATAACGGCATTGATTATATAAAAATAGGCAAAATAGGGGATTGTAAAAAGTGAGTTTTGACGAAAAGATTGCCGCTCTAATTCAACGTATTCCAAAACTGATTGATCATCTTCAAACTGAAGAAGCCACGAAAAATGCACTTGTTATGCCTTTCATTTCAGCATTAGGCTACGATGTATTTAACCCTTTAGAAGTTGTACCCGAATTTACGGCAGATGTTGGCACAAAGAAAGGGGAAAAAGTTGACTATGCCGTTATGCGTAACGGAGAGGTGATTTTCTTAATCGAATCTAAAAAAGTGGGGACTGATCTAGCTCACGCAGATATGTCTCAACTCTACAGATATTTTGCTGTAACTAAAGCGAGGATTGGGATACTTACTAGTGGAACGCATTATAATTTCTACTCCGATCTTGAAGAACCAAATAAAATGGATCTTAAGCCATTTCTGGAACTAGATCTCAATGATCCTAGGCTACCAGCTTTAGAAGAGGTGAAGAGATTAGCTAAAGAAGACTTTAATCTGGAAGAAATCCTTAGTACGGCGAGTCAACTTAAGTACAACTCAGCAATTAAAAAGATTTTAGCTGCACAATATGAATTGCCAGATGAAGAGTTTGTAAGATTCTTTTTCGCTCGAACTAATTCAGGTGCTAGATTCACCTCAACCACTAGAGAGCAATTCACCCCTATTGTTACCAAAGCTTTTCAGCAATTTATCAACGAGAAAATTACTGACCGATTTCGTACTGCGCTTCAGACTGAGGAAAAACCAATTCTAGAAGAGGATAAGTCATTAATTGAGGAATCGAAGAATGAAACTATAACCACAGAAGAAGAACTTGAGGGATTTCGTGTAGTTCGCTCAATTGTTTCTAAGGTTATTTCTGCGGAACGAGTGGTTTATCGTGACACCAAATCATATATGGGTATTGTGCTTGATGATAATAAGCTTAAATTGATTTGTAGACTTTATTTTAATTCCAAACAGAAGTATCTAGCTACGTTTGATGGCAGTAAAGGTGAAGTTAAAGTTCCAATTGATATTCCAGCAGATATATACAAGTATTCTGAGCAATTGATAGCAACCGTTCAAGCACATGAAAATAAGAAATAGCAGTTGTTTTTGGGACTGTGCATTTACTTAAAAAGAAAAGCAGTATAGAGAATGGATCTAAAAGCATTATCTGCATTTGCGATCAAGGGTAAAGCCATTATATTTTCTGAATCCATAAAGCAATAATACGATGATACTTACTTTAATTTTTTAGACCTGTGGCTGCGACTCCACTGATTAGTTGTTGTTGTGCGATCGCAAACGAAATCATTACAGGAATCGTAGCGATCGCCAAACCTTTTTGATGACTTACGTGCTTTAACTCGCTACTTTGATTCTTGGTATAGGCTTCTTGACTCTATGATCCATGGTCTTGAATTAGGATTTCCCCATAGCTCTGCTTGAAACCTCAGAATTAGAATTGCTGCTTAAAACTTGATCTAACAGGGCAAATGTGCTAAGTTTCGCTACGCTAATTGTTTTGAGTTGGTACCAAATGCGGTCTGAATCTGCCGAATACTTCCCCGACAGCGACCAACAGGAGTTAGAACTCTATTTGCTTGAGTCTGCTCTAATTGACCAAGAACAATTAAATCTTGCCAAAAAGTTACAGGCTCGCCAAGAGGGACCTTTGCTCATGGTTTTACTGCAACTAAACTTTATTGATGTGAATCAGTTCAGTGGGTTGATAGACTGGACTCCTGATAGACTAGATCCTTAATGCAAGAATTGATAACGGATCATAATGGGTAATACTTTTGGGCATTTATTTCGGATTACTACCTACGGCGAGTCCCACGGTGGCGGTGTTGGTGTAATTATTGATGGCTGCCCACCTTGCTTAGAAATTAGTGAGGCGGAAATTCAAGTTGAGCTAGATCGCCGTAAACCAGGACAAAGTAAAATTACCACGCCACGCAAAGAAGACGATCGCTGTGAAATTCTCTCTGGGGTGTTTGAAGGCAAAACCCTTGGTACCCCGATTTCGATCATGGTGCGAAATAAAGATGCCCGTAGTCAAGACTATTCCGAGATGGCAGAAAAGTTTCGCCCTTCCCATGCCGATGCTACCTATCAAGCCAAGTATGGTATTCGTAATTACCAAGGTGGCGGTAGAAGTTCTGCCCGTGAGACTATTGGACGTGTTGCCGCAGGAGCGATCGCTAAGAAACTTCTTAAACAATTTACGGGTGTGGAAATTATTGCTTACGTCACCCAAATTCAAAACCTAAAGACAGAGATTAATTCTGACTCTGTGACCATGGGGGCTGTGGAAAGTAATATTGTGCGATGCCCAGATGGGATTATGGCAGAAAAAATGATTGAATTAATTGAGGCAATGCGAAAAGCAGGAAATTCCGTGGGTGGGATCGTGGAATGTGTGGCTCGTAATGTACCTGTGGGCTTGGGCGATCCAGTTTTTGATAAATTAGAAGCTGACCTTGCTAAAGCAATTATGTCTTTACCAGCTACAAAAGGCTTTGAAATTGGCTCGGGCTTTGCGGGAATTAACCTGACTGGCAGAGAACATAATGATGAGTTTTACCGAGATGGCGATCGCATCCGTACTATAACCAATCGCTCTGGCGGCATCCAAGGTGGGATTTCTAACGGCGAAAATATTATAATTCGTACCGCATTTAAACCCACAGCCACAATTATGCAGGAGCAGAAAACTGTAAATATTAGTGGAGAAGAAACTACTCTTACCGCCAGAGGTCGCCACGATCCCTGTGTTCTGCCACGGGCGGTGCCTATGGTTGAGGCAATGGTGGCTTTAGTCCTGTGCGATCATTGGCTGAGAAATCGAGCGATCGCTTTAATTGCGCCTGAGGTCAAAGTTGAACCTAACTAAGCTCAAAGTTGAAGTAAATTTATAGAGCGATCGCAAAAAACTCTATTGTTGGCTAGTTTACCTTTCTTCTGCAAGAATACCTCCGATTTAGAGGAACTTTAATGATTTCTTCTTGCCCTTCTCCCAAGGCAGTAGCAGGAGATGAGGGTTAGTTGCACATCGCGTAACTAAGGACGAATGATCACTTCTTGAAGTACCCGAATTTGAGTTTTAGGGTTATATCCCACAAGGCGAATGAAAGATTTGGGATGATCTTGCACACATTGTTGCACTTGCTCCATAGCATCACTCACATTTTGCGGCTGATGCTGCCATTGCCAACTCCGCCAACTATTTTGTGCTTTTTCCCGAGGTGTTGCTATTTCTAGACTTAACCGCCCGCCATGTCTTAGTCCATTTTCTAGTAATCGTTCAATACTTGATAAATCGCTAGAAATAACTCCCGTAAGTTCAGGCTTAGATGAATTAGCAGAATTTAAGAAGGAGATCGGCTCCGAATTAACAGGTACATAGTCAACTTTTTTTGACACTTTGCCTGCTATATATTCCTCAACTAAGCTCCTAGACTGCACCCGTTGCTGTTCTTGCTCCATCATTTTTCCTAACTTGATTAGATAGGGTAAGCCAAAATTGGGAGACTGTTGAAACTTTATAGATAGATCGGGATTATTGACTATGTGAGTAGAAACTCGATTTATGCCAATTTCTCGGATAAAATCACGAATTTGTTGATCATAAACCTGCGATCGCAATGCCCCAAAAAAATCTATAGATTGGTTGGGAAAATTACTAATTAGTTCTTCTACATTTCTTTCTGTTAAACCATCTGCTTGAAAAATTCCTGTTACAATGCCAGACCGATCTTCTTGACTGGGTTCCCAATAGAACTTGTCCATTCTGCCATCTCGGAGTAAAGGGGCATAGAGAGTTGAGAAATCATTACCTGTGAGTAAAATTGGCACTCGATTAATCGGCTCAGTTTCATAGCTGCCCGGCAATTGTACATCAGTCGGATTATCAGCAATATTCATTAAAGTACCGTTCACAAGCTGAGTATTTACCGTATATTGTGTAGTGCTATCAACTCTACCCGCCCC
>CASBQR010000121.1 GCA_949127865.1 Synechococcales cyanobacterium PMM_0082
CCATTAATCCTCTTCCCAATATTTCTACTACTACAATTGAAAACATTCCTAAAATTGAAAATAATTCTGTAGTTGAGAATACTCCCAAAATTGAATCAAAGCTTGAGAGTATGGATAAATCTAATACATCTAATCAATCGTTTCAGGAATTAACACAGGAATCTGAAGCTATTAAAAATGTAGTATCTTTTTTTGATGGTCAAGTGATTAATTTGAATGAATAAGTGTAAATTAACGTAAGTGTGGGTTAAGCGGCAAGAGCTAAAACCTAATCTTTAAATAAGGTTAACCGTGGCATTGATTAAGGGAATGTATTAATTAGCCCTTCAAATTCTTAGGATCTAGGGCATCTCTTAAGCCATCGCCTAGCAGATTAAAAGCCAGAACTGTCAAAATAATTAAAATCGCAGGTGACCAAATTAACCAAGGTTGCAAAATGATGACCGAGGCATTAGTAGCTAGGGAAAGCATATTTCCCCATGATGGGTCGGGAGGCTGAATACCCAAGCCAATTAGACTTAAAACTGATTCGGAAACGATAAAACTGGGAATGGCAAGGGTGGCGGAAATTACAATAAAGCTAGAAGTCTGGGGCAGAATATGGCGAGTAATAATCCTGAAAGAACTAGCTCCTGTGGCGATCGCCGCCGTTACAAATTGTTCTTCTTTAATTGAAAGCACTTGATTCCGAATAATTCTTGCTAAACCCGCCCACTGCACAAACGAGATAATTACAATAATCAGGGCAAATCTTTCGGCATTAGTAAAGGGCAGTTGCGTGAAAGGATTTTTATCTAAAACTGCGGCGAGTGCTACCAATAAATAGATCGAAGGCACAGACATAATTACTTCCACGAGGCGCATCAGCACTGTGTCTAAGCGACCGCCAAAATATCCTGAAATGCCACCGACTAGACAACCAATGGTAAAAGAAATTGCTGTGCCAATAATGCCAATAAATAAACTAACTCTACCGCCATAGAGTAGTCTGGTAAACTGATCTCGTCCTTGGTCATCTGTTCCTAAGAGGTTTAAGCGTCCCTCGCCTGTGGTACTAAATAGGTGCCCATTATGAAACAGTATAATTTGCGAAGGTTTAGAAAAATCCACAATAAGCTGCCGATCGCCTGTGTTAATATCTACCGCACCTTGGGTTGTAGGGTAAACGTGTCCACCAATATATTCACCCTGTTGGTTGTGCCAGTAGATTTGAGTTGGTGGTAACAATGCACTATTCCTAGGAGCATCGTACATACTGTAGGGCGTAATGAATCCCGCAAAAATAGTTGATGCATACAAAATTATGATGGCGATCGCCCCAATTCGCGCCAGAGGATTTATTTTTAGTCGTTTCCACCAATTCATCTCAAATACTATCCTTTAAGTGCTTTAGTAAAGTTGCGGCGGTAATTTGCATTAACCACTAGCAGCACGGGCCACAAGAGAGCTAGGGGAATTTGATTTTGGGTAAAGTTGGTTTTTTCTATCCCTTGCAAAAACTTGACTATACCTACAATATAGATGACAAGCAGAATGAGAATGTATTTCATATAACTAACTATTAAAAATTGGTTGATACCGCCTACAGCCTATTCTAACGGAAAGTGTGTGATCTATCGTTTCGGGAAGAATCAAGCATATTATTGAGGTATTGAATAAGTTTGAGGCATATTAATCGTGGCTTATAGTGACTTCACCTTAATGCGTGTCAAGGAGGAACTTGGATTAGTTGTGATGGAAGGAAAAAGTTTATTTGAGGCGATCGCTCCCATTCAAGCATCCTCACATCTTAGGGAAACCTTAAAGCGTTCCGAATCTTTTGTAACTCTAGTTAATACGGAAAAAGTGCGATCAGAATTTTTAATTGCCCCCGTATTAGGTGAAGTGAAAGCCCAAGCAAAGCCATCTATAAGCTTATTTTCAGGCACAGAATTTAATGTTGATCTAGCCCAAGGATTGCAAGGCTGTTGCGACTTTATTTTAAGTAAATCATCAGAACAGGTAGATATTACGGCTCCTGTAGTCACAGTTGTAGAAGCAAAAAATGAAAGTATTTGGAGCGGCTTAGGTCAATGCATTGCGGAAATGGTCGCCGCCCAGATATTTAATCAACGCTGTGGGCAACCAATTGATCCCATCTATGGCGTAGTTACAACTGGAAGCCTATGGAGATTTTTGATCTTGGAAGGTCAAACTGCTCATATTGATCAACCCGAATACTTTATTGGTAATGTGGATAAAATTCTTGGGATCTTAATGATGCCATTTTCACAATAGTATCGCCATAGTTAGAATTAATAATGCTAGAGATTTTAGATAATTTAAGCCTTAATCCACAATTACTCCGAGCCGACTACCGCTCAGGAAATATTTCTCCCATTCAGGTGATGAAATTAATCTATAAGCGCATTGAAGCTGAATCAGAAAATCCCATTTGGATTAATTTGCGATCGCGAGCAGATGTAATTGCCTCAGCCCAAGCCCTTGATCTCCAAAATATCGAAAATCTGCCCCTATTTGGAATTCCCTTTGCGGTCAAAGATAATATTGATGTCCTAGATTTACCTACAACCGCAGCTTGTCCCGCCTTTAGCTATATGCCTAGCAAACCTGCCACGGTAGTCCAAAAATTATTAGAAGCAGGGGCAATTGTCATTGGCAAAACCAACCTCGATCAATTTGCCACAGGATTAGTGGGTACACGATCGCCCTATGGAGCCTGTAGAAATGCTTTCGATCCCGATTTTATTAGTGGTGGTTCCAGTTCGGGTTCGGCGATCGCTGTCGCAAAAAATTTAGTTAGTTTTGCCCTTGGTACAGATACGGCTGGTTCTGGTCGGGTACCTGCGGGGTTTAACAACTTAGTTGGACTCAAACCTAGTAAAGGCTTAATTAGTACCACTGGTGTTGTTCCCGCTTGCCGATCGCTAGATTGCGTTTCTATTTTTGCTTTAACTAGTAATGATGCGGAATATATTTTAAAGATTGCGGCTGGTTTTGATCCCAGTGATGCTTACTCTCGCTCTATGCCCCAAATACTACCTGCTGATTTTCCTCAGAATTTTCGGTTTGGAGTACCGCACAAATTAGAATTTTTTGGCGATCGCGAATATCAAAAACTATACGAGCAAAGCCTAACTCAACTGCAAAAAATCGGAGGTACAGCTGTAGAAATTGACTTTACGCCCTTCCGAGAGGTTGCCCAACTTCTCTACTCAGGGGCTTGGGTCGTAGAACGCTACACTGCCCTTAAGGAATTTTTAGCCGATCATCCCCAGCAAATTCTGCCCGTTCTCCAAACTATCTTAGATGGGGCTTTAAAATATACAGCCAGTGACGTGTTTACAGGTTTTTACCGCTTAGCAGCACTGCAACAACAGGCAAATTTGGCATGGCAGAGCATGGATATTCTCGCAGTCCCCACCACAGGCACAATCTATACTATTAAAGAAGTTGAGGCTAATCCCCTGAGTTTAAATACTAATTTGGGATACTACACTAATTTTGTGAATCTTCTCGATTTAGCGGCGATCGCTCTGCCCGCAGGATTTCGTCCCGACGGGCTGCCTTTTGGGATTACCTTAATTGCTCCAGCTTTTTCTGATCTAGCCCTTTGTGCCTTAGCCAAGAAATTTGAGCGGGCTAAAGTCTAAAAATTCTAATCTTAAAATCTAATCTCAAAATAGTAAATATCATGTCTAACTTAGTTACTAAAATTGCTGTAGTTGGTGCCCATCTCAGTGGTCAACCCCTCAATCATCAGCTCACTAGTCGGGGAGCAACTTTATTTCTATCCACTCACACCGCTCCTATATATAAGTTATATGCCCTCAGTGGAACCAATCCCCCTAAACCCGCCTTAGTCCGCCTTGGGGATCATGATCAAGGTTATCGGATTGAAATTGAAGTTTGGGAAATTGCGATCGCTAAATTTGGAGAATTTGTGGCTGAAGTCCCTGCACCATTAGGTATTGGCACTACGGTTTTAGATAATGATGAAACTGTTAAAGGTTTTATTTGTGAAGGTTGGGCGATCGCCTCTGCTACAGATATTTCTAGCTATGGTGGTTGGCGATCTTATTTACAATCTCAGAAATAAGTAATAAATATGCAATTTTGTAGCAAAAGATACAGTAAGATATGCCATAATATAAGGAATATTCAGTAGATTTCGAGTTTAAGGTTATGACAAGTGCAAGTTTTATAAACTCAAGTGTAAATTCCAATAGCTATAGTCCAGATTTAGCTATTAAACACCAAACTAGCATTTCTAAATTATTAAGGCATCGGATTGAAATTGCTAAATCTAATCAAAATTTCCGACTTTTAACTCTACTAGAACAAGAGAGTCAGCAACTAGAGCAAAATTTTCAAAAACCTCAAGTCTCGGCTAAAAGTTTTTGGAGTTGGCTAATCACCCCTACAGATATATTGATCGAACAAGTACCAAGTGTCTCAGGAGGTATGGTTTGGCGTGGCTATAATCCCCTAACAGGTCATACTCGTTATGGCGAAACTGAAGCAGAAATGATTGACTGGCTAGAGCATTAGGTATTTCCAGACTTTTTGATTAAATACTGCCAATGTGTCCAAACAATTACCATCGCTAAAGTATCAAGACAACAATATTGTTTAAGTAAGGTTTCCCATTTTTCTTGAATTGCTCGGTCATTTTTGAGTGGACTATAAAGAATTTCTTGATAGGCAATCATGGCACCACTGCCTTCTTTTACAACTTGATACTTTTGATCAATTTCAATTTCAGGTAAAGTTAGATAAGGGCTGAGAACTTGTCCCCATTCATCTAATTTTAGGTATTGGGATAGCCATGACATTTGATGTAGATAACTATTCGTAGTCCAAATTGCAGGCAATACGGACTTCAATGAAGTTTTACCTTTCATTAATGGATGAAAATAGTGTTTTAAGGTCAGGCTATTCATATCAATCAACTGTAAATGATGGGATTTAGGTTGACTTGAATCAGCAATTAAACTATTTAGCCAAACTAATACTTTTTGATTTTGATAGTGACAGTAAGATACTTGTTCAGCTATATCTTTTAGTACACTTTTTTCATGGGTTCCCCACACTAAAACCGTCCCCCGATCGCCTAGTTTCTCCATTAAAGCTTCGGCAAACTTAAAATTAGGAAAATCTCCACTAATATCAATAAAACTTGTATTTATACATTCAGCTAAGGGATGAGCGATCGTGTGACAACTCCACTGAAATGCTAACTGCTCATTGGGATAAATTTCTAAATTATAGGGAATATCTAAGCGACAGGTTTCAAAGTCAATAAAATGGATCGGATATTCAAAAGAATTCATAACATTCTCTAAGTGATCAGAAACCCATTCCTGATTTTTTTTAGTGTGCTTAATTTGAATCAATTGTCTATGTTTAAAGCTTTCATGATTTAAGG
>CASBQR010000122.1 GCA_949127865.1 Synechococcales cyanobacterium PMM_0082
CATTAGTGGTAATTTTATTAGGAACTTTGATTAAACTTTTGGGGCAGTAAGATTCACTAATGCGAGCAGTTTTGTGCGGGTACTATGGCATGGGTAATGGCGGAGATGAGGCACTTTTAGCGGCTTTATTGCAAATGTTGCCAGAGAAAATTCAGCCAGTGGTTTTATCGGCAAGCCCTAAACAAACTGAAACCCTACATAAAGTTGAAGCCAGCGATCGCCGTTCTGTATTCTCGATAATTCAAACTCTTAAAAAATCAGATATTTTTATTTGGGGTGGCGGTAGTCTGATGCAAGATGCCACAAGCTTTAGGAACCCGATTTACTATGGCGGACTAATGGGTTTAGCTCAGGGCTTTGGCTTAAAAACCGTAGCTTGGGCTCAGGGTGTAGGACCTCTTAATCGCAATTTGTCGAAGTGGATTACAAAACAAGCTTTTTCTAGGTGCGATCGCATTAGTGTCAGAGATAGCGGATCGGCTCAATTATTAGCAGATTGGCAAATTAAGGCAGTGATTGCTCCCGATCCAGTCTGGGCATTAAAATCTGAACCCATGTCAGGACTATGGACAAAACACGCTCCTCGGATTGCGATCATGCTGCGATCGCACCCCCAATTAACTCCAAATCGACTTAGCTGCTTAATTCAAGCTATTAAAAATCTCCAAAAATCCACAGGGGCATACATCTTATTAATTCCGTTTCAGCCTAGTCATGACCGAGAAATTGCCATGAAAATTCACTCCGCTCTAGAGGGGAAAGCAGATCAAAGTGCCGTAATTTCTGAAACTAATCCCCGATTACTTAAGGGGATTTTTAAGGGTGTGGAAATGGCGATCGCGATGCGGCTGCACGGACTAATCATGGCTGCCGCCGAAGGATGTATGTGTTCTGCCATTAGCTACGACCCCAAAGTTTCGAGATTGATGACAGATATAAACCTTACGGGCTGGGAACTAGAGGATTTACCCACAGACCCCAACCAAATCTCAAATCAGTGGCTAGATCAGTTTGCCAACGGCGATCGCCTAATCATTGAAGGTCGTCTCCGAATTAACCTATTAGAACGAAATGGCTACAAAGAAAAAGTAACTGAGCTAACTGCCCAACGGATCCACCCCCTTGATAAAGCAGGTTTTGAGCAAAATAAGACTACTGAACCCAGCCGCATTGCTTCCACTCCCCCTAAATTTGTTCCTCCTGCCGCATCAGTCATGCCTAAGGAAGATGACATTCCCTTCTAAACTTGGGCGGAATTATCTTTCAAAAATTTAAAGCTGAGTGCTACATTATCAATTACTCAAAATTTATTGCAAATCGCTGTGTATGGATTTGTGGTTTGAGATTGAGTAATCCCTATCTACCGTGGGAAATATCATAAAAGGTATCTACCCTACAATCATCAACAATAATAGTTCTGTTGGAGGAAAACATCTGGCTGGTCGTTATTTATTTACATCTGAATCGGTTACAGAAGGTCACCCTGACAAAATCTGTGATCAAATTTCAGATAGTATTCTCGATGCTTTATTAACCAATGACCCTAAATCTCGCGTAGCTGCGGAAGTAGTTGTCAGTACTGGCTTAGTATTAATTACTGGGGAAGTTACTACAGAAGCGTATGTCAATATTTCGGATCTGGCTCGCAAGAAAATTGCCGAAATTGGCTACACAGACTCGGAAAATGGTTTTTCTGCTAATAGTTGCGCCGTTTTAGTCGCCCTTGATGAGCAGTCTCCAGACATTGCCCAAGGGGTTGATGAGGCGATGGAAAAGCGAGAAGGTGAGGATTCTGATTCTGCCATAGAGGCGATCGGAGCAGGTGATCAAGGCTTAATGTTTGGGTTTGCCTGTAGTGAAACTCCTGAATTAATGCCAATGCCAATTTCTCTGGCACATAGATTTGCTCGACAATTAGCAAATGTCCGAAAAAATGGCGAACTACCTTATCTACGTCCTGATGGTAAGACTCAAGTCACGATCCAATATGAAAATAATATCCCCATTGGCATCGATACAATTCTAGTCTCTACCCAACACACTGCCTCCGTAGAAGGTATTAGTGATGAGAAAAAAATCCAAGAAATTATTAAAGCTGATCTGTGGCAAAAGGTGATTCTCCCAATGTTTGGTGAAGATGAAAAAGTTAAGCCTACTGCCGAAACTCGCTTTTTGGTTAATCCTACGGGTAAATTTGTAATTGGGGGACCACAGGGTGATTCTGGACTAACAGGGCGCAAAATTATTGTTGATACCTACGGCGGCTATGCTCGTCATGGGGGCGGGGCTTTTTCTGGCAAAGATCCTACTAAGGTCGATCGCAGTGCTGCCTATGCCTGTCGCTATGTCGCTAAAAATATTGTCGCGGCTGGCTTAGCAACTAAGTGCGAAGTACAAATTAGCTATGCGATCGGCGTGGCTCGACCTACTAGCATTAATCTTGAGACCTTTGGTACTGGTAAGGTTTCTGATGAAATTTTACTAAAACTAGTTTCAGAAAACTTTGATCTCAGACCAGCAGGAATTATTAAGACCTTTAATTTAAGGCTATTGCCCAAAGAACGTGGCGGCAGATTTTATCAAAATTTAGCTGCATACGGTCATTTAGGTCGTACTGATTTGGACTTACCGTGGGAGAGAACTGACAAAGTTGATATTTTGCTAAATTCCCTCTAACGAGCGATCGCTCAAGCCTAAAGTATGAGTCTCTATTAGTCTCCAAGGAGGCAGAAAGATGATTTCAGTCAAAGATGCTGAGTCTTTAATCCTAAATCTAATAGAGCCTCTAAGGGAACTTGAAGAAATTGAGTTAGGTCATGCTTTAGGCAGGATTTTGGCTAGGGAGGTGCATAGTAATGTGGATTTTCCCTATTGGCATAATGCGGCGATGGATGGATATACGCTGAGGATTGCGGATCTACAGAAATATCCAACACTAGCGATCGCCCCATGGGAGATTCCCGCAGGCAGTTCTCAACCAGTATTACTCGGTACAGGTGAATGTATGCGAATTTTTACGGGAGGAATGTTACCCCAAGGCGCAGATACAGTCGTTATGCAGGAAGATGTAGAGGTTAGGGGCGATCGCTTAAAGTTAAATATCATTCCCAAATCAGGTGAATATGTACGCCAAAAAGGTGAATTTTATCAAGCAGGCACAACTCTATTACCATCAGGGATCAAACTTAATCCTCCTGAAATTGGGATTTTAGCTGCAACTCAAAATTATAGAGTCCAAGTTTATCGTCAACCAAGGGTGAGCATTATTTCCACGGGTAATGAATTAGTTACTTTTAATAAATTACCTAATTCCTTACAATCAGGGCAAATTATTGACTCCAATCAATATGTTTTGTCAGGATTGATTACCCAAGCGGGCGCACTCCCAATTCCTTTAGGCATAGTTGGCGATCGCCCTGAAGATTTAGAAAAAATAATCCAAACAGCCCTAGCTAATTCAGATTTAGTTATTTCTACAGGTGGAGTTTCTGTGGGTGACTATGACTATGTGCAACAAGTCCTAATTAATCTAGGCGCAGAGCTCCATATTCAGTCATGTTCCATAAAACCTGGAAAACCTTTAACCGTAGCTACTTTTGATCGAAATCATCATAGGCAAATCTACTTTGGGCTACCGGGCAATCCTGCTTCAACTATGGTAGGATTTCATCGATTTATAAATGGCGCGATCGCTAAACTTAGTGGGGCAAATTCTCAATACTGGTATCCTCAATATACTAAAGCGATCGCCCTAGCAGATCTCCATGCCCAAGGACGCAGAGAAACTTATTTATGGGGATATTTAAGGTGGCATGGGCAGAGCTATCATTTTCAGCCTGTGGATAACTATAGTTCAGGCAACTTAATTAGTTGGGCAGGGATAAATGGACTAGCAATCCTTAAAGTTAACCAAACCTATGTGCCTAAAGGTGAAATCGTAGAAGCAATGATACTTTAAAAGTGAGTTTTGAACTGAATATAGTTGACTTTCATGAGATAAACCTGAAATTTGAGCAAGTTTGGCTCGCAGTATTAGAAATTTAATTTTTAAAATAGATTTTCAGTGGGCAAGTTTTGGTGTAACATTCTTGGCAACTCCCCTCACACTTTAATTTTCAGGATAATGCTCAATTTTGCTCAGAAAAAAAACATAGGATATGCCGTAATTTTTTGGGCAGGAATAGTCTCTGTACCTGCCGTTCAGGCAAATAGACTAGAGACATTTATGTTAGATAAAGTTCGTAATCGCATAGAATTTACAACTCAAGTTCAAGTAGAACCAAGGGGACAAATTATCACAAATCCAACTCGTTTAGTAATTGATTTGCCGGGTGCCACCTACGAAGGTCCAACCGTAAGGCGCAACGTTGGTAGTATGGTGCAATCCTTGAGAGTGGGGCGGCTTGATTCTATTACCACAAGATTAGTAGTAGAATTTGCCCCTGACTTTAATGTAGATTTATTAGATCAGCAACCCCTCCGCATGGAAGCCAAATCGCCTAGTCGGTGGTCAATTCAATTTCCTACAACAGTTGCGGCTGCCATTCAAAATACTGCCACTACTTTTATCATGCCCGCCATAGGTCAAATTAGTTCCCCCTTTGGGTGGCGGATTCATCCCGTTACAGGGGTAAGAACATTACATAAGGGGATTGATATTGCCGCTCCGACTGGAACTCCGATTTTAGCTGCGGCAGAAGGCATTGTGAATGATGCGGGCTGGGACGATGGCGGGTACGGTAATTTTGTGGAATTAAGACATCCTGATGGAACTTTGACTCTATACGCTCATGCCAGTCGCATACTGGTATCTAAAGGGCAGGAGGTCAGCCAAGGGCAGCTTATTGCTGAAGTTGGCAGTACAGGCAGAAGTACAGGTCCACACCTACATTTTGAAGTGATGATTAATAAGGTAGCTGTTGATCCAAGTCCCTACCTACGTTCTGATTTTGTGATCCTTAATCTTGCTAGCAGATAGATAATTATTGGAAATTAGGAGAAAAGGGGATAATTCCCCCTTACTTATGAGTTGCTATAGGAAACAGATTCTATAAAACCAAAGATTGAGCATCGGTTTCTAGGAGTTTAGCTAGATCTTGTAAAAACTTAGCGGCATCAGCTCCATAAATAATACGGTGATCGGCAGTGAGATTAACTTGCATTTGGTTACGGACAGCGATCGCTCCATCTTTTGTTGCAACTACTTGAGGCTGAGATCCACCTATAGCTAGAATTGCACCAGTATTAGGTGGCAAAATAGCATCAAAGCGATCAACTCCAAACATCCCTAAGTTAGAGATAGTAAAAGTACCAGAATTATATTCCTCTGGTTGCAATTGTTTAGCCCGAGCCCTCTCAACTAAGGATTTCCAATGGCGAGAAAGGCTATAAATATCGCTTTCGTTTGCCTTGGGTAAGACAGGAGTAATTAACCCACCATCTTCCATTGCTACAGCGATCGCCACATTAATATCCGATTTATAAACTATGCCCTGATCGCTAAAGCTAGCATTAACTAATGGATGTTTTTGCAAGGTTAGCGCCACAGCTTTTGCCAAAAGTGCTGTTATAGTCACGCCCTTAGATTTAATTTGTTTATAAAGCTCATCTAAGCCTGTGGTGGTAATTGTGTATCCTACACGAAAAGTGGGAATGCCTAGGCTGACATTCATGTTGCGAACAACAGCATTTTGCAGAGTTGTGAGGGGTTTAGTCGTACCAAGCTGAGGGGTGTAAGCAACTTTAGGAGCAGTTATAACAGGAGTAATCGGTTCTGGTGCTTTTACTGCTACTTTGGTCGGTGTAATTTCTAAAAGGGCGGTAACATCTTGCTCGGTAATTCTGCCATTTAAGCCTGAGCCATTAATTTTGGATAAATCTAAGTTATTCTCCTTGGCAATGCGTTTTGCCCTTGGCGATGCAATCAGGCGATCGCTTTTAATAACGGTTTCGGCTTTAACTACCACCAATTCAGGAATAGCAGAAGTAGCACTAGCACCATTAGATGCAACAACAGGTTCAGGTTTTTGAGCGAGTTTAGACTTAATATCAGCAATTTCCGCTTCAGTTTCAGCTACATAGCCCAAGGCAATTCCTACAGGTGCAGTTTCTCCAGCAGGTACAGCGATCGCCCCCAAGTAGCCTTCATAAAAGCTCTCCACATCCATATCGGCTTTATCGGATTCAACAACTAGGACTGTTTCACCTTTTTCTACTTTGTCCCCAACAGATTTAACCCAAGCAGTGATTTTACCTTCGGTCATCGTAGAACTTAAAGCGGGCATGAAAATTTCGTAGATCATGGAAAACTTGCTATGTATTTGATGTAATTAGTTAATTTTACATACCTTTTAGGGATCTAAGTAATGATTAGTCCAGAGAATTTTCCCAAAATTTTAGATTTGCATTTCCTTTGGCACCGATGCCCACAATCTAAAAGTATTTTGTTCCTCAACAACCATAGACATTAATCCCATATCTAAATCACGGCGGCAGGCAGTTATTAATTGTTTAATCTCCCCTGCTAAGTTAGTTGGCACAAAGGCTTGACCTAAATAACTAATTGCCCGCATTCTTTGTCCCAAAACTGAAATTTCAATATTGCTCGTATCTACTAATTTCACAATCATTTTTTTAATATTCAGATATTAAGTACCTGTTTACTATCTCTGGATTGTGAGTTTAAAACTGTGAGCGATCGCTAATGCAGTTCGTGAATTTAGGTTTGATTAATGGTGATTTCAATCACTAACTATAATTACAAATTTTAGTCAGAGTCTATAATTTGCAAGCTACCTAATGCTGCCCAACGTTTATCTATATTCTGGTCTTTGCTGGCAGATCTATCCAAAATCACCCCCAGTTCAGGAGCATCTGGGGCAATTTTTTGAAAGGGAATTGCTAAAGATAACTGCTCGTATAACCACACTGCCACATCAAAATAACCATTTGGGGGCAGGGTTTCTAGTAGATCTTCTAAGTCAACTTCTTGTTCTTTGGCGTATTTTCTGCCATTTGTAGGCTCTTCTAGCCAAATTAGCTCTGATGCATTGATGGCTAGGCGGTGATTAAATTGAGTCAGGGTGCGATCGCAAGTCAAAGTCATAATCGTAAAGGCTTCAGCTTTAACCTCTAAAAACGAGCCTTGATGTTTTACCTTAACTACTCCTTGTACAGGAGTAAGGGTATCTAAGTCTTTAATAAATTCTTTAACCTCAATCACCTCAGTTGCATCTACAGCTTTTGCTAATTGCGGAATATATATTTTTTCCATTAGGTTTCCACTACTTTAGATTGAAAGAGATTGAAATTATTCGGATTTTTTCAGGCGCACTACCAAAAAACGGCTCGGTTCTTTACCTTCACTAAAGGTTTCAATATGCGGGTAGTCTTCAAAAAACATATGTATCTGTCGTCTCTCTGCTGCAGATAGATTTTTAATTGAGTAGTCTTCTTGATGTGCTGTGACATAAGCGATCGCCTCTTGGGCAATTTTCTCTAAAACTACTTGACGCTCTTTTCGATAGTCATTTAACTCAATTACATAGAAAAACCCACTAGAAGATAAATGAGCATTAAGGCAAGTATTTGCTAAATGCTGGAGGGCATCAATAGTGACCCCATCAGCACCAGTTAGAGCTTGAATTTGATGGGGACTGAAATTGCTATGATCAATCACAAGGGAACAGCCACAACGAGAGTTATCTTCCTCATTTGCTATATTGACTACAGCAGGATAACCCAACATTTCTAGTAGCTGTGTTAGCCACTTTTCCCCTAATTCTGACTGCGACCTTAACTCGGGTTCCGTGATCATACTCCCTTCCTATTGTAAGAATATAGTTAACTGAAATGGGGTTAAGGGGTAGAAACCCTTATTTAGCAGAAGTCAGCGCCGCCCCACACCCCCGAATACCAGTAAGCTTTAATTGGAAAGGGAGTAACTAGCTCTTTTTCTTTTTTGATGAATTACCAGGCTCAAAAGGTAAATTAACTTCATCTTTATTTTTATTAACTTTAGATTCAGCTTTGATTGGTAACTTAGCTGGCTTAGAGGTAGTTGGAGCGATCGCTTCGGGACTAGAAACAATACCTACCTCTGCTAATTTTTGGAGATTTTCAGGTAATGCCTCCTTAGAAACTATAAAAGCCTGAATGGTTTGAAAAATATTAGCAACCAGCATATAGAGTAAAACCCCCGCAGGTAGAGGAAAGAATAAAAACATCCCTGAAAAAATCACTGGGGTAATCTTATTCATCGTATCTTGCTGTTGAGTATCCGCACCGCCACTAGGTTTATTTCCAGAAATATTTTGATTAATATAAAGGCTAATCCCAAACGCTAGGATCATCCCCAAAATATCTAACTTGAGACTTCCGTCAGGATTAGACACCCCAACTTCGCCCAATGCCTTAATAAACAGAAATCCTTTACTAGCAGCCAGCCCCGGAATCGTAGCTTGCACCGTAGCTTCGCCTTCTTTTAATGCCCGTACAGTGCCATCGGGTAAAACTTCAACTATGCCTTCGCCTTTGGTAACCTGCCATTTGGGAGCCAGATCAATTTCAGGAAACTTTGAGCTTACTTCAGCAAAGCTTTCAATCTTAGTGGCTTCTACCGCTTGCAATGCTACCTTGGTTTCTGCCCCTACCGCTAAGTTTGTCCCAGTGGTTACAGTTGCTTGGACGGGATAATGAACGCGATCAGCAAAGTAAATATTTTGAGTGGGAGTTGTAAAAGCTTGGGACTCAATTTGAGTAGGAGCCACTTGAAAATTAACAGCATAGTTAATGTCAGAGAAGGGTGATCCCCTTAGAGTGGCAAATAAAGCAAATAAAATCGGCATTTGCAACAGTGCAGGTAAGCAGCCAGCCAAAGGATTCCCAAACTCTTTAAAGTTTTCAGAATTTACCTTACCCATTTCCTGTTGCTGCTTTGTTGGATCACCCTTGTAGCGCTCCTGTACTTCTTTAATCCGCTTTTGCATGATCGGATTAGCAATTTTCATATTCCGCATATTGCGAAGCTGGTTAGCATTCACAGGAAACAGGGCAACGCGAATCACTAACGTAAGTGCCACGATCGCCAGCCCATAGCTTGGAAACTTACCATAAAAGAAGTCCAAGATTGGCAACATGACGTTATTTGAGAGAAAACCTATACCAAAATCCATATAGTTAATTTGACTTTTATTTTCTAAACTGCCCCAAGAGCACCGCTAGAAGTTTGAGCTTTGAGAGTTAATTTGGACTCTACAAATTCATATACTTTACGGAAATTAGGTACTGCTCTCATTTCTAAGCGTGAACCATCTTTAAGAGTTAATACCATATCACCCCAACTGCCAATGCCCCTAGGCACAATGACAACCTTAAGAATCTCAGCATAGACTATATCTATGCGTTGCCGACCTAACCAACCACCAGTAACCGTAATTCTACGACTAGTAATACTGTATCTTAACCATAAAGCTCGCACGATCGCTCCTACGGCAACAGGAATTGTAATAATAAAGAATCCCGCTAAGATCCCGATAATTAAGTCTCCAATGTGAGGACCACCCTCATAGAATATTTCTTCTTTAACTGCCATGTTTTTATTCCATGTTTAGTTGTTTATCATTGTTTCTGAATAATCACTCTGTAAAACTTGCGCTTTGTTAAGTAAATTAGTTAAATCTTCCTGCAATTCCGAGTAGTTGGGTATAGAGGAAACCGTAACAACGGTTATAACAATTTGAAAACCTTGATTTACGACTTGATTTAATTGTGGCAGAAAAGTCCGAAAAATTTCGCGTAGCTGTCTTCTAATTCGATTACGTACCACTGCTTTTTTGCTGAACTTTTTACTGACGACAATACCAATTTGAACCTGAGCTTCCAGATTTTTAGTATTGTAAACCCTAAGTTTCAGGTATTTTCCATGGTAGCGATCGCCTTTAGCATAAATAATAGCAAAGTCTTCTCGCCGCCTTAGACGATTAGGAGCAGTCAGCACAATAATCAGTATTTACAAGCATTTTAAACGGTGGTTAAGCGCACACGACCTCTACTACGGCGAGCTTTGATTACAGCCCGACCAGTGTGAGATTTCATACGGGCACGAAAGCCAGAAGTACGTCTTTTTTTGCGAGAGGTACCACCAAGAGTACGTTTTGTCATGGGATTACATATAGATATTTTTAGGCTCTCTAATATAGCATTCTTAACATTGCAATGTCGAATCTTAGAATACAGCAATTCTCATTATGGAAAATTTGCATAAAAACTTGGGGCATAGCAGCTTAAAAATTAAACTTTTAAGAGTGAAACTTCTAGGCCTTAGCGAGATGGAGCAGTAGCTTATTAGATCGATCTAAAAATGCCTTCATTCCATTAGCATCAAAGCCTTTTTGCGCAATTAAAGCCAAGTCATACACATGATTGCAAATCAGATTAGCCAATTCTTTAGATTCTGAAGGTTGCCCTGTAGCAGAAAGAATGACACTATGATCTAGATTTAACAGGTTTTCCATTAAAGGATGAGATGTATTCACCAAGAGAATATGATCTTCAGGGAAGGGGGCGTTAGTCTGTTGCATTAATGCTGCCATTTCCTGCATTCTCCGTGCCGACTCAGGTAATAAAATCATGGCGGGTGGTGCCGAGGCGGGGTCTTCATACTTCAAAGCTTCTGTCCGAATTACCAACTTGGGATTATGTAAAGCTGCTCTAAAGATTTCCTGTAATTGATCACTCTTAGTTTTATTGGTTTTAGGATCGACTAGCTCAGCTTTAGCATCTTGATTGATCAGGCGATCGCTCAGTTCAGAATCAACCCGTGAGAACTTAACATCACTAAATTCCCGTTCGAGGAAATGAATATAATGACTATCTATAAATGAATCTAGGGTAATTACCTCCAAACCTTGGGCTTTGTGTAAATCCACATAGGTTCCTTGGGCAACAGGATCGGAAGTATAAAAGACTTGATTTTCATGTTGCTCTTTATTCCGTTCCACATACTTTTGCAGAGTAGTGTAATTGCCATATTCACTTTTGTTCTCAGAATCCATAAAGCTAGTGGCATAGACCATGATCTCTTTAACTTGGCTGTAGAACTTATCACTATTCATTGCCCCAAATTTCATGAATAGGCTAATATCCTGCCAACATTTGAGGAATTCTTCCCGTTGATCTGCATACAAATTACTAAGATGATCGCCAACTTTTTTAGCAATGTAATCTTGAATTTTTCTGACCTTGCGATCGCCTTGCAAGAAACTTCTAGATACATTCAACGGAATATCAGAGCTATCAATTACACCACGGAGGGGTAAAAGGAATTTTGGAATAACTTCTTCACAATTATCACTAATAAATACTTGATTACAGAAAAGTTTAATCTGCCCTTTGTTGGGATCGATATCAGCTTTGAGTTTAGGGAAATAAAGAATACCTTTAATAATAAAAGGATAGTCAGTATTTAAGTGAATCCAAAATAAAGGATCTTCTTGAAATGGATAAAGATAACGATAAAATTCTAAATAATCCTCTTTTGTTAAAGAACTAGGTGCCTGATTCCATAATGCCTTTTGGCGATTAACGACTTCATCATTGAGCTTAATGGGGACGGGAATAAAGTCACAATAGTTACGAATAATACGGCGAAGTTCTCCATTTTCTAGGAACTCTTCCGCATCATCTTGCATTTTTAGCGTGATAGTTGTGCCGACTGTGGTGCGATCGCTTCCAGTTAGAGTAAAAGCTGTAGAACCATCACAGAACCAATGTACCGCCTCTGCGCCTTGCTTGTAAGACAGAGTATCAATTTCAACTTGGGCAGCCACCATAAACGCCGAATAGAACCCTAAACCGAAATGCCCAATAATCTGTTGTTGGCTATCATTAGAAGTATTAGTATATTTTTGAATAAATTCTTCAGCACTAGAAAAAGCAACTTGATTGATATACTTTTTAACTTCATCTACGGTCATGCCAATGCCATTATCAGTTACAGTAATAGTCTTCTTTTCTTTATCAACTGTAATACTAATCTCTGGCTCTGGAACTTCTGTAGTGGTCTCACCAGCATAGGAAACCATCTTCAGTTTGCTAGTGGCATCAACTCCATTTGAAATTAATTCCCTTAAAAAAATATCTCGCTCTGAATAAAGAGCTTTCTTGATAATGGGAAAGATATTCTCGGTATGAATGCTAATCGTTCCCTGTTCAAGCATAGTCTAAATCTCCTGATCTTAAATTTAGTAAAGAGTTGGTATTGAAAATTGCTGAGTCTACCTGAGATTTAGATATCTTCTAACTCAGGTTTGTTGATTATACGATCGCAGCCTAGTTCCCTTAAAGAGGGTTATCCGTAATTAATTAGGCGGGTAATGAAATTAAAACTAACCCCACACAGATTAAAAATGTACTAATCCACCGCACTTTTGTTACTTTTTCCTTGAGTATATACTTTGTTCCCAGCATGTTTACTGGTTCAGTTAGGGCAGTTGCAGGTATGATAAAACTTAAATCTGCCCAGCTTAGAAGTGCAATAAACATAAAAAAAGTAATTGCCATACAAATTATCCCCATTCTTAAAAGTGGGCTACTCAAAACTTTTACTAAGACTTTCCAGAGTTCACGAGGATTTAATGTAGAAATAGCCCCAACATCTTTCATGCCACGAGTTAGGAACAAGTTGCCAGCAGAATCTGCTAAAACTAAAACTATTAATGCCAGCCAAATTTTGATCAAATTAATACTAAATTTCTAAAGTTTTACCTATAACCTCAAATATCCCTAAAAACAACTAAGGATTTGGTTTTAGATCGGGCAGAGGCGCAGTCACTCCATCCACCACAGGGTAATCAGGATTAATTAAATCTATGTGCGTATATTTAAGTTTGGCAGAGCTTTTAGGTAGCGATCGCAAACGATCCAACATTTTAATTTGCTTTTCCATTTTGCTGTAGGTATATTCTCCCGTATACACTAGCCCCAATTCCGTAGTTAAAATTAAGTTATTGGGCAGGCGAAAATCCAACACAGAGATTTTTACAGGACTACGACTAATCTGGCTATAGAGTTTTCTCCAGATTCCTAAAACATTTTGATTAGCTCCAACCACAAGTATTTCTGGCTTTTTAATACTATTAGGATAACTAGATGCCGCTATCCAAACTCCTTTTGCATCTATAAATCCTGTCTTCCCATTTAAGCTCGCAGTTGCGACAGGCTCACGCTCTTGCACGATCACACTTACTCTTAGGGGAAATAGAGAACGCTTCACTACGACATTATAAACAGGTACTTTTGCTTCTAATTGAGTGGCGATCGCCTGAGGTCGCAACTTAAAGATATATTGGGGATACTCAATCTTAATTTTGTCCTTTAGTTGTTTGGCTGAAAGTAATCGAGTTCCTTGTACCTCAATTTGATTAGGACTAGTTATATTCCACAATGGCAGAGACACAACCCACACGCCCAGACCAAGTAAGCCCGCAGACACCACAATTCGCCATGCCATTTTGAGGGCAGGAGATTTATCTTTAAAGAAATCTTGACGTAGTTCTTGCTTGCGCTGTCGCCGCCGTTCGGCAAACCCCGACGCCTCTTGAGGATATTGATTACCCATAACCTCTAATTTAATATTCAGCAAAACAATTAAATATCAGCAGATGGGCTACTCCGAAACTGCCGTTCAAGCTCGGCAACAATTTCTTCTCGATTTTTAAGCTCGCCAAAACTCTCAGAATTTGGAGATAGAACCTCCGTCCGCTTGATCCCGTTATCCTGCTTTAGATACCGTAATGCCTTGAGAAAAATCAGCGCTGATGCCACGATGAGCAGAACTGATATTAAGATGTAAACGATAGCAGCTGTAATCATATCTTGCACTTGATAAAGTTAATTTATAGCATCACTTCCAGCTAATTTTCAAGAAATAGCCACTAGCGATCGCATTAATTTTGTATGGAGTTTACTTTTAAGCTTGTTTGTAAATCTATGTTTTATTCAGGGGGAGTATATCAAACAACTTGGCGGCTCCTCCCATTAAGGCAATAATCACTGATACCAAAATTCCCCGATTGATAAATTCTTGATTATCCAAGCGTTTACTAATACCGCTCACCTTTTCATCTAGGGTTCTAATCTCTCCTGAAAGTTTTTCATCTAGAGTTCTAATCTCCCCAGTAACTTTTTCATCTAAAGCTTTAATCTCGCCCGTAAACTTCTCATCCAAAGCTTTAATCTCCCCCGAAAGTTGAGCCTGCCCAACTTCTAGCTTATTAAGGCGATCGTCTATTTTATCAAGACGAGAATCAATTTTTTCTAGTTTCTGATTGACTTCGGCAAATTGCCTGTCCATTTTTTGATTGACTTCGGCAAATTGCCTGTCTGTTTTTTGATTAACCTCAGCAAATTGCCTGTCCATTTTTTGATTAACCTCAGCAAATTGTCTATCCATCTTCTGCTCGAAACGAGATAAAAATTCTTCAAGGGAATAGGTCAGAGTCGGAGGAGTGCTAGTCATAGGTCAATATGGATATATTTATTACAGAATAACATTCTTAATATCAAGCCGATCTAACTGTCTAACTTCTGAAATAGGAACGTTTAACATTGTAAGCACTTGACGAAATTGTTCGGGGGGTAGAATTTCCTAGATGTTTAAGGAAATTTACTCATGCTCAAAACTCTTATAGCTACTTCTTTGGTAGCCTTTGCTGCTAAGGTCTTATTGTAATATATGTCACATCGGCGACAATGCAGGATTATCCGTAAACCACGAGATTGAGTCATTACATGACATGGGATGTACTTCATTCTGATTGCAGCAAGGGCAAGGCTACGAACACAGTCCATTAACCTATGTTTTTAGAGGACAACCCATTATCCCTCTGGTTCTCACACAGTAATAATTTATAATGTCACATACAAAGCTACCAGTGCCTAAATATGAACTACAAACTAATATCTCGCCTTGTTTTAGCTATATTCTTCATTGGTGCTGGAATTTTGCATTTTGCGATCGCTCCAGTGTATGTAAAAATTATGCCGCCCTATTTACCTGCTCACCTAGAGTTGGTCTATATCAGTGGGGTTTTTGAAATTTTAGGAGGGATTGGTATCCTCATTCTACCAGTACAAGTTCTTGCAGGCTATGGGTTAGTAGCATTAATGGTGGCGGTGTTTCCTGCCAATATTAATATGGTGGTGAATTATGAGCAGATTGGTTTTGATGTACCTTTACCGTTGCTATGGCTGCGCTTACCTTTGCAAGGTCTATTGATTTATTGGATTTGGTGGAGTACAGAATTAGGCTTAAAAAAAGAGAATCAGTTGTGAGTAAAAGTGAAAAGCTACTTACTTAATTTTTTCTCTAATTTATCGACAATTTCTGTAATTTGGGATATTTTCACTCTGCCAAGCTTAGAATTTTCAGGCTGTAATATTATATTTGGAGCTTGTTTACATTGCTTAAGGCAACCTGTAGATTTGAGGATAATCCGATCGCTTAGTTCACGATTTGCTAGTTCTTGCTGAAAACCTGCATAGATTTCTTTGGCTCCTTTTTGACAGCAGTCTGATTTTTGACACAGTAAAATTTTAAGTTGTGAGGACTTGGGTGGGATGTTAGTAGTCTGAGGAGATCGAGGAGATTGAATTAAGGATTCGGTTTTGGTAATGTTAACAGCCTTTAGTTTTTCTCCAGTTTTTATCCCTCTGACTTGAATGCGATCGCCTACGGTATAGGTTCGCACAATTTCTCCTCTATATTCCTTAGGCACCTTAATTATAAAATCGGTGGAAGTATTTCTCAAACCTAGATATTTAAGCTTGTAACCATCGACTGCCATTAATCCTAGAAATTCTCCATCTAGGCAAAACTGAGTAGACAATTCACAGTAGGAGTTTTCTAATTTATTAGTTATTCCCATTGGTTTAAACAAAGACATAAGTCAAAATACTTA
>CASBQR010000123.1 GCA_949127865.1 Synechococcales cyanobacterium PMM_0082
AACTTCTGATTACCTCGGCAACGGAACGCATTGACTTTATCCATGATTCTGAATTTGCAGAATCAGCTCTAACAGAAGTGAATCCAATTTCAAAATTTTTACAGACTGATATTAATTCTAACTATCCCCTATCCCATACCCAAGAATTTTTACTAGAATCAGAACGAGATCTATCGCAATTACTATCACAGTTGAAAGAATCAAAAAATCTTTATGAACAAATCGATCTACTGGAAACTCTGACTCAACTGCGGGGACAGGAATTTGATACGAGGTTACATGGTGAATATTTAGCGATCGCTGATTTACTAAATGAAGTTTATACCAAAGCTGGGCAGTGGCTGCTATGGACAATCATTCGGCGGGCGGCGGGCTTGATGGGAAAAATGGATATTGGCTTAGGGGAGGCGGTGACGAGTATTTTAATTCAGGGCAAACAGATTGCGGTGGGTAAATCCTATAGTGAAGCTTCTTTAATTGTCGATCCCATTCCTTCGATAGAGGTGATGGCTAAAATTGAAGAGTTCCGCAGTGCTGATATTCGAGAGCGATCGCTTACTCAAGAAATTATTATCTATCTCAGTCTTCTGATTAAAGCTGAACCAGAATTATGTGATGGCTTATTAACCCTGCGGGTGGGATACATAATTCTATTAATTACCAGTGATTTGGCGCAGGAATTACAAGTTACCCAAGATGAAGCATACGAACACCTCATGGGTTTAAGTCCGTTTGCAGTCAAAAGCCGATTACGTCAGGTGCTAGTGGGTTACGATAATCTTAATCAAACCTTATTTCGCCAAGAATCATTACATGCCAATGTGCAGCAAGAGATTAAGTGGGTAATTTCTCCTGATATTACTTCAGTTCAAACTGATCATCTCCAAACTGCGGAAACTCAAATAGGAAGTAGAGAAACATCCTATTGGTTACTGCAACGGCAAAGAGATGGGGGGCTAAACCGAGTACCGAAAGGGTTTTATCCGCAAGTATGGCAGGTGATGCAGTACTGTAAGGGCATTGTAATTGGGGATAAACTCGACCGCCGCAATCGCCTTGATAGTGAAATAATTTTGGCAGAAATGACGGCGGGGGAGAAAAATTTTGCCCTGAGAATTGAACATCTATTAAATAAAATCCAAGCTCCTGAATATCGTCAAGTTAATACAGAGGCATTAATTGAACTAGCTGCGATCGCCCAGCAAAATCCTGACCTGCAAATTTCTGATTATATTGTTTTAGATGTTCTCATAGGGCATGGAGTCCGTCTGGCTTGGTTGGATCAACATCCTGATGATAGTCAAACCTATGATTTGCAAAAGGGGCTAGCGTGGCGATCGTTTTATGAAACTTCTCCTGCGGTGTGCGCCATCTATATTGCTAAAGCTCTGCGCTTTTTGATGGAACTTGCCCCCAAAATCTCTACGGTTTGATCGATTCTCTCTAGAATCAAATTTCTATTAGCCAACTAACTATTTATTACGAGCGGGGATTTCTTGCCCATAATAAAACTTCTGCT
The DNA here is from genome assembly GCA_949127865.1 of Synechococcales cyanobacterium PMM_0082. Classification (GTDB taxonomy): domain Bacteria; phylum Cyanobacteriota; class Cyanobacteriia; order Pseudanabaenales; family Pseudanabaenaceae; genus PCC-7502. Next base: position 1,520 of record CASBQR010000123.1, read on the forward strand.
CTAGGTTACTCAATACTAGCCAACTAATAAGCACTAAAGGAATTACTAACGCTACTAAATATTTCAGGCTTAGAACTAGGGCGGCAATTAAAGCGATCGCTCCGAAGCCCATAATTAAAAGTTTTAAGCGTTGGATATTTTTAAGAGCAGTACGACAGCTTTGGCAATGGATGGTATGACTGTGAAAGCGATCGAGTAGCATGGTCTTAGATTGAGCGGGAGGTAAACCCTGACCAGCAAAGGGATCAGCCTTAAACTGAGTTAACCATTTTCGATACTCAGTGACAAATAAATCCGCTTTGGTTGGCAAATAATACGCCTTAGCAAAATTATCTTTTTGTAATTCCAGATAACGCTCTTGATGGTGTAAAAAAATCTGATCGTCTTCGAGGATGGCATTTTGACTAATGTGGGAATACCACTGGGGCGTGAGCTTAATCAGAAATTTCGGAATTTTAGAAGAAAACTGAAATGGAAATCTGGCAAATAATCGACATTCACCCTTCCGCATCGGTGTAGCATAAACCACGGTCATGGTCACTCCAAATTGTTTGGAAGTTAAATCGTGCCACATCATATTGGGAGCAATAAAAACCGTATCTTGCTTGCCTAGAGTGCCTTTGCGGGGTCCCTCTGCCCAAATTCCTGTGAAGCCTGCTTTCCCAGATTGTCCAAGTTCTAGCTCCACAGGGGCAGCATTAGCTCGATTTCCCACGGATTTATGATGGGTAAAGGGCAGGTGGCTAGAATCTAGGACATTTTCTAAAAGGGTTGAGGCATCATAGGGTAAATCTCGAAAGGTATTTAATAAAACCCACTCATCGGGCGATCGCTCTAAAGCATCAATAATAGGAACCTTAACTTGCTGAGCATTTCCCCCCAAATACACAAATAATAAGCCTTGGGCAGTGGTAGTTGCGTAGGATTTCACACAGGCTCTAGGTGAAGTATGGGCAGTACCTCCTTCTGGTTGTTGAGGAATGCGATCGCACTGACCATCACCGCTAAAAGCCCAACCATGATAGGGACATTCAATTAAACCATCATCGGCAATTCTTCCTTCCGATAAACGGGCTAAACGGTGGGGGCAGCGATCGGCAAAGGTGCGCCAAGTATTTTGATCCCACCAAATTACTAAATCTTGATCCAATAAGGTAAAAGCCGTGGGCTTAGTACGATCTAAGTCGGCAATATAACTAACGGGATACCATGCTTCCTTAGGATCAAAATAGTTTGGATCATTCCCACCCGCAGGAAGGTATTCAATTTTGTCTATTTGTTGATGCATGATATTAATAAAACTTAATATTGATCATTATAGAAAATTTAGGGAAGCGATCGCCAAAACGAGGGGGATTTATGATTTTTAGAATTGAGTTGAAGTGCATAAAAGCACTAGATTTACTGCTTCGATTTGTCCTCTAAGTTAGGGAAATCAAAAATTGAGCTTAAATCTAGGATGAATCCTGCCAATACATCTTCACCGCTTAAGGTGCGTGGAGATTGCAGAACTTCGACCTCCTGCCCTAATCTATAAATTTCTACTTCATTATTTTGGGAATTAATGAGCCAGCCTAACCGTACGCCATTGGCTTGATACTCTAGCATTTTGGCTTGGAGGGTTTTGAGGTTATCTGTTTTCGATCGCAGCTCGATCACAAAATCAGGAACGACTATAGGAAAGGTCACATCAAAGGATAGGTTTACCAGTTTGGAATTTTGAATCCATGTCACATCGGGAGATTTAACAGCCCCAGATGGCAGTGTAAAGCCACCAGAAGAATCAAACCCTCTTCCCTGTTTGGTCTTTAAGTTCCAGTAAGCGACCTGTGCCGCTAAGTCAAAATTTTTCCCTGAGCTTTCCAAGGCGGCTGGTGTCATTGCGATTAATTCTCCTGTGGCTGATAGCTCTAGTCGAAGTTCGGGATTATCTTGGCATAGTTGTTCAAACTCATTGTGGTTGAGTCTAAGAGTTATGCGACTGGTATCAACTAATAATGGGAATGTTTGTAGTGATTCCATGATTATTTTTCTCCTAGCGATCGCTATTCTTCTAATTGCCACAAATCTTTTCTAAAATCTTCATCTAAAACTTTTTTGGGACGAAGCACTAAAATCATTCTACCTAAAAGCTTCTCGGTGGGTGGTTCAGGAAACCATTGAAATATTAATTCTCCATCCTGTTCAATCAGAAAATAGCTATCGACTTGCCAGTCCCGTTGCGCCCGATCTACGATTATTAAAATTTCCTCGGAGCTAGATTCTGGAATTAAATATTCACTATCGGTAATTAGGGCGATCGCATCTTGGGCTTCTAAAATTACTTGCCAACTAGGAATTGCCACCCATACACCTGTACCAGAGAACTTGACTAGGCGAAATTTGCCCAGTTCATTACTCATCGGTACCGCCATAAAATCTGCTTTAGAAATTGGCATCTTACCCGCTACGGGAATAATGCGAGGAGATTCTGTATCTTCATCAGGACGATAAAGGGGAAGACGAGGGGCAGAAAGGGCTTTATTAACTGAGAAATCCGTAAGTAGTTTTTCTATTTGCTGACGGGCAGGAATACTATGAGCAAAGTTTAAACCCTTAGCAATGAGGCGCGATCGCTCTTGGAGATCTGATTTTTGGCGCGCATTTTTCCAGCACTGATAGGCAATGGTATCCCCAGGATGATCGGAAAATCCTTCAGGAAATTTAGACAAACGGGAAAAGTCTTTAATTGCTTTTGCTAACTCGTGGGCACCTTCAGAATCAATCGTTTTTTCCACTAAAAATTCAGCCGCAGCCACCCGTTCTAACTGATTTAAGATCCTTAATTCATAAAGACTATCACTACCTTTTTGAGCAAAGTGGGTAAGTACTCGATCGCTTGCCTGATTGGTTTCTAAACCCCCATATACTTGAGCAGCTACAATAACTTGATTTTGCTGAATTGGCTCAAACCCTGTTTCTTCAAAAATAGTTTGAGGGTTAAACCCAGATTTTTGCAATTTTTGACAAGTTTGTCCCCACTGTACCCAGTTTCCTTCTTTACGGCGTAGCGATCGCAATAGTTCTTGAGTTTGTTCTAAGCTAGATTCGGAGGGTACTGTCATATCAAGGAATATAAGGCTATTGCTCAAATTGTAAGACTTATTGGCTAGAACATGGATTAAAACATTTTGTTAGCGTAAAGTCTCAGTGAAATCTAACAACCCAATTCATTTTGAAAATCAGTATTTTTAAAGGAAAAGGCGATCGCCTATACAACCTCACTTCCTTATGAGTTATAGTAGCATAGAATTAAATGCGTATAAAATGCTAAAACAATGCTTGACCTTACCAAAGATATTCGCTCCCTCACCGAATTTAAGCGCAATACCAGTGAATTTGTCGAAAATCTGAAGCAGACAAAACACCCTCTTGTTTTAACCGTCAATGGTAAAGCCGAATTAGTTATACAGGATGCCCAGTCATATCAAGAGCTTTTGGAAGCGGCAGAACTGCTAGAAACAATCAAAGGTATTAAACGAGGCATAGACCAAATGAATCAAGGGCAAGGCAAAAAAGCAGAAGATTTTTTTGCTGAAATGTTTGAGAAATTGGATAAAGTTTAATGAGTTCAAGATATCAAGTCATCATTCAATCCGAGGCAGAACAAGGAATTAAAGAAGCATACCTTTGGGTTAGTAACTATTCCCCACGTCAAGCAAGAAGTTGGCTAGAAGGCTTGTATAAATTGATTTTATCCCTAGAACAAATGCCTCTCCGTTGTTCCCTTGCCTTTGAGAATGACTTTTTTGAAGAAGAAATTAGACTACTGATCTATGGAAGGGGAAACAACACTTATAAAATACTTTTCACTGTGATAGAAAATACAGTACAGATTCTTTTTATTAGGCACTCCGCTCAAAGTCCTTTGGTACCCAATGATGATCAGTAGTTGCACATTTCAAAGATGGAGAGCTATTTGGGCATATACTAGCCCATGAGTTAGTCCCTATAAATCATCCTTAAATTGGGCAAACCCCAAGCCAATATAGGTAAGCTGCCCCTACATTAATTTAAAGTAAAATTTACTTGGCTATGGTTAATTCTCTAACCTTTGCTTGCATATTTTTAAATACACTAAAAAAGCCATTGGCACGGGAGGGGGTCAGGCTAACCATCAAACCTGTCTCTTTAATAAACTCTGGCGAAAGATTCAAAATTTCTTCGGGGCTTGCATGATTTAGCCCATTGATTAATAATCCTGCAAAACCTTTACTAATTAAACCGTCTGAGTCTCCAGCAAAAATTACCTGATTTTGTTCATTTAACTGAGCGGTAATAAATACTTGAGATACACAACCTAAGACTTTATTTTCAGGAGTGCGATCGCTATCAGCAAATTTTGGTAGCTTTTGTCCGTACAAGATTAACTGCTCATAGCGTTGTTTGGGATCTGAAAGTCGTTGAAATCTTTTAAGAATTCGATCAAGGGCTTCAGGTAATTGGGTGGTGGTTGACTGCATTACAAAGTTTATTGCTGTGATATAAATTATTGTAGCTGTATAGTTTAGAGAACGTTTGTATATTTAATTTAGGATACTTAACATAACATTAGAGTATTTTAAGGCTTAATTGTTACTGGCAAAACCACAACTGGGGCAAGCCTCTGCTGATCCTGCACTTCACCAATGCCTAAAAACTGGCTTTGACTATATACACGCCGATAGTTATTAGGAAGAAAATCTTCTGATTCTTGATTAATAAATTGGTTAATAAATTGATCGCTGTTGAGAATTTGCCCTTGCATCCATCGCTTGGCTGAGTCTGGGATCAGGTCAATGATTTCAAGATTTTGCAGGGCGACATCAGGAGCAATTAGACTTTTATACTCTTGGTCGGTAGTTTGGGCAATTTCCGCAAAAGTAGTACTGTTGGCGATCGCAAAACCATTACTAAAGGTACGCTCTAAACCAGATAGAGTGGCTCCACAGCCTAATATTTCCCCAAGATCACGGGCGATCGCGCGAATATAGGTACCAGTACCACAACTAATTTCTAGGTCAAGTTCAGGAAAATCACTGGATCGCCACCCTAAAACGGCAATTTTATAAACTTCGACAGTCCGAATTGGGGCTTCGACGGGGAGACCAGCCCGAGCCAAATCATATAGCCGCACACCATTAACTTGAATGGCACTGAAGGCAGGGGGACGTTGTTGAATTGTGCCTTGAAACTGGGGTAAAAGTTGTTCAATATCTTTTAATTTGAGATCTGGGCAGGATTGTTGCCTAAGGATTTCACCTTCAGTATCATCGGTATTTGTGGTGATGCCAAACCGTACTGTGGCTTTATAGGCTTTGCCTGCGGGTAAAAATCTGAGTAGTCTTGTGCAATTACCGAGAGCGATCGGTAAGACCCCTGTAGCCATTGGATCAAGGGTGCCACTATGTCCTACTTTTTTTTGATTGACAAGCTTCCGAACTTGGCTAATGCAGTCGTGGGCAGTGATCCCTGTGGGCTTATTCAAATTTAAAAAAGCATTAAGCACAGGGGAAGTATCCTAAATAAAGCGGTGGGGATTGAGAATATTTTGAGGATCGAATTTTTGTTTAAGTGCAGACATGATCCCTGTGGCATTACCAGCATATCCCCAAATATCAAACTGCTGTTTAAAATTAATGGGTGCTTCTAAAACCGTCAAAAACCCACCTGTACTTACTAATAAATTCCGAATTTGCTGAATGTCGGCAATGGAAATGTTAGAGCTTTCATACTTAAGAATCCCTAAGCCTGAACTAGCATGAATTTGGAGGGCTACGCTTGGAGTTTTGGAGGAGATTTTTAGAAGATTAGTAACAGCAAGATTGGGTAAGGTCCCAATTTTACAAATTATAGCTGGATCGCTTTGCCAAAACAAATTCTGCATATCTTGCCAAGTTTTATTTCCTGTTAAAGCCTTAATTTCTAAATTTAATGCCTGAGCGATCGCTGCTAATCTGCTAATTTGTTCATCTACCCCCTGATTCAGTCCACCAAAACGAATAATTAAGCCTATTTCGGCATTTATACCCAATTTAATTAAAATCCCTTGAGAAATAATATCCATACTCCAAGGTGTGAGGGTAGAGGTTAAAATTTTTGCCCTTGCTACATTGATCGCATCTGCTTTCCCTGTGATAATTACTGTGCGATCGCTCTGGGGCAGAGGATAAAGCCGAAAAGTAACTTGAGAAATTATGCCCAAAGTCCCGTAAGCGCCAGTCATTAACTTCATCAGGTCATAGCCTGCCACATTTTTAACAACTCTGCCCCCAGCTTTCACTAATTCTCCGTCTGCCCGCACAAAGGAAATTCCTAACAGCATATCCCTAATTCCGCCGTAGCGCTGACGGAAAGAGTTGGTATTAGCAGTATTCACAATTTCACCAATGGTTGCGGTTTCAGCATAGGCAGGATCGATCGCCAAGAATTGCCCAGATTTTGCCAAGATATTCTGTAAATCCTTAAATTTTATGCCTGCTTCACAGGTAACTGTCAAATCTCCCACCGCATGATCAATTAATTGATTCAGATGAGAACTATTAACCCCAATGCCCATAGTTGGGAAATCAACCAAACCACCCCAATTTAGATCACTATCAGAGGTCAAGATCGGGATTTGGTGCTTACTGGCAAGGGCGATCGCTTGGTTCAGTTCAGTTTGGGTGCGGGGATAAATAACGCAAGCTAGTTCAGAATTTGGGGTTAGAGACTTTTTAATTTGGTCAAGCTGTGCCGATGAAGGCAGAACTACACCTTCTAAAATTTCGATAAATGCTTGATGAATTTCTGTGGCTTCCATTGGTTGAGCAGAGATTTAAATAATTCCCGCAGCTAATACCCCTGCAGAAATCTGCTTTGGTAAGACTTTGACTTTATCAATAGAGGCACAATAGGCAATGTCTAAGTCCCCGCCTAATTTGAGTAACCTTTGACCATGAGTGGCATGACGAAATAAATCTTCTAAGCGATCGCTCCATTGTTGATACAAACACTTAGCAGAAATTGCTTCATCATTCCCAAATTCCCAGTCTAAACCTGCGGCGATCGCTCCAGCACAAGCAGTATCCTCCAAAGAATAACTACCTTGCCATCCCGATGCCACAATCCACACTACGGGAGGCTGATTTTTTTGCAAGTAGGCTAAGACTGAGCTTAAGTTAATCATGGCTGCTGCTAACACTATGGGCGCAGATTGAATACATTGCAACGCTCTGGTGCCGTTGGTAGTACTCATAAAGATTCGTTTGCCTTTGACCATTTCGGGTGTATATTCAAAGGGTGAATTACCTAAATCAAACCCATCAACGGTTGTTCCACCCCGTTCTGCCGATTTCAACCGTAAAGCTTCAGGATGTAATGCACTGGTTTTCGCCAATTGATCCAAATCTGAAAATACCTGCACTGCTTCAGCCCCTGCTGCCAAAGCTGTAGAAATTGTGGTTGTGGCTCTTAAAATATCGACGGCGATCGCACAATCAGGAAAGCCTACTTTTGGGGTCAATTCAGGCGTGTGATAAACAAATAGTTTCATTAATTAATCATTAATTAAAAAGTTCTAGAAAGTTATAGTTACGGGATCAGCGATCGCTAAGTTTAAGTTAGATTAAGAATATCATTAAGTGATCGCTGTCTTTCAAGCTAGAATCGAAAACCCCTAAAACTTGCTTTAACTAAAGAGTCCAGTCAAGGTTTGACATTTGGTAAAAAGCCAAATAGTTTTGCTGCTCCACCAATTACGGTCGCAAGTACAGCCACCACAACGCCCCGATTAATAAATTCTTGGTTATCGAGACGTTTATCTATTCCTGTAACTTTTTCATGAAGCGTTTTAATCTCACCTGATAACTTCTCATCTAGTACAACACGGATTAAGTTTGGATACTCAATTTTAGGCAACAAGTTTACGCAGATTTAGTTTTGTTAGCCATTATTGTAGTGAAACCTTATTTCAGCCGCCTTGAACTAGGGTTCTAATTTCGCCCGAAAGAGTCTTAATTTGACCAGCAAGCTCTATTTGTCCACTTTCTAGCCTATTGAGCTTTTGGCTGATCTCCGTTAGTTGTCTTTCGACTCTTTGCTCAAACCGTTCTAAAACTTGTTCCAGCGTATAAGTTAGAGTGGTTGGGGTATCAGTCATAATTAATTACCTTTTGCTATGAGCGATCGCTCTTTAATTAAGCATACAGTTCAACGCAAGTTTAGATCTTGAAAACTCTGTATGTACTGGTTTTGAGCCATAAAAAAGCCCCGTATTGGAGCTTCAGTGTATATTTTAAATCCTTAATTTTGCTAAGCCTTTAGGCAGAGGCAAGCATCTTTTCTGAGTTGTAGGAATCTAGCTCCACTTTCATTTCTATGTGAGCAACTAAAGCTTCATAGTTATCAAAAATTGCGAAGGTTTGATCCATCTTACTGATTTCAAAAATGAGGCGAACTTGAGTTTGCAAGGAACAAAGTACAAAGCTAGTTTTAGAGGCGATCGCCATCTTGAGGATTGATAAAAGCGTCATTAAACCTTCACTATCTATGGATTTAACGTTTTGCATATCAACTAGAAGGGTAATCTTAGACGTGGGTTTAAGGGATAAGCAAGACTCCACAGTATGCTCAAGCTCTAGGGCAGTATGTTGATTAAGAGTAAGAAAATTAGGTTGGATTACAGTAATTTTGCTTTTGCCAGAGGCTCCGAGGAAAGGCTTTTGCTCAAGGGTTGTTGAATTTTGCATACTTTTCTCCCGATTCGTTTGCCCAGATTATGTAATAAATACTTAGCTTTTGATGCATCGCAGGATACATTATTAAGTTTTTTAGCAGATATGGAGTTTTGGATAGATTTTACTATTTGTTTTTCTCCATAAAATTTAAATCCTTCTCTAAATCATGGTATTTCACAAATTTAATTTGCAATTCTTGCCACACAGATAATTGACACCCAAAAGGGTAAAGAAAAATATAGGTAATAAATA
>CASBQR010000124.1 GCA_949127865.1 Synechococcales cyanobacterium PMM_0082
CTATTAACCAATAACACTTCAGGATACCCTAACTGAGATAGTCTAAATCACGCCCAGCAATAAAAAAGTAGATAATGCCTAGGATAAATGCGATCGCCAAGAAAATAAAGCCGATTTCCATATTTGTTAGTAAAAATGGGCAAAAAATTAGTCAAGCCCATTACAAATGAGTTCAATTTAGTTGCAAACTCTATCAACTCAATATAAAAATTGGAGAATACCTGATCATAAGAGCTAATATAAAAAAAGCTCTAATTTTCCCTAGTTCCATGACCTCCCCCAAACTTGCGATCGCTGACAAACAAGAAATATTACGTCTGTACTGCGAAACTGACCTATCAACTGTCCAGTTATCCAAACAGTTTGGTATAAGTACTAGCACCACATTACGGCTATTACAAGAAATGATGACTCCTGAGGCTTATAGGGAAGCAGTGCAAAGAAAACAAACTAAACCAAGCAAGCAGCCCAAACCTCTTAAATCAGTTATAAATCAAAAACTAGATCAAAAAATAGATCAACTAGATTTACAACTGCTCGAAACTGTAACTATAGAATTATCAGAATCAGCGATCGCTCCAAAACTGCCCATCAGCGAAATTAGTAACGTCGAAATCGACCTAATTCAGGAAGAGGAAGAAGAAACAAGCGACTTTGACCCAGATTTTGATGAAGATCAAAGTATAGTCGAAGACCTAGTCCATGATTTAGTCCATGAAGATATCATTGATGATGAGTTTGATGAAGACGAAGAACTGGACTCAGAAGAAGACGATAGCGAAGATGAACAATTTACCATCAATCATCCAGAACTCAAGCCAGCCAGCAATATCCTGACGATCCTACCTCTGGAGCGCGCCGAGCTTTCCAATATTTGCTACATGGTAGTTGATAAAGCCTCGGAAATGGTGACTAGACCAATGCGTGATTTTAAGGAACTAGGAAAAGTGCCAACTGAGGAAATCAATTTATTAGCATTACCCCTATTTGATAATCACCGAGCCGCCCGTAGGTTTTCTACGCCCAATCAAAAGGTAATTAAATTTCCTAGTTCTCTCATCCATGCCGCAAAATCTCACCTTTCCAAAAAGGGCATCACCCGTTTATTGTATGGCGGACAAGTTTTTGCCCTTTAATTTGTATTTTAAAGAAATTTTCGCAGTAATAATCTTTGGTCACGGGCAAAGGGATTAAGCCGAAATTCGGGATCAAGTTTATAAAGTTTATACCCTGAGACTTGATACAAATTAAATGCTGCCAGATTACTGTCCATCACATGGAGATAAATAGACTTAAACCCCCATGATCGCACCTTGTGTTCTACAGCCATTAACAGCTTTAAGGCTATCCCCTGTTTGCGCCATTGCGGATGAACTGCCAGATTAGAAATATATGGCTGTGGTGATGTCTGCCAATTTAGGTAAGGAACAGCGTTAAGGCTAGGAATGTTTCTGATGCTAAGTTCTAGGGTGGCGATCGCTTCAAAATCTAAATTAGAAGTCGCAATCAAACAAGCATAACGGGGATCGGGGTCTAAAAGTCGTAGCCCTAAATCTAAAGAAAGTGACCATACCGCCAGAGGATAAAACCACTGTGGGTATTTATGGTAAAAGCTGATCGCCAAAATATTAGCAATACTAAGAACATCTATTTGTTGGGCTAGGCGCACCTGATAAGAGGAACTTTTACTTTTATCTGCCACTGTTATCTACCACTGTGATACTCTAATTCCTCTTGAACCCAGTTTTAATATTTAATTAAGGTATTGTATCGTTAATTCTATGATTCATCCCCGCAAGCAATTTGGACAACATTGGCTAAAAAGTGATAAAGCTTTGGCTAAAATCCTCCAAGCTGCCGATTTACAACCAACCGATCGCGTTCTAGAAATTGGACCTGGTACTGGTATTTTAACTGTGAAACTTTTACCGTTAGTGCGATCGCTTGTAGCCATAGAAATTGATCGAGATCTCTGCCAAAGCCTCCGTCAAAAATTTGCTGAACCAATTCTGGAGCAAAAATTAGAACTAATTGAGGGTGATATTCTTACTCTACCTCTGCCAAATGCCAATAAAGTAGTTGCCAATATTCCCTACAACATTACTAGTCCAATATTAGAAAAACTATTGGGATCGATTAGTCAACCAGTGGCGCAGTTTGAGCAGATTGTGTTGCTAGTCCAAAAAGAAATTGGCGATCGCTTAGTAGCAAAAGCTGGACATAAAGCCTACGGTGCCATGAGTGTCAGAGTGCAGTATTTGGCAGAATGTAGGTTTATCTGTGATGTGCCTGCTAAAGCCTTTATGCCGCCACCCAAGGTAGACTCAGCCGTTGTGTGTTTATTACCGCGATCGCTTCCGCAACCTGCTTCTGATCCTAAATTTCTCGAAACTATTATTAAGCTTGGGTTTGCCACTAAACGCAAAATGTTACGCAATAACCTAGGGACGATCATTGAACGCGATCGCCTGGTTAATGTATTGGCATCGATCCAGATTAATCCACAAGTACGCGCTGAAGATTTGAGTGTAGAGCAATGGATTCAACTAAGTGAATGCTTAAGATCTCTTGAACCCGTTCCCCCTGTTTTTGATGCCCAGTAATGCCATAGAAAAATAAATTCTACTTTTAGAAGAAAGCGTTAATATCGGCTCTGCCTGTGGTTTTTAGCCAATTCTGAGCTTCGATGTAGTTATTTGGGGCAATCCGAATCGCTCTTACCCAATATTCTGTAGCTTGAATAAAAAATTCTTCTTTTTCGTCTTCTGTTTCTGATTTTTCACCTTTGTAATGACAAATCACCGCAATATTATTTAATGCCTGTGGTAAGCGGGGGTTAATGTCGATCGCCTGATGGTAGTAATCTAAAGCTCGATTATGATCACCATTACTGGCATGAATTAGACCAATATTGTAAAGAACATAACTGCGATCGTAGGGATTCTCTTCCAGTTTTAATGCCTCTTCATAGTTTTCTAGTGCCTCGGCATATTCTCCATCGCCTTGGGCTGACATCCCATCACGGTAATAGGCAAAGGCTTCTTTCTCTTTTTGACTAGCAGGAAAGAATTTAAGTATAGTATCAGCAATAACCGTGAAGGTTTGGTCAACAAAATTATCGTTGCGTTGAGATCTAGACATGGTTTTTAATCAGAGTTCTTAACTATTCTGCCATTTATATTTAGAAAAGTTTGAATTAATACGCAATTATTTACTTTCTTTAAATTTTTCCCTAAAAGAGCCGCCGAGCTAACCAATCTGCTTCGTACCTGATGCCTCTACCGATCCCAATTTGACAGTAAACTTTTCCGTCTGATGGCAATATTCCCTGATCGTATATTTGCTCGGCGGCGAGATCAGCTTTTCTGGATAAAAAAGATATACCCTATAAATGACCTAAAAATCACAACAGCTCTCAGCCATGATCAGCGTTTTATGCAAGCAGGATTTCTAAATTTAATTAAAAAGGAGTAATTATGATTGATATTAAACAATTTCAAGGTGCAGGACTAGTTACAATTTTAAGTCTAATTCTCTTTTATATCCTTAGTGTCAATGTCGGGATCGCAAGGGCAAAATATAAAGTTCCTGCTCCCCAAATTACGGGAGATGAGAATTTTGAACGAGTTTTTCGAGTGCAGCAAAATACCTTAGAGCAGCTAATTATATTTATTCCAGCGCTCTGGACGTTCTCATTATTTGTGAATGCGATCGCCGCCAATATTTTGGGTGGAATTTGGATTGTGGGCAGAATTATTTATGCTTGGGGCTACTATGCTGAAGCGGGTAAAAGAGGTTTAGGATTTGCTATTAATTCCTTAGTAGCGATCGCTCTTTTAATAGGCAGCTTAATTGGCATTGGCAAATCATTATTAAATTTGTAATCGCACTGAAATTCTTATCGGACTATTCCCACATTCAGAGAGTATTTTTTGGTCGATCAAAATCGCCAACACATCCAACAATTTTCTAAGAAATCAGCTAAGGAATGGATCATGCATGAGTATGATGCCGAAGATCAGCACATAACCCTGACATCTAAAGAATTTCAAATTACCTTGGCAGATATTTACAGCAAAGTCAAACTGGAAGCAGAGTAGGTTATTTGTCCTGCTAAACTAAACTTAATGAGGAGTAACAAATACTAATTTATGCGTCTTTCCATAATCAGCTTTGGTCTTGGCTTGCTTTTAACCCCGTCTGTTCAAGCTCAACTATTTTTTGATAATAATCTTCCCGATGCCGCCCCTCTGATCGTCCCAACGACTCCTAGTCAAGTCAAAATTGAGCGGACGCAACCCATAACCCTAGAAGAAGCTCTAGCGATCGCAAATCGTAGCAACCGAGATATTATTCAAGCTCAAATTGCTGTTAACCGCAACAGAGCCGTTCTCAAAGAAGCCGAAGCTGCCCGCTTACCAACAGTTACTGCCTCTGGTAGCTATACATTTAATGACTCAGCTCAAGCCCGTCTATCTAATATAGCTGGGGGATTTGGATTTGATAGTAGTACAATCTCTCAACCCGTCACTGGTACTATTGGTCTTAACTATAATATTTTTAACTCAGGGCTAGTTGAAACCAATATCAAAGCTGCGGAGAATCAGCTACGGATCGCCGAATTAGCATTAAATCGAGTTACCCAAACTGTCAAAATTACTGTAGTTACCGCCTACTATAATCTGCAAAATACTGATGAAAATGTCAGAATTCAAGATAAATCAGTGCAAAATTCCCAGCGCAGTCTTAGAGATACCCAGGCATTAGAACGGGCGGGAGTTGGCACAAAATTTGATGTATTGCAATCCCAAGTGCAGTTAGCTAATGCCCAACAATCATTGCTTGATGCCAAGGCAAATCAACTTATTGCTCGTCGAGAATTAGCAAGACAAATTGAATATCCCAGCAATCTCGATCTATCTGCTGCGGATAAAATTGAACCGACTACGCCTTGGAAACTGCCCTTAGAAGATACTATTATTCTGGCTTTAAGGAATCGTTCAGAACTAGATACAGAAAAATTACAAAGAGAAGTTGCTCGCGATCGCGCCCGTGCCAGTATTGCTCAACTTGGACCTCAAGTAAACTTATTTGCCAATGTCGATACTGCGGACAACTTTAGTCAAGTTGGGGGATTTGCCCTAGGCTACCGAATTGGCGCGAATGTAAGTATTAGCTTATTTGATGGCGGAGTGGCTAGTGCTCAAGTTGACCAATTCAAAGCAGATCAAGCTCTAGCGGAAAGTCGATTTCAACAAGCCGCAAACCAAGTGCGATTTGAAGTAGAACAAGCCTTTATTAACTCTAAATCTCGCCGCGAACAAATAGATACCGCCACCCTAGCTGTTGAGCAATCAACCGAGGCATTGCGCCTAGCCCGCCTGCGCCTCAGTGCTGGGGTTGGCACTCAGTTAGAGGTAATTAGAGCTGAGGACGATCTAATTCGTGCCGATGTAAATCGCCTCCAAGCTATTATTGGCTTTAACCAGTCTATATCTGACCTCCAAAGAGCGATTAATGGGTTTTAGCTGATCTTTATAGTTAGGATTTGCTTAAATAATTGATCGACAAGGCGATCGCGTCCGCATTCCTAAATAATAGTCGCTTTACTTTCGCTTGTTGTTTCAGAAATAAAGGCGATCGCCTCAAACTTAAATCCTAGCCTTTATCTCCCAGAGAACCCTAACTCACAGCCTGATCGCTTTTAATAACTCCAATCTTAGGCGATCGCGCTTAGTTGCCCAAAATCTAATGTTATCTTTCTAATTCTAGTTGTCGCTGTCTTTGAGAGATTTCCAAAAGGACTTCATAAAGTGTTGGTTCGTGGCTTGATTGAATGTCATCTGCTTCATGTTTGTGGTGTGGGAAAGTGACAACTTCGACGTGATGGGGCGCATTGTCATAGCGGAAAATCATGTTCTGAATTTCGTTCATGTAATGATATCGATATTTAAGCTTTTGTATGGAATCTGTATTTTTGATTTCAACAAAATCTAAACGATGGTTATTTTCAAAGATGACTGAGCCGCCAATATAACCTTGTTTGACGTTATAGATTTTCTTGGTCAATGATACAAAACGGATGTTGGGAAATTCGCGAATAGTTTGCTCAATTTGGTGGAAGTACGCCTCAATCATCTCAATTCATAGAGTTGAAGCTGGTTTTGGCAGAGCATTTCATATAATCCTGACCACACCATAAAGTCTACGTCATCTTCTAAAATACCCTGTGAGAATTGATTCTGAAACTCTTCGGATGTCATCTGATATTTTTGTTCAAATTCGCCTAAATCTAATCGTAGATTTAAAATGCTTTTCTGTAATTCAGAAATCTGATAGGAGATAATATTTTGCGCAAATGTTTCGGTGTCTCGCACCGAGTCTAAAATCTTTTTAAGTCGTTGTTCTGTTTGGGGTTGTACAGAGAATTGAAAATCCAACATATTTCCCTCGTTCATTGTTCGTTTTTGCTTATATCATTTTAGCCCAGTATCTGTTTTTTATACTTTTGCGCGATCGCCTATCAATATCAAAATAAAAAGCGATCGCCTCAGATCAATCTAAAAGCTTCGATCCGAAAAAGCCTGACACGGGAACTATAAATATTGGATTTCGATTGGTTAAAAATTTGGTGAGCTAAGCGATCGCCTAAAGTACAATTTCAACAGTCCAGAAGATAAGATAGTTGTAATAATTGATTTAATCAAAGGAGATACTTATGACTTATTTAGAGTTGCGCGAAAAGGTTGAGCAGCAAATAGCTCAATTGCCTCTAGAGCGTCTTTCTTTGGTTAGTAGTTTTATTGATTCTATTCAACCTAAAAATGAAGTAGGTCAGAAGCAATTACGTCGTCTCTCACCTATCAAACGCAGTAAAAAAGCAAGCGATTTGTTGAGTCATTCGGGAACTTGGCAGGGTGATGATTTGTTGAAATGTCTTGACTATGTTCGAGAGACTCGCTCTAGTACTCAGTTTTAACTTTACTTCCTAATCTGCTTTATGACTTATTTGCTTGATACAAATCATTGCAGTTACATTATCAATGGCGATCCTAAAGTTACAGATAAATTAAAATCTCATTCTGCTGATACGGTTGGGGTTAGCATCATTACCCATGCGGAATTGTTATATATGGCTCAAAAGTCAGCGTTAAAGGCTAAAAATTTAGAAACGATTCATAGATTTTTATCTGAGGTGGATCTTTATTTTCTTGATGAAGAAACTGCCAGTATTTACAGTCATCTCAAGGCTATGATTTTTGATCAGTTTGCGCCCAAGGATAAGAGCAAGCGGCGAAATGTGAGTATTCAGAGTTTGGGATTTGGCGATCACGATCTTTGGATTGCCGCAACAGCTATTCAGCACGATTTGATTCTGGTTTCTGCCGATAGTGATTTTCAACGTATTTACCAAGTCAGTCCTTTTTCCTTAGAGTCGTGGGTATAGTATTTTTATCGCTATTTTTGAAAAAGCATTCTTACTAAAGCGCGATCTCGCCTGTCAATATCAAAATAAAGGCGATCGCACAGCTTTAGCTCAATTTATTTGATTAGACTATAATCAGAAAAATCTACTTTCAAATCTATTTTTCTAGGATTGCTTATGTCTCCATCTAAGGTTGAAGAGTGTCTGTCAAAACTTGAAGCTGAAGTTACGCAGTTAAAACTATCTTTGTCGGCTAGTCCAGAGACTATTGAGCCTTGGGGGGAAAGTATTATTGGTGTATTTGCTGACGATGATGCTTTTGATGAGGCGATCGCGATCGGTAGGGAATATCGTCTATCTTATAAGGATTTATTTAATGGCTCTGAGATCGAATAACGTATCTAATTTTGAGAATATTGCTAATTTACAAGTGGAAGATGGGACAAGTTAGGCGATCGCAAATCACTATCAAAATAAAGGCGATCGCCTCAGACTAGACCAAAAGTTTCAATCCGAAAAAGCCTGAATGATTAGGTGCTATAAGTCTTCAAGAAATCTCTACTAACTTACCTTCAATAAACTTATGCAAAATACTAGAAATAAATGATGGATAGGAAAGTCCTTCTGCTAAGGCGCGTTTTTGTAGTAGTCTCAAATCTTTTTCGGAAACTGAAACGCTGATAGTACTATTTTGGGAGAGGGTTGCGGAGGCAATTTTTCGGTGTTGCTCTAATTCCTCTTGCCAATTTGCCGATCTAGTTAGTTGATCTGATTCAAAAGCATCTAATATTTCTTGTTCTTCTTGGTCTAGTTTATTCATGGATGTCACCTAAGTATTTTTTAGTAGCTTTTCGACTTGGAATAATCGTTTTTAAAAATATTCCTTCTTCTGATTCAACAAAGGGGACTAAATAGACATATCCTTCAACGACAATAACAGATATTTTTTGATTGGGGTAGCGCTCTTGATTGGGATGGTCGAAAACCTCAATTTCATCGCCAGATTGAATGTGAAATACAATTTCTTCAAAGCTAATTCCTCGCTCTTGTTGAAGTAGTTTGTTCTTGTCAGGATTCCATAGGTAAAATTTCATTTTTAGGATGTGCTGACGAAATTAAGCAATTTATCTTTGCCCGTTACCAGTATAAACTTTTTGCATTTAGCGCGATCGCTATTTCTGAAAATATATTCTTACTAAAGCGCGATCGCGTATCACCATCAAAATAACTGCGATCGTTATTCGTTGAAAGTAAAACCGCGATCGCTTCAAATGATGTTAAACAAATGCTTGATTTATGAGGCGATCTCTATGGTGCAATTGCTTTAGAATAGTGACATAAATATTTAGTATGAACTATTCTGAAGCAATGACAACCATAGAATTAATTGTCAGCGAGTTGAATTCAGTACCAAAGCCTTTGTTAGAAGAGATACTTAGTTTTATTCGGGCGGCAAAAAATAAAACTATGCGATCACCTGAAAAATTAAACCTTCAGCGTGTTGCGGGTCTACATGATGGGCAAATCTGGATAAGTGATGATTTTAATGATCCTTTGCCAGATGAGTTTTGGTTGGGGGATGATAAATGATAAGAGTTTTGATTGATACTCATGTTTTTATTTGGTGGACAAGTGATGCCAAAAAACTATCGTCACGAGTTTATGACCTATTACTAGATCCGAATGTTGTGTCTGTTTTAAGTGTTGTTAGTATTTGGGAAATGCAAATTAAGTCATCTTTAGGAAAGATTCAATTTAAGATGCCTCTACCAGAATTAGTGAATGATGAGATAAGTCGTAATGGAATTGAGTTACTTCCGCTTTCTCTGTCCCATATTTATGCTCTCAGCACTCTTGGCAATCATCATAAAGATCCATTTGATCACGTATTAATTGCTCAGTCTATGGATACAGGCTTACAGATTGTTAGTATTGATGAAAAGTTTGATGCTTATAGGGTGCAGCGTTTTTGGTAAGGGCGATCGCTTTAAATGATGTTTAACAAATGCTTGGTGTATGAGATTTTAGTTAAATCGCTATTTGAATCAGCGCAGTAAAGGCGATCGCTATTTCTAAAAGTACAATCTCACTAACGCGCGATCTCGCTTATCACCATCAAAATAAATGCGATCGCTTAGCGTAGAATAAATACGGTATGTATCAGCAAAACAAGAAATCCCATGCAAAGTACAACTAATATTGAGCAAAGCATCTTACAAAATTTGCGATCGCTACCAATCGCAAAACAGCAGGAAGTTCTTAGATTTACAGAGCGTCTTCAAGAAACTCAGCCTATAGCCGTTAAACCATCTCTGCGAGAACTAGCTGCGATGCCTTTAGCTCAAAGGAGTCGGCACATTGCGCCATTTATTCAAAAAACTGCTAACGACTTTCTTAATGATCCAGAACTTACCGAGTTTTCTGTTTTAGATACTGAAGATTGGGAACTTGAAGATGATCAACCCTAGACGTGGTGAAATTTGGTTGGTCGATCTGAATCCGACGAGAGGACAGGAAATACAAAAAACTCGACCTGTTGTTATTATCAGTGCTGAAGCATTTCAGCCAATTCCTCTTAGAATCATTGTTCCGATTACAAGCTGGCAAGAAAAATTTTGCGATCGCCTTTTTATGGTAAAAATCGAGGCTAGTCCAGAAAATCAACTTAGTCGTGATTCTGCGGGTAATGTTTTGCAGGTTCGTAGTATTTCAACGGAGCGATTTGTAAAACGGTTGGGGCAAGTTTCAGATGAGATTTTACAAGAGTTGCTGGCTGGTTTGATTGTGTGTGTTGATTATGAACCAAATTCATAGATCGCTTATCACCATCAAAATAAAGGCGATCGCACAGCTTTAGCTCAATTTATTTGATTAGACTATAATCAGAAAAATCTACTTTCAAATCTATTTTTCTAGGATTACTTATGTCTCCATCTAAGGTTGAAGAACGTCTGTCAAAACTTGAAGCTGAAGTTACGCAGTTAAAACTATCTTTGTCGGCTAGTCCAGAGACTATTAAGCCCTGGTGGGAAAGTATTGTTGGTGTATTTGCTGACGATGATGCTTTTGATGAGGCGATCGCGATCGGTAGGGAATATCGTCTATCTTATAAGGATTTATTTAATGGCTCTGAGATCGAATAACGTATCTAATCTTGAGAATATTGCTAATTTACAAGTGGAAGATTGGACAAGTTAGGCGATCGCATATCAATATCAAAATAAAAGGCGATCGCTTATTAATCTCGTGAAGGAATAGGCAGTCATAAATATATTGTGATTTTTTGTAAAATTATTCATTTAAGTAAAAATTTTAAATTTAGTAAGAAATATATTAGACCCATATCAAAATGTGTTTGATTACAGGTATAAAAACTAAATAAATCAAGATATTACCCTGTCAATATTCTTGCTTTGATAATTTACATCATATATGCTTAAAAAATAAAGTAACAAAAACATATATGTAGTTTGACAAAATTTAATATTGCACATACAGTTATTTTATTAATTAAATTTTAACAATTATGTTAGACAATACATTTGTTTTACCAGCAAACTTGAGTGAATCGCTTGCTAATTTCAGGAAAAATATAGGGCTAAAACAGGCTGATGTGGCTAAGAAAATGGGTGTTGATACAAGTCGAGTATCTCGCATTGAAACTGGTGAAATTGTTCCTAATGAGAGCGAACTTTCTAGCTATTGTGATGCTTTGGGAAGCTATGAGGCTAATGACTACCTAAACTTTTTAATAAAGGAGAAGTGGGAAGAGATTAAAAAGCCCCCATACAATCACCCCGAAAGAGCATCTTTGCGTAAAGCTCATGATGGTTTACAGCTTTTGAAAATGTTTTGTGAGGGAGAGCGTCCTCAATTTCTTCTTGGCGAAGCTGAAATGCACGAAACCGCTCTGCGACAAGCCGCAGAATATCTTGAGTCTACTAAACATTCAGTTGCTTATATAGGTGACATCGGAGTTGGCAAAACCACTGCTATTTGCAAACAAACAGAGCTTTCTTTGACTAGGCAAGGTGATAAGCCAGAAGAGCCTATTTTGGAAGTTGGAGCTGGCGGAACAACAGTTTGTGAAGTGCGAATTCGGAAAGGGGCAGAGTATGCTATCCATGTTGAACCACTCTTGGATACTGAAGTTTATAAACTGGCTAGTGACTTTTGCGCGGGCATTAAAAACACTGACGGAAATACTGTTTCTGATAATGAACAACAGAGCAAAGGCGTTTCAAAAGAAATTGAACGTGCACTCCGAAATATGTCTGGATTAACTAGACCAACAAATAGGACAAAGTCGAAAGTTGACGAAAAAATCCCAACAATCGATCCACTACAAAAGCTAGCAAGAGATTCTAGCAGTACGGATGAGATCTATTCTGAGTTTAATCGTCGTCTTTCCCTTACATCTCGAACTTGCCGAGAGATAACTTATGATCCGACTCAGGGAATTTCAGATTTTGAGTGGTTACAGGATAATTTCAAGAAAATCAACAATGGTCGTCATCCAGAGTTTTCAATCCCTAGGCGGATGGATATAGTGATTCCTCGTAACCCACTCAATATCAAAAATTATGAAGTACAACTTGTGGATACAAAAGGAATAGATGGAACTGCAATTCGCCCAGACTTAGTGGCTTTTTTGGATGATGCACGAACGGTTTCAGTACTTTGCTCTACTTTTAATCAGGCTCCAGTCATTTCCGCACAAAGTCTTATTGAATATGTTTTCAAGAAGAATCAATCAAAGCTTGTAAATGATAGACTTTGTTTACTTGTTCTTCCTAGACAAGATGAGGCATTGGCAATGAAAGATGACACTGGAGAAAATGCTGAATCAGATGTCGATGGTTATATGATGAAGAAAGAACAAGTAGAGAAATCTCTACAGAATATTGGAGTTAAAGAAGAAATCCCTATTTACTTCTTTAACTCTAAATCTGACGATCCTAATGATCTGACTGAGCATATAAAGGATCAGATCAAGAAAATAAGAGTGTCAAGAGAGGAGCAAATCGAGTCTATTAGAGAAGCGATTGACTACTTGATCAATAATGAGAAAGAAATAGAATCCCGTCGCGCAAAGGAGGAGGTATCTAAAAGATTAAGACAATTCATAGATGCCAACCCTGATATCTCTCATTTCAATTGGCAGATTCATAGTGGTCTGTTGCAAGAGCTTCAAAATACTCATGCCCGTTCAGTTTGGGCATCTATGCGTAGAGAGGGAGATTGGGGTAATTTGGATGTTTATCTTATGCTTGGCATTGGCTCTAGCGAAGCCGCAACAGAATGCACTCAAGATTTCAAGCGTAAATTTCTACTAATGATTGGAGATCTTATGCAGGATCAAGAATTAAAGCAAGCGCATCAATTTGTTGATCAATTGCGTAGTAATTTAGATAATATTTGGCTTCAAAAATTTATCAATTCATCACAGGAAATTGGAGCACAGCTTTTCCGTCCAGCGCTTGAGAATAATCCTATTTGGCAGGAATGTGCCGAGATGTATGGGCAGGGAAAGCAATTTCGGAAAGAGGTGTATGAAAAATTTAATAACTGGTTTGAAGATAACAGTCAAAAGCATCTATTTGACTTGCTTAAAACTCGTGTTGCTGAATTTTGGAAGGTTGAAGTTTTGGATCACCTAAAAAGTCTTACTGAGTAAAAATAATAGGACTAGATCTGGTGATAATTCACTTGATCTAATCCTATTAAAACAAACTCCTCCGTACCTCATAATCAACAATCTCTGGAATGATGATCCAACTTCCTGCGATGAGATGCGATTTTCAACAGTCATTTCCTTCAGTTGATAAATGCCGCCGAGATCGCATTTTAGCTTAATCTAATTTATTTGCGATCGCCTATTTCCATAAAAAGATATGGTGTTACTAGAGATCGAAAAAAATATGACTGAAACAGTTATTTTACAAATACCAGAAGCATTGTATCAACGCTAAGCGATCGGATCTGAAGCAACACAGCGATCGCCCGAAGAGATAATTCTGTTTGCGATCGCGCTTTAGATGTGGCGATAGGTGATCGACTACAAACCTTCAAGAACTTCCGCAGAATATAACTTCCCCTTAATAGGTTCAAACTCATCTTCCAATAGCCATAGTTTCGCCTCTTCATAGCTATGACTCGTTAGTACAACTTTATAATTTTCAACAGGATC
>CASBQR010000125.1 GCA_949127865.1 Synechococcales cyanobacterium PMM_0082
ATTCTGGTCTCCCATCTTTGACAAATAAACCAACTGGTATATTATCAATAATCGCCCGCAGAAAGTTCCTAGCTTGATATAACTCCTCTGTGCGTTCCTGCACCCGTTGTTCGAGTTGACTGTTTAGTTCTTCTATCGCTTCTAGGGCTTGTAATAGTTCTAATTCTGCTTGCTTGCGATCGGTAATGTCCCTTACCACAATCAGTACTTCATCCTCACCACATACCACCAAGCGACATTCTTCGTTTTGCAATTTTCCTTCGACCCAAGCATCTTGCTCGTAGATTTGCATCTCTTTGGTGTTTAGAGTTGCGTGAATTGCAGTTATCCTTTTTTCTACCAAATCTGGAGTCAAGATTTCATTAATTCTTTTCCCAATCACAGTATCAGGCTTACCAATCATAGAGAAAGTTTTAGTTGGTAAAAAATCTAAATATATTCCCTCTCGATTAATCCGCATGATTAAGTCTGGCAAAGCACTTAATAAAGCCCGTTGTTTAGCTTCGCTTTGTTTTAAGGCTGTTTCAGTAAGTATGCGATCGTTGACATTCCGCACGATTAAAAGTAACTCATCTTCTCCGCAAGCTGTAACCCGCACCTCTTCATAGGTAATCTTGCCATTCTTGATCAGTTGATGCTCGATCATCCCCATTTCGCCTGTGGTCAGTACCTGTGCAAATAGCTGTAATTCCGCTTGTAGGTGTTCAGGGGTTAATACTTCCGAAAGATGATTGGTTACTGGCAAAAAATTTGCAGCATCCTTGGGCATAATGCATTCTAAACAAGTGCCATCAGGCTTAACCCTTAGCAATAAATCGGGAACTGCCCTAAGAATGGCTTGATTTCTAGTTTCTATAATTCGTAAATTTGCTTCAGTGACTAGGCGATCGTAAATTTCTTTCTGAAGTAACTCCGTGCGCTCTTGCACCCGACTTTCTAAATCAGCATTCAGTGATTCCAATTGGGAATTAGTTTGTTCTAAGGATAACTGTTGCTGGGTAATGGTCTGTTCTTGGGTGTAGCGTTCCAAAGCGGATTTGACCGTTAAGCTTAAATCGATTTCGTTCCATGGCTTAGACATAAACCGATAGAGATTACCGCAATTCACTACATTACCGACATCCTCGGCTCTTGCTTGTCCCGTCAACATCACTTTGAGGATTTGCGGATAGCGACAATGAATTTCAATTAATAATTGATCTCCTTTCATCTGCGGCATAATCTGATCGGCAATTACTAGAGGTATCTCCACCCCTTCAGCCAAAAGTTCTTCTAATAATACCAATGCCTCCTCTCCACTCTCTGCTATGGCGATCGCATAGTCAGGAAAAGAGCGCATTAACTGACCTCTGAGGATAATTAAAACATTGCGTTCATCATCAACACATACAATGGTGGGTTTACTCATTAGTAATCTCCAAAATTAGACTTGTTGAATGGATTTGCATAATAACGGATGAGGAAGTTAAAAAAAGTATAAAAGCGAAACAAACTTAAGTCTGGAGTCGGGTTGGTTGCAAATGTTTAAAAATACGAACAATTAACTCTGGTTCAATAATTGGTTTTCGGACAAAATCATCACATCCCGCGGCAAACGCCTGAGAAATTATGTCGGCATCTTGATGAGCTGTAATCATTAAAATCGGTAGCTCCATCCACTCTGGATCACTACGGATCACCTGACATAATTCTATACCCTTAAAAGTGGGCATTTCCCAATCTAGGATCAATAAATCGGGCTGAGTGGCGGTTAATACTTGCCAAAACTCTAGGGGGTTCTCTAAGCAAGTGACCTCTAGCCCCCAAGGTTGGAGTAAATTTGCCATGAATTCCAAAATTAAGGGATCATCATCCACAATCATAATTTTAGATTTTTTGCCATCGGAAACTTGATCTGTCCTCGATCGCTGTTCAGTGATTAATTGATTAACTACAGCAAATATCTCCTTTGGGTTTATAGGTTGGAGCAGATAGCGATCGCCGCCCCTGCGAGCTACTTCTACCCGTTCGTGTAAAATTTCCTGTGGATTCTGATGCAAGCGATCGGCAATAACTAAGACTGGGATTATGGGAAAATATTGCTTTAAGGTTGAGAGTTGGGCTAAGTCTTCAGATTGTTTGAGAGCTAATAAAATGATAGAAATCTGTTCTTTGCATTGATCTATATTCGCTAATTTTACCACTTCTAACCGCATTCCTTGGGCGATCGCCTCTAGGTATAAAGCATCTGCCAGTTTAAGATCATCCCCCATAAATAGTACAACTGGCTTCGGTAATTCACTTACTACTTCCTTATCACACTGATCCGATGAAGCGATCGCTTGTCCTAAATCTAAAATCAATTGATTGATATTGACAATTTCTGATGTAGTCAGGGCGTTGGAACCGATAAGAAGACATTCAATAGCCTTGGCTAATACCGAACCTTGAGGATAACCAAATGTGCCTAGCGTTCCTGCTAACCGATGCGCTTCATCTTTTGCCGATTTTCTCTGGTCATCTGTTAATGTTCCCGTTTGGAGCGATCGCCCTGCCATTTGCAAAATTTTTATCCTTCCTGCAAGGGACTCATTAAATCTTGAGCGAATCTTGGCAAATCCTGCGGAGTTATGATAATCAGAACTGGTTTGATCTGTCCGTTTCTCTTCCTTTGCTGTGTTTTTTGGTTCTAAAGTCTGGGATTGATCATTTAGGATTTGGGGCGAAACCTTAAGGCGATAACCAATACCATAAACTGTTTCAATCAATTCTTCGGTCATACCCGCCGCATTTAGTCTTTGGCGCAAATCTTTAATTAAGTTGGTGACAGCGTGTTTAGTGGGGCAGTCGTCCGCAATCCACAGGCGATCAATAACAGCATCTCGACTAAAAATTTGTTGAGGACAGCGCAGAAATAGTTCGAGTAAAGTATATTCTTTGGGTCTGACAGGAATAATTTGGGATTGATAAGTGACTTGAGCGATCGCAGGGTCTAAACTCAGGTTTCCCCAAGTCAGAATTGGTGAAATCGTGGCAATATTTCCTCGCCGCAACAAAGCCCGAATCCTTGCCAGCAATTGCTCAAGATTACAAGGTTTAGCCACATAGTCATCAGCCCCAGCATCTAGCCCCGTGCTAATTTCTTGATTAGAACTTTGACCAGTTAGCATCAAAATTGGCGTAATAAATCCCTGCGATCGCAGCTTACGACAAAGACTTAACCCATCTAATTTCGGAAGATTGACATCAAGAATGACTAAATCGTATTTCCATAAAGAGGCAAACTCTAACCCAACTTCTCCATTCGCAGCCAAATCTACCGTGTAATGATTTGCAGCAAGTGATAATAAAAGCACTTCCACTAAAGCATAATCATCTTCGACTAGCAGGATCTTCATAAATAAGGCTCTTGAAACAACTGCGTACATAGTACGACTATAGATCGATTTCAGGAAAATCTCACAGCCCCATTACATTTTCTTTTCCAAACTCAAGTAATCCCAAAATCACCAAAGCTAGAAAATCGTAACGTTGACCTATTTTTTAAATTATTGCTAAATTTAATAAGACTTTTGTTGCCGCCTCTATATTTTCTTGCTTGACTAAAGACTCACCGACTAAAACCGCATTAGCCCCATACTCTTTAACTAATTGCAAATCCTGATTGGTATAAAGTCCAGACTCACTCACCCACAGAATTGAAGATTTGAGATTAGAGGCGATCGCGTTTAATAAATTTTGCGTATTAGTTATATCTACGGTAAAAGTTTCTAAATTACGATTATTTACTCCGACCAGATCTAGATAGGGTAATTTAAGTACTCGTTCTAGCTCCGCCTTGGTATGAACTTCAATTAAGACTGACATTCCCAACTCACGGGCGATCGCCCTAAAATTTTCTAAATCCCGATCGCTAAGAATTGCCGTAATTAATAATATGGCATCAGCACCATGCAATCTCGCCATGTAAATTTGATAGGGATCAATAATAAACTCTTTACACAACAACGGCAGACTCACCGCATTGCGAATTAAGTACAAATTCTCAAAACCACCTTGAAAAAATTCTCGATCAGTTAATACCGATAAACAACTAGCTCCACCTCGTTAATAGGCTTGAGCGATCGCCACTGGATCGAAATTATTTCTAATTATACCTTTACTAGGAGAAGCTTTTTTGACCTCAGCAATCAGAGCAGGTTGATTTGGGTTTGACCTCAAAGCTTGGCTGAAATTTCTCACAGATGGCGCAAATTTAAGATAACTAATAGCTGCCTTGAGCGCAAAACTTTGTCGTGCCAGAGCCACCTCTTTTTCCTTGTGCCACACAATTTTTTCGAGGATATTATCAGGCTGGGAATTGGCGGGAGCGATCAGATAATCTTGAGTCGAATTTAAGCAACGGCGAATCTGCATTGTCATCTTTTGGAATTGGGAGGTTTTTACTTAATTTTTAATAAATTCTAATTAAACTGCATCATCGTTAAAATTCCTTGCTGACCGATCAGTAGCTCCCGAATTAAGCTAAAGATACCGACACCAATAATTGGGCTAATATCCACACCACCAATCGGAGCAATTACTCGGCGCAGTAAAGCTAAAAGTGGTTCGGTAGGAATGAAAATTAAATTAAAAGGGAACTTAGTAAGCGTAACTTGAGGATACCAACTTAAAACTATGCGGAAAATATTCAAGAAAATCATTAAGCCTAAGACTAGACTGAGTGTAAAAGTAGCGATCGTAAGGTTATCCATGGCAGTTATTTAATTAAATTAGGACTTACGCAGTATACAAAGAAAACCTATATTAAAGGAGAATTTGGATCTGTACCCCAATTAACTCCCACTCTCCAAGTTTTTGTGAATTTGAAAGAGTAAGTCCTACAAATATGGCTATAATTTATAATTTCTATTATGCGTCAAGTATTTGCTGGAATTTTATTCTCACTAGGTTTTATCTTTTTAGCGGTTACAGTATCGGTCGTATTCACAAAAAATCCCACTAAAGATGATAAAAGTGCAGCATTGGGTGGAGTAATTATTGGGGTACCTGCAACTGCTACGGGGGCATTGCTTATGTGGGGATTGCGAAAAAAAACTGAAGATGAAGAAAGCGATCGCCTAGAAAAAATAGAAAGAACTTTCTTGGAATTGGTTGAGGCTAATAATGGCAGAGTCACTGCGCTTAAATTTGCGATCGCCTCCAAGTTATCTTTAGAAGAGTCAAAACGTTATCTAGATAAAAGAGCAGTGATGTTAAATGCTACGTTTGAAGTGACCGAAGAAGGAGGAGTTAACTATTACTTTCATTTAGATTAGAATTCAAAATCAAAAGCTTTATGGAAGTTACAAAATCAGCTACCTGAATAAAAATTAGCGATCGCCCAAATTAAGCTGTGGCTAATTGACACTCCTCGTGCTAAAGCACGGGGATTCCTAATTCAACGAGACAACTTACCAGATAGACTTGCATCTACTTGGCAGAGGTCGGACTCATCCAAAGGCGTAGAAATTTCGGTATGCCCTACCGTATTTTTTAAACCAATCGCCAGTATATTCAGTGCAGCATTTAAATCTCTATCTAACACACAGCCACATTTACAAATATGGGTGCGGGTACTTAGAGTTTTCTTAACCAATATTCCACAACTTGAACAATTTTGACTTGTATAGTGAGGTGGGACAGCAATCGTGACCTTACCAAACACCTTGCCAAAATACTCAACCCATTGTCGAAACATTGACCAGCTTACATCACTGATACTCTTGGCTAATTTATGATTCTTGACCATATTCCGCACTTGCAAGTCTTCGTAAGCAATCAGGTCGTTAGACCGAACTACGCATCTCGCAGTTTTAACTACAAAATCTTTACGC
>CASBQR010000126.1 GCA_949127865.1 Synechococcales cyanobacterium PMM_0082
GTAGTAGCCTTCGCCGTCCTCATCCGGTGCCTTGCCCTTGGGCGAGATGACGACTTTGTCGCCGATGCGGGCATTTTGACGAAAGCCCCGCACTGATTGCCCACCACCAATCACAAATTGCTGGGAGGGTAAAAGATTATTTGGGGTTAGTTGCAAATCTGTTTGTAAAACCAGTAAATTATCATCATTTAGCACTTGTACCCGTTGCGCCTGAAGTAACCAACTAAAAAATTGCCCCGAAGGAATAGGATCGGGGTTATTGGTGGCATTAAATATGCCTAAACCGAAATTAAATTGCGATCGCAAGCTCCAAGCTCCCTGTGAATCACGGCTTAAATAATCTTGAGCGAAATTTAAAACACTGGTTTTAGTTGCCCCATTCGCATCGGCACCAATAGCAGGAAAAGGAAGATTATCAAAGACAAAGGATTGCCCATTGAGATAGGTAAATCCCAGAGATAGAGCAAATTCTTCCCGAGGCGATCGCAGGATGGGTTGGCGAAAATTGAATTCTAGTAAATCGGAGTTGCCACGGATATTTAAGTCAGAAAAAGCAGGATCGGTAATGCGATAGGCAGACGGGGCATAGCGAAATTGCAAAGTCCCATTCATAGCATTTACAGGAATTTGATAGCTAAAATCTAACTGGCTAGTGCCACCAGAAAAGCTACGGGTATAGCCAAAACTAAGCTGATCGCCCGTGCCTTCAAATAAATTTAAGTAGGTTAATCCCAACCCAAATCTTTCACTACCAATACTAGTTGGTGAATAATTATCAATACTGAAATTGGTAATAAAAGGATTGGATTCCTTGGCTTTTACAACTAAAATACTTTGCCCTGATATGCTACTGGGTCTTAGACTTGCCTCAACATTTGTGAAAAGAGGGTTTACCCGTAGCAATTTCAACTGATCTTCTAAGCTGTCTCGATTAAATGGGCTTAAACGTGCTAGTTTGACCCGACTGATTACATAATCTGGATTTAGTCTTTCTAGTCCTTCGATTTGAATATCAGAAATACTACCTTCAACTATTTGGATTTTAATAATCCCATTGGTAATACTTTGGGGCGGAATATATGCTAGGGAATTAATAAATCCGCTACTGACATAAAGTGTGGTAATTGAGTCAGCGATCGCATTTAATTCTTCTAAAGTTAAAGTTTTATTAAGGTAAAGTTCTGTGATTTTAACAATTTCTTCGTTGAATATACTATTGCCTGAAACCTCAATACTTTTAATGGTTATAGACTGCTCTGAGGTCGCTACGTCAGGGGCAGAAAGATTATTTGGAGAATTTTGAGCGATCGATAAATCCGACCATAAAATTGGAGAAAAAAGAAGCAATAGGGATAAATAACGATACATGGGAATATTTCCAAAAAATATCCAGACTCAAATGAAGTTTACTACAAAATATCAATTGTGTTTTTAATGCAAGCAAAAATTAACACTTTACAAAACTTATATTAAATCTGATACGGAATTGTAAAGAAAGGCATCATTTTCTGTTGTTATAGATTAATCAGCCCTTGTATGATGGGCAAATATTAATTAACTAAGTTTTTATATACACATACTAAGTAAGGTAAATAAATGAGTGTTACAGCATCAAGCGGAGCCGTAAATGCCCGCCCCAAGTTATACCAAACAGCACTTACTTCCACTATTTCTCAGGTAGAGCAGCAAGATCGGTTTCCGGGTAAAACGGAGCTTGATGACTTGACTACTTATTTTCAGTCAGGGCTGAAGCGCATTGAAATTGCAGCGATCCTAACAGAAAAGTCTGAAGACATTGTATCCCGTGCTGCTAGTCGGATTTTTACGGGTGGTTCACCCATGGCATTTTTTGAAAAGCCTAAAGAGTCTGTCGAATTGAAAATGGGGCAGGATGGTAGACTCATTGATACCTCCAGAGGCATGGAATTAGGTACAACTACTTACGCCGATTCCAGTGGTGGTTTCTTTGACGCAATTAAAACCTTCTTTAATGCCGCAGGTGGGGGAGCAGATCAAGCTCCTGTGAGTTTCCGCCCGATTAATATTGCCCGCTACGGTGAAGATCGGATGAAGAAGTCCCTACGGGATTTAAGCTGGTTTTTGCGCTATACCACCTATGCGATCGTGGCAGGTGATCCAAATATTTTGGCAATGAATACGCGGGGGTTACGGGAAATTATCGAAGCCGCTTGCTCCACCGATGCCACCATTGTTGCTTTGCAAGAAATGAAACGGGCAGCAATTAGCTATTTACGCAACGACAAGGAAGCTACTGATATTGTCACCACTTACATGAATGTGGCGATCGCCGAGTTTAAGGCTCCCACACCATCCAATAAAGCTCGTCAACGTAATTCGGGAGATTTACAAGGTTTATCCTTACCCCAAAGCTACTTTAACAGTGCCGAACGCCGTCAAAAATTCGTCATGAAAAATGGGCTATCTAGCACCGAAAAAAATGATGTAGTTAAAGCTGCCTATCGACAAATCTTTGAACGGGATATTACCCGTGCCTATAGCCTCAGTATTTCCGATTTGGAGTCTAAGGTCAAAAATGGTGAAATTTCCGTAAGAGAATTTGTCCGCCGTATGGGTAAGTCTCCTTTATACCGAGATCAGTTCTTTAGTCCCTACATTAATTCCCGTGCCTTAGAACTAGCATTCAAACATTTCCTTGGTCGGGCGCCTGAAAGCCGTGAAGAAGTCCAAAAATATTTTGCGATCGTCTCTAAAGGGGGTTTAGCAGCCTTAATTGATGCTTTGATAAACTCTACTGAGTATAGTGATTACTTTGGCGAAGAGACCGTTCCCTATCAACGCGGCTTGGGACAAGAAGCTCAACCTGCCCGTAACTGGGGAGCGCAATTTGATCTTTTCAACTATGCGGCTCCACTTCGCAAGATTCCCCAATTTATTACCCTATTCGCTGCTTACAAGCAACCTTTACCCGATCAGCACGTTTACGGTTCAGGTAATGATCCTTTGGAAATCCAATTTGGCGCAATCTTCCCTAAGGAAACCAAATCTCCAAGCGCTACCCCAGCCCCATTTAGTAAAGATACTCGGCGGATTTTAATTCGGTCTGGAGCGGGGATTTCTAACCAACTTAGTAATCCTCAGGCTAGAGGTGAAGCACCTGGTTCTCTTGGTCCAAAGGTGTTTAAGCTAGATCAGTTACCTGCTTTTAAGGGTAAAAAGTTTAATAAGAATGCCAGTGTTAAATTCTCGGAAAGTTCGACCCAAGCTCTAATTCGGGCTACTTATCTCCAAGTAATTGGGCGTGACGTTTACGAAGGACAGCGCTTGAAGGTATCAGAAATTAAGCTAGAAAATGGTGAGATTTCGGTTAAAGAGTTTGTCCGCCAAATGGCTAAATCCAACCTATTT
The DNA here is from genome assembly GCA_949127865.1 of Synechococcales cyanobacterium PMM_0082. Lineage (GTDB taxonomy): Bacteria > Cyanobacteriota > Cyanobacteriia > Pseudanabaenales > Pseudanabaenaceae > PCC-7502. Next base: position 3,388 of record CASBQR010000126.1, read on the forward strand.
CGTGATCTTTACTGGACTAAGCTTTATGTAACCAAGGCGATCGAATATATTCACCGTCGTCTGCTTGGTCGTCCTACCTACGGGCGGGTCGAGATGAATAAATACTTCGATCTTTGTTCTAAAAAAGGTTTCTACGCCCTAGTCGATGCCATTCTTGATACCAAAGAATATGAAGAGGCATTTGGCGAAGATACAGTTCCCTACGAACGTTACCTCACCCCTGCGGGTGTATCTATGCGTCAAAACCGCCTAGGTGCGATCGCTGAGGATAAAGGTACTGTAGTTGTAAAAACTGAAACTCCTCAGTTTGTCATTCTGGGGCAAGTTACCGAAGAACGTTCTGCTATTTCGATCCGCGATCGCATTGCCCAAGGCGTGAGCAAGAAGCGGGAACAAACTAAAGTATTCAAGCTTGAAAATCTCGTACCTACAGAAGTTAATACTTTAATCGGTGCTGCCTATCGTCAGGTATTCGAGCGAGATATTGCCCCCTATGTAATTAATGCCCAGTTCACTCGCTATGAAAGTGGGCTTAAGAATGGTGAAATCTCCGTTAAGGAATTCATCGAAGCGATCGGAACTTCAGGACTATATATTAAAGAATTCTATACTCCCTACCCCAACACCAAGGTAATTGAGCAAGGTACGAAGCACTTCCTGGGACGGGCACCATTAGATCAAGCCGAGATTCGTAAATACAATTTGATTCTGGCAAATCAAGGGATTAAAGCCTTTGTCTCAGCCATGGTCAATTGTCAAGAATATATTGATACCTTTGGCGAAGATGTAGTTCCTTACAATCGCTTTGCTACTTTCCCTGCGGCGAACTTTAACAATTCTCAAACTCTTTACAACCGTCTCACTAAACAAGATGATGCGATCGTAGTTCCGAGCTTTGAGTCTGTGAAGCCCAGTATGGATGCCACCCAAATGCCACTATTGGCAAATGCTATGGTGGCGATGAAGGCAGCAGAACGACTACCTGATCTAACCAAGCCTCGTTTTATTGAACTTGGGCGATCGTTCTCTAATGGTAATGGTCAATCGGTAGAGGTAGGTGTAGGCACTAGTCGGCGTAAACCAGCAAGGATTTTCCGCCATACCCGTGGTACTAATTCCTCAGAAACTAATGTAGTCATTAATGCGATTTACACTCAGGTCATGGATGTGTTCACTGGACAACCGACTGATCTATTCCGAGTTACTACTCTGGAAAGTAAATTGCGCAATGGGGAAATCTCCGTTAGAGAGTTTGTTAGAGATTTAGCCTGTTCTGAGCAGTATCGTAAGCGTTTCTACACCCCTTACCCCAATACCAAAGTTCTAGAATTGCTATTCAAGCATATTCTTGGTCGAGCTCCTGCAACTCAAGCTGAAGTACGTCAGTATAATAAGCTCTTGGCAGATAAGGGGCTAAAAGCAGCCGTTCAAGTAATGGTAGATTGTGAAGAGTACGCTCTGATATATGGTGAAGATGTTGTTCCTTACAAACGCTATCCAAATCTTCCTGCGGGCAACTACCTTGCCAGTATCAAGGTTGATAATGATTTGATTAAGCAATCTTGGTCTGATTTATCTCCTAGTTATGTTGGTGGGCGATCGCCTGTGAAAAAATAACTAAATAAACTAATCATAGAAAGAGGGGTGGATGATTAACATTCATCCTTTTTTATTTACTCAAGCTAGTTTAATTGTCCTATGGTCACTATAAATTTACAGCTGTACAATAGGTCACTAGTTAAGAACTAAATTAATTAGGCAAATTGAACCATGGAATGGCATAAAACTGATGTACAAGGGCTAGCAGTAATTGATGCAGAAATTGAGGGCTACAAACCTGCTCAGTATGAAATTATTCGCCAAGTAATTTATGCTACGGCTGATTTCGAGTATAAAGATTTAATTCAGTTTAGCGATCAAGCTTTAGAAAAAGGATCGGCAGCGATCGCCGCAAGAACTTCTATAGTCGTTGATGTCGCAAGTTTACAAATGGCAATTACCTCTACCCTGCAATCAACCTTTGCCAATGCCTCCTATATTTGCACAAGTGTAATTACTCGACCGCAAAAGCAAAAATCTCAGGCAGCTTGGGGTATGGAAACTTTAGCCCAAAGATATCCCAGTGCAATTTTTGTGATTGGCGAATCTCAATCTGCCCTTGAGGCATTAACTGATATGATTGCAACTCAAAACATTGCTCCTGCTTTAGTGATAGCAACACCAGCCGAATTTATCAATATTGGGGTAGCAAAATCTCAGCTCCAGCATTCAAATATTCCATATATTTTAATTAATGGACAGAAAGGGGGAGCAATGGTTGCCGCTAAAGTTTTAACGGCATTGATATCACTAGCATGGGAAGTATATGGCACAAAAGATGATTTCTAAATTATGACTAGTCTGAGCAAGGGAACAAATATTAATAGTACGTTTGTGGCGATCTCTCGATATTGGCAACTTTTACGGGCATTAATCGAGCGCAATCTTAAGGTACGTTATCGGGGATCATTTCTGGGGGTATATTGGTCACTAGTTAATCCTTTGATCAGTACAGGACTGTATACGGCTATTTTTGGAGCAACCTTTGCGTCCTATTTCGGTAACTCTATTCCTAACTACATCTTGGCGGCGTTTACAGGGTTAATGGTAATGACATTTTTTTCGTCTTCCACCTCCCAAGCATTGACTAGCGTTGTCCAAAATGGAGCATTATTAAATAAAATCCAACTTCCAGTCAGTATTTTCCCTGTATCGATGATTGGCTCTAATGTCTTTCAACTTAGTGTGGGAACTTTACCGTTATTAATGTTAATTACTATCTTTTCTTCTAAAAGTATTGTTAGTGTTTTAGCCCTATTTATCCCTTGTCTAAGCTTGGTGATGGCGGCAATGGGCATATCATTTTTGGTCAGTGCCCTATATGTCTTTTTTCGAGATTTGTCCTATTTCTATGAATTAGTAATTTTTGTCCTTAGTATTAGTACCCCCATTTTCTACCCTGCGGAGATCGTACCTATCCAAATTAGACCCTTTTTGCAATTAAATCCTCTAGCCCCAATTATTGAAAGTATTCGCCAAATTGCCCTATCGGGTAATCCTCCCGATTTATTGCTTGCTCAACCTGCTGTTATCAGTGGATTTATATGTTTAGTTGTTGGCTGGACTTGTTTTCGTTGGTGGCGATCGCAGTTTATGGATTTGCTTTAACCGTGAATATCTTTTCCAAGTTTTTAGAGCTATTACCGAAGACTATTTATTTCTGGGTTCCTATTCTAGGGATATTTGGGGGCTATGTTTATGTTGGATATTTATTTAGAGTAATTACTGGTATAAATTCGCCAGTTTTTTTACTAATTATTGCTTTAACCATCGGCAGTATTTGGGCTTTGAGTTTAGGTAATGGTGGTCTTTTAGCCACATTAATTGCCTTGGGGCTAGTTTTTTATAATGGTGGTATTAGTTTAGGCTTTTTAGCTGTAGGTATAGCTGCAGGGACAATGGGATTGGGATTTTATCAAACCGATCAAGAACGATCGCCCGATCAGAACTTAACACTTTTAGAAATTATGGCTGTAGTCGTACTTTTAATTTGGGCAGTTTTAGTAACTTTAGCCACCTATCAAATTTTGTCTGGGGTAAATGCTGCCGTTATTACAGGAGCGATCGCAGGCAGCTATAGTGTAGTTGGCTCCCAAATCAAAGCCTCAGGGATTACTAACATAGAAACTCGGTATTTTTTAGCATTTTTGGCAGGACTGGGGCTAGCGATCGGCTGGATATATGGGTTGGTTACATATAAAGTATTTGTACTTAGTTAGCTACATAGAATAATGGTAATTAGAAATTGGGGTACTATGTGGCGGGAATGGCGAGATCTTGACATACTTTTGATCTTATTTACGATCGCTTTAACGACAATTGGGAGCATGGCGATTTTTAGTACTGAGCTAAATCCTGATTCGTCACAGTGGTGGTGGCATCTAACAATAGGTGGTATCGGCACAACTATAGCTTTGGCGATCGCTCGCACTTCCTACGATCAACTTCTTTATTACCACTGGTTTACCTATGCCCTTACAAACTTCTCGCTGATCTTAGTTTTATTCATTGGGCGCATTGAGTCGGGGGCGCAAAGCTGGATTCCGATTTTTGGCGTAAATGTGCAACCTTCAGAATTTGCCAAAGTGGGAGTAATTATTACCCTTGCGGCAATTTTGCACGATCGCCCAATCCAACAGCCCCTAGATATTGTCAAAGTTCTATCGGTAACAATTTTACCTTGGGTCTTAATTTTTATCCAACCTGACTTGGGTACAGCTTTAGTCTTCGCTGCAATTTGTCTGGGAATGCTGTATTGGGGTGGGGCAAATTTAGGCTGGTTAGTCCTCATGGGTTCTCCCTTAATTTCCATAATTTTGTTTAATATTTATATTCCCCTGTGGTTAGGATGGGTGGGATTAATGGCAGTAATCGCATGGAAAACTTTACCTTGGTTACGCTTAATTAGTGCGATCGCAGCAATAGTAATAAATCTAGTTTCAGCGGAAATCGGACATTTACTATGGGGATTACTCCAAGACTATCAAAAACTGCGGATTACGCTATTTCTTGATCCCAGTCAAGACCCTCTCGGTGGAGGCTATCACCTAATTCAATCTAGGATTGCTATTGGTTCAGGTAGTCTATGGGGGAAGGGATTTTTACAGGGTACGCAAACCCAACTGCATTTTATTCCCGAACAACATACTGACTTTATTTTTTCAGCGATCGGCGAAGAATGGGGATTTATGGGTTCTATTTTCATTTTGCTCATATTTTTAGGTATTTGCTGGCGATTATTAGCTATAGCATCCGAATCAAGGGATAATTTTGGGTCTTTGTTAGCGATCGGCGTATTTTCTATGATTTTGTTTCAAACTATAGTTAATATTGGCATGACTGTAGGGGTTGCCCCTATAACTGGCATACCTTTGCCTTGGCTGAGTTATGGGCGATCGGCACTATTAACAAACTTTATTGCGATCGGATTGGTAGAATCAGTGGCACTACATCGCCGCACCATTAAATTTTGAATAAATTTTAAACTGACAGTTTTAAACCTATAAGAAATTAATTCAGATACTTAATTCCAATTCTTGCTAAGGTTAAACAGATTTTATTGTGAATTAGAAATTATTGTGCGCATACTGATTTATGGGTTGAACTATACTCCTGAACTCACGGGCATCGGCAAATATACAGGAGAACTAGCAACATGGTTATCAGAGCGAGGAGATGATATTAGGATAGTTAGCGCCCCTCCCTACTATCCAGCTTGGCAAATTGGTCAAGGCTTCTCTAATTGGTGGAAATATCATCAAGAAAGCGATCGCCTTTCAGTTTACCGTTGTCCATTATGGGTACCGCATAAACCTTCGGGCTTAAAACGAATTTTACATTTACTATCTTTTGCTATCACTAGTTTTCCTGTGGTTTTATGGCAAGGATTAACATGGAAACCTGATTTAGTATTATTAATAGCTCCAGCGATCGCCTGTAGTTTGGGCGCGACAATTACGGCTAATCTAAGTGGAGCGAAATCTTGGATTCATATTCAAGACTTTGAAGTAGATGCTGCCTTTGAAATGGGAATTTTAGCCAATAACAGTCTCAAAAAAATTATCCTCAATGGCGAGAAATGGATAATCCAACAATTTGAGTTGGTTTCCACGATCGCTGCTCCCATGCAAAAACGTCTTCTCGATAAGGGTATAAATCACGATCGCCTTATACTTTTTCCGAATTGGGTTGATACCGAATCAATCTTTCCCACAGATAGCTCAATGCGAAACGAATTAGGAATTGCTAGTGAACAAATTGTTGTACTTTATTCAGGCAACATGGGGAAAAAACAAGGGTTAGAAACTGTGGTTGAAGCCGCTAAAAATATTCGTAACCCCAAGGTTTTATTTATCCTTTGTGGTGATGGCTCTTCTAGGCTAGAGCTAGAGTTAATGGCACAGGGACTAGAAAATATTAGATTCTTACCACTTCAACCTCTCGAAAATTTAAATAATTTACTCAATCTTGCCGATATTCATCTTTTGCCCCAGCGTGCGGATGTGGCGGATTTAGTGATGCCCTCAAAGCTAGGTGGAATTCTTGCCTGTGGTGGAGCTGTAATTGCTACTGCCCATGCCCAAACTGAGGTAGCAAATGTAGTCAATGATGCAGGCGGAATTGTCTGTGTGCCGCAAGATGTAGAACAACTTGTAGAAAAAATTGAACTTCTAGCCCAAAATTTTAGCGATCGCCAAACCATGAAAATTGCCGCCCGAAATTACGCCCTGAAAAATTTGAGTAAGCACCAAATCCTTAAAAATATGCATGAGCAGCTACTTAACTTATGCAAATAAGAATATAGAATTTAATCTATACTAAGGACTAATATTTTCTTAACTTTGAGTTAACACAATTCCATAACTTAAACCTAGAGTTAAATCCGTCATTTAGCTAGGACTTTTTCCAATCTCCTGAAAAACTAAAATAAATAATTAATTCAGATAACATAGTCAGCTAAATAATTGGCAATGAACCGCTGGAACATTCTAATCAAAAAATCTTCAATCTAAAGTCAAATCATGAAGTTCAAATAATCTTAGAAACAGGAATTAAATCTACTTATACGAGTACTTATACATCTAGAGGGTAAACGTTAATTTATAGGCTTAGAGGGGTCTCAAAATATGACTGAAACTATACCAACTGCAACCTTAACTGGTAACATGGCTACTCAGCATGTCGCACGTGATGCTAATGAATATTCTGAGCCTATGTCTGACTTGAGATCACCCAGCTTCAAAAAATTACGCCGAGGTATAGGTAATAGCTGGCTGCGAGTTTTATCCTTGATCGCCCTTGATACTTGTTTCCTATTAGTGGCGTGGAAACTAGTCGATGTTCAAATAACGGTTGGTGGACAAAATAATCTCGCACTCTTACCATTTTTAATCACCATCCAAACTAGTTTGTTAGCAATTCAGGGGCTTTATCGTTCAGGCGATCGCCGTCGTGATTATTTCCGCCTATTTAAAACCCTCTCCTTTGCTCAGCTTCTATTTCCCTTAATTGTTTTTTACTACGGCTCTATTCCCCTTGTTTCTAGGGAAACTTTTCTGTGGTCATGGTTGTATAGCGTGGGCTTTGTCTGTGTAGGTAGATTATTATTAGATTTGGGTATAAATCAACTCCGCAATCAAGGAACAGCCAGAATTCCCATATTTTTCATTGGTAGATCGGAGGATAAGCTAAATTTGGTGAAGCCTATCCAAAACCAAAATCGCTATCAAGTTGTAGATTGGATTAATCTTGACATTCTCAATGCTTCTGATAACTATCCCAAGCAAGCGATCGAGCATATTATCAGTTCTGGTATAACAGAGGTATTTATTAGTTCTTGGGAATCTGTGCAAAAGCGGATGTTTTTATACTGGAAATTGCGAAATGCCGGGATTACAATCAGGCTGCTTCCCACTGAATCTGAGATTTATACCCATACCAAATTAGAGTTTGTTGGTGGCATCCCTTCAGTTAAGCTTGCGCCTCCAGTGATTACTGGCACTGATTTCGCCCTAAAACGAGCATTTGATTTTATTGGAGCTTTAAGTTTTGTCGTACTTACGTTTCCCATCTATATTTTGATTGCGATCGCCATTAAATTAGATTCTAAAGGTCCGATTTTTTATAAACAACCGAGAATAGGTTTGCATAGTCAGCCTTTTCAGTTTTGGAAATTTCGGACAATGGTTCCCAACGCTGATCAATTGATCAAAAAGCTAGAGTATTTAAATGAAAGTAAAGATGGCATTCACTTCAAACTTAAAAATGATCCTAGAATTACACCTTTAGGCAAATTTTTACGCCGCTACAGCCTTGATGAATTACCACAAATGTTTAATGTGATTTTTGGTGACATGAGTTTAGTAGGACCTCGACCACTATCAATTAGAGATTATGAAAATTGCGAAGAACACCACTTAATTCGCCATCAAGTTATACCTGGAATTACGGGATTATGGCAGGTATCTGGGCGATCGGATATTCAAAATTTTGATGATGTGGTTAAACTAGACATTGCCTATATTGAAAACTGGTCATTGCAGCTAGATTTTGAGATTTTACTAAGAACTGTAGTTGTGGTTTTAGCCAAAAAAGGTGCTTATTAGCTAATCTCTTACCCAC
>CASBQR010000127.1 GCA_949127865.1 Synechococcales cyanobacterium PMM_0082
AAAGGAGCATCAGCAGGGATGATATATTCCTTTCTCAAAGAACATCTGTCGATCATGCACTTACGCGAGTTTATCCAATCTTTGATTTCTCCCAAAGCGTAGTTATATACCTTGCGAGAAATTTCGAGCCACTCAAGCAGTTCTTGCTCTTGAAGCTCGGTTGGGTAAATACGGTAAGTGAAATTCATGATCAGCATAAATACATTTTACCACAAGTTAAGTGCTATGGTAAACCTATACACCTAGATAGTTGTTCGACTGCGTGGCATCGAGCCGCTTGTCTCACCTGCTTTCATCCCGACGCTCAGTCGAATCGATTAGAGCGCGGGACTTCCCGCGAATCAGTTAAATATAGCTAACTGAGATATAACTACTGAATCACTATGTAATTAGAGCGAATTGCCACCGCTTTACCTCTATTAACCATGGTTTGATAGACAAAAGCCGCCACCTCAGCCCTAGTAGCATTGCGCTTTGGTTCTAGCATTTTATTATTAGGATAATTTAATACTAGTTTGTTAGCTGTGGCAGAAGCGATCGCCCCAATGGCATATTCAGGAATTTGGTCAACATCCTCAAAGGTTTTACCAAGACTTTCTGGCTTTCCACCTTTAATTTCCCAACCATTTACTAAAGCTACTAAAACTTGCACACGGGGAATATTTTCGGAAGGTAAAAACACATCATTCTTAAATCCAGACATAAATCCCCTAGTTTGGACGGCATTGATCGCCTTAAATCCCCAAAAAGTTTCAGGCACATCGATAAAGGTAGAGCTAGGTCTGATCGTAGGTTTAGAAGCAAAAGCTTTACTCAAAATTGCAGCAAATTGCGCTCTGGTCACGGGGGCATCTGGCTTGAACGTGCCATCATTAAATCCGCCAATTATCCCTTGCTTTGCCAGAGCCACGATGTAGTCCTCAGCCCAGTGTCCTTTAATATCAACTAAACCATCAGGCTTGGGACGGGCGACAGCAATTAATTCTAGTAAGCCCTTAACTTTCTTGGCATCAACCTTGTTGCCCACAGCAATCATATTTGCCCCAGTTGCATTATTAATGTCTTGCAGGGCATTATCTTCAAAGGTATTATCCCCAGGATTCTCAGCCGTCCCTAGGTTTGGCGAAGGTTGACCATTACGATCTTTGAGGATGATTAAACCATAACGTTTATTTTTAGTAATCAAATTACCTCTAAGAGTAGGAATTGTGGAATTAGTCAAAATAATTCCATCCATATTATTAGTAATTTGATTATTGGCGACCACCACACTAGATTTTTGACCAATGGATAACCCAAAACCCGTATCTTCAAAGGTATTATTTTGAATATTTCCCGAACTTATTCCTACCGCAGAAATGCCGCTACCTTTATTTTTAGTAAAGAGATTATTAGAAACGGTGGCGTTGGTATCCCCAGTTAAAAATAGTCCATCATGGGTACTACCCTGAAACGTATTATTAGAAATAATCACATTTTTAGCGGATTCTAGCCATAGACCATAACCTCTAGGATTACTATTGGTTAAGGTAATACCAGAAATTTGGGTATTATTTCCTGTCACCATTGCCACGTTTTGCCCTGTAAACGTAGAGCTAAAAAATGCGCCGCCGCCAGAAATAATTACCCCTTTAGCTCCTTGAATTCTTACACCTGCGGGTACTCTGAGTGGAAAGGTTTCTCCAGTCTCTTTAGTATAGCTACCTGCGGCAATCTGAATAGTAGTACCTGCTTGGGCATTGGCTAAGGCAGCAGTAATAGAGCGGAAGGGAGAATTTTGGCTGCCGTTACTTACGCTATCGTTTCCTGTCGGAGCTACATAAAGCACTGTTTCCGCAGCAGCTACTTTTACAGGTAAATTATTAGGGGCAGCAAGGGCTAAATTTGCCAAAAATAGACTGGATGGAGTGGCTAGGGTTAATATAGTTAAAAAACTGAGCGATCGCTTATACATAATGTTAATGCTTTGTAGTTCTTGGAGTGAATATATAGAATAATGAAGCTAGATTCAAATGGTCAGACGAACGTAAATTGAACTTGTTTCCTTGATAACCTAAAGCGAAGATTAACTATGATTGAACTGTACTATTGGACTACACCTAATGGGCATAAGGTTACGATTTTCTTGGAAGAAGCGGGACTTCAATATAAAATTTTTCCTGTAGACATCAGAACAGGTGAGCAATTCAAAGCCGTATTTCTCAAGATTGCTCCAAATAATCGCATTCCTGCCATCATTGACCGCTCTCCTCTTCAAGGTAGCGATCCAATATCTATATTTGAATCTGGGGCAATATTACTATACTTAGCAGAAAAGACAAGAAAATTCTTACCAACTACCCTAGGCGATCGCACAAAAGTTATAGAGTGGCTATTTTGGCAAATGGGCGGCTTAGGACCAATGGCAGGACAAAATCATCACTTCGTTCAGTATGCACCCGAACAAATTCCCTATGCAATCGCCCGTTATGTGAATGAAACTAATCGCTTGTATGGAGTCCTCAATCGCCAATTAGCAAATCGCGAGTATATTGCAGGATCATACTCCATTGCCGACATGGCTTGCTATCCGTGGATTGTCCCCTACGAACGGCAGCAACAAAATTTAGAGGATTTCCCCCACCTAAAACGCTGGTTTGAGACTATGGCAGCCCGACCCGCTATAATTCGCGCCTATGCTGTAGCTGAAAAGTATAAAACCCCAACCGTTACCGAAGATAGTAAAAAGATTTTATTTGGGCAAAGAGCAGATTCCATTGCACCCAAACCTTAAGGATTTTTCTTTGAAGTGGATTAAACTCAAGAAAATTCTGCTATTATATAAGTTCTTGGGGCCGCAACGGTTTCGACGTGTTAGTAGAAGCTACCTCATGCAGGTCGAGAGTGAGCCATCTCTCGTAAATCAAGGACTCAAACAAGTACATGCGAACAACATAGTACCCTTTGCTCGTAAAGCAGCTCCTGTAGCTGCCTAAGAACCACCCCTCAAAAGGTCCGTTTCGAGCTCTAAGCTGTGACTCAGTTAAACAATCTTAGATAACCCCCAACTGGTGCTGTTTATGCCCTTCTCTGATAGAGCATAAACTTAAGAAACTTTCAGAGCATCCTAGTATCTGGGAAAATAGATATTTCCCTCCGTGCGGATCAAAACGGATAAACCTGTGAGTGAATGGGGCGTTATGCGCTAGGGCGGACGAGGATTCGACTTCCTCCGGCTCCACTTTTTTTTATGGTATCAAGGTAGCTAAATAATGAATGTCCTGTCTATACCAACTTGGATAATTCATGTTTCCAGTGTCCTTGAATGGGCGATCGCTATGTGGTTAATATGGAGCTATGCCAAAATTCAGCCTCAGTATGCTTATGCTTGGAAAGGTTTAGCTCTAGCTATGCTTCCTGCTTTAGTAAGTGCTATGTGTGCTTGTACTTGGCACTTTTTTGATAACTCTGGATATTTAGAGTGGCTGGTGACTGTGCAGGCAGCTACAACTTTATTTGGTAATTGCACCTTAGCGATCGCAGGATACTTTTTATACAAAATCAGAAATACTGAAGCTACTTAAATTTTGATTAGGTTCTAGGTCTTTTAACAATTGGTGTTGGGCGATCTTGATTTAATTCAGGTTTACGAATTGGTTTCTTTGGTGGTTTTTTCGGTACGATCGCGATCGCTTTAGCCGAGGTAATAACTAAACTATGTCCTTGTCTTTGCACTGTGATATCCCAAAAATAGCCAACGGCATTATTAGGTAAAATCCCCCTAAGCTTTAATTTAAATTTAGATCGGGATTGGGGTAATTTTCGCTCTGGATCAATACGTTTAATTTTGACGATTACATGATTACGGGAAATTGATTGTTCTAAAATTTCGCCTCTAATGGAAAAATACCCATCTTCAAGATTAGAGTCGAGGTCTAAATCAGATTTACCCGTTGCTTTTGGTGCCCATACTCCTGATAATTGTACGTAAAGTTTAGAAGTTTTTTCAATTGTGCGAGGATAGGCTACCCAAAGATAGTTTTTTTCTAGGTCGAGTTTTTTTTGTAAAATCGGCATCACCCTACCTAAAACTACAGCTTCAATTTCAGTGCCATCAGGTGTAATGAGCTTCCCTTTGCAAAAATGCTCCTCCGAGACAACATATTGCCCGTAGATTAAACCGATCGCTCGATATTGCAGGATATTATTAGGTACGGGAATTGGAGATAAAGAATCATTTAAATCGGCATTTAAATTAATTGATTTTATTTCAGAAGAATCTTTAGCGATTTGGGGAGGAGTTAAGCTGACAATTTCTAGTTTAGGTTCAACTTTAATTGGGTGTTTAGGCACATTTGTAATTGGAGGCTTAGGAGGGATAGCACTCGAACTAGACAAGTTTTGATTCAGGTTTTGACCATGACTAGAATTGATAAATTTGTTCATTTAGACCTCCGATTAGCAAATTTTCCACCAACTCTACAAAAAACTATGACGGGGTTTGACCCTGAGTAGCTTGTGGTTAGTTAGCTTTCCTACTTAAATTAATTATTAATTAGTAGCTCTATAGTTCACAATCCTAGCAAAAATAGCTGGCTCTAGACTGGCTCCTCCTACTAATACTCCATCAATTTCAGATTGTGCCATAATCTCATCAACATTCTCAGGTTTAACCGAGCCACCGTACTGGATCGTAACATTTTGGTTTTGGAGCTGGTTACGAATTAAACCTATAACTCGATTTGCTTCAGTAGTAGCACAGGTGTCTCCTGTCCCGATCGCCCAAATTGGTTCATAGGCAATAATGAGATTTTCTTGATCTATACCCTCTAAACCTAGTTTAAGCTGAGAATAGATGCAGGCTTCAGTTTCATTTTGATCTCGTTGTTGCTTAGTTTCACCAACACAAAGAATTGGGGTAATGCCATACTTTTGCGCTGCCTTGACTCGTTGGTTGACAGTAGCATCGGTTTCTCCAAAGTACTGTCGTCTTTCACTATGCCCTACAATTACAAATTTTAGCCCTAACTCTACTAACATCGGTGCCGAGATCTCGCCTGTAAATGCGCCACTATCTGCCCAATGGAGATTTTGAGCTCCGATCGCTAAATTGGTAGGAGCATTAGCCGTAAAGCTGACTAAAAACGGTAAATTTGTAAAAGGCGCACAGATTAACACCTGAATATCTTGAATTGTATTTTCAACAAGAGGTAAAAAATCTATAAAAAATTCTTTGGCTTCCTTCTGGGTTTTATACATTTTCCAGTTGCCAGCGATCGCAATTTTACGCAAGGTAATATCCTAAATCATTAAATTAAGTTCTTACCTAGTTTAATTTCAAACAAGCTATCTTCATAAATAAAATTTGTATCAACCTTAAAATGTCCCGATCCTAGACATAAATCTAAATATAGGTAATAGCCCAAAATCCCTATAAAAAATGCAACATCTACATTTGGGCAAATACTTCTATATTCATAAGGTCATACTTTTCAAAAGGTTGATGTACCCAAGGACTCCCTTCTAGGTAATCAACATAAAAATCTGGAGCAATCTTACTAACAGCTTTATACCAAATTACGGCAGTTTTAACTTCCGAAACATCATAATGCTCATGCTCATTTAACCAGATAATTGTCTGTTCAAGGGTCATACCTGAATCTACTAAATCATCAACCAATAGCACCTTATCGCCTAGGGTCGGTGTTGTCATAGAAATAGACTTGCCAAAAGTTAGTCTGGGGCGGCGCACTCGATCATCATAGGAAGAGGCGGAAAGAATGGCGAGGGGTTTGTTAAATATGCGCGAAAAAATATCGCCAACTCGCAAACCACCTCTTGCTAAACATAATATTTGATTAAATTGCCAACCTGAGCGATAAATCTTAACTGCTAGTTGTTCAATTTTTTCATCATACTCTGCCCAAGAGAGATAGATTTCAGATTGAGGATCTGACATAGGAAATTAGAAAAAATTAGTATGGATTTAAGCTTTGTGCGATCGCCCTAAATACTCTATCAGTAAACGCTTAATTAATTTCACAGTGTAATTTCATAGTCTGATTCCGTAATTCTTTCCTTGAGGGCAATCCATCCCGGTTGCCAAAGATGACGATCTTTTAAGGCTTTGGCATTTAACCAAAATCGTACAGACTCATCACAGGTGGCTTTGAGTTCGGCAAATACTAGATCTTTCTCATTCTTGCGATTGGTAACAATAAAGTGTCTCCAACCAAAGGTATCCTCGATCGCTGTCCACTTAGAACCAACTAGATAGGGAAACTTTTGTTTTTTCAACATTTGCACTTTTCGATAAAATTGATCAGCAGATTTTGGGCAGCCCGCTAGAATTTAGTTGTAGCATATAACCTATGAACTTTGAACCTGCCTACAATCGTTTACCCCTTGCGCCCATTCCCCTCAGAATTGGTAGCTTTGCTTTAGATTTCTTTAGCTGCGCTTTTATTGGCAAGCTTATAGAATCTTTGCTAGGTATTACTGAGCAATCAGGGCTGGGATTATTTGTATTTGCACTAGTATGGGGGGGCGATCGCATTTTAGTAGGCGGCAATAACCAAGGGCAGACCTTAGGGAGATGGCTCTTAAGTATTAAAACCGTAGATATGCAGTACGGGAAATCCGCAGGCATGGCAGAGCTATTCAAACGGGAATTAATTATCTATCCATTTTTAGTAATATTACTAGCTGCATCTAAATCCCCAACTTCGGCAGCAATATTTGCAGTTTTACCTTTGGTAATTGATGCTGCTTTTGCGATCGCTGACAGTCGAAAAATGCAAACTCTTCACGATAAGCTTGGTAAAACCATTGTGATTGAAACGCGCCGAGGATTTCAGATTGACCAAAAGTTAGCTAAGGTATTTAAGCAAATTGGTAAACTGCCCCGCCCGAATTTGCCCAAGCGGGATGTTTCACAGGGGGATTTCGATGATTATTACAATGCCCGCCCTCCTAAAACTGCTAAGCGTAGACCCCGCAACCGTAGATAATCTTCTTTATTAGCCTATTTAACTATTCCTTTGGCTCACTTTTCTCCGATTAACCTATGATAAAGGCTTAAATAATTATCAGCTTGAATCTTTAATGTGAACTCTGCTTCTACTTTTTCTCTACTTCTCTGTGAAAGCGATCGCCAACGAACTCTATCTTCCAGTACCCAAACAATTCCTTGTGCCAAATCACCTGTTTCAAATGGAGTTGCTAAGTATCCATTTCTTTTATGTTCAATCATATCAGGCATCCCACCAATATCAAATGCTACACAAGGGGTGCCACAAGCTAAAGATTCCATAACTGTATTAGGTAAATTATCCTGCAAAGAAGGAGCGACAAATACATCTGCTGCTGCATATACTAACGCAAGAGAGCAATCATCATTTAATTTACCTAAATAGTGGTACTTTAAGCCAAGGTCAGGCAAATTCTTGGGCTGAGAAGCCCCAATTATCAATATTTCTACTTGATATTTTAATTCTGCTAAAATTTTGCTTTGTAAAGCTAATTGCAGTAAATAAAAGCCCTTTCTTCTATTGCTAGTAGAACTCATCGCCCCAAACAAAATCAATTGCTTATCTTGAGGCAATCCCAGAATCGATCTCGCTATTGATTGGTCAATAGGTTTATACTTATTTGCATCAAGACCATTAGGAATAACCTCAATTCTCACACCCTTTAGCAACGAGCTAGAAGCTGCACATTTTGCTAGCCAGTGACTTGGCGTAACTATAGTTATATCTAGATCTTTCCATGATTTTAATTTCCTTTCCCAAATCCAGTGGGATAGATCTTTTGCCTTACTGCTTTTTAATTGTGGGCAAGTTCCGCAAGAGTTTGTATAATTCAGGCAATCTCCACTGTAATGACAACCTCCAGTAAATGCCCACATATCATGCAATGTTAAGACTATTGGCTTTTTTAACTTTGCTAAAGTTTCTATTTGTACATAACCAGCATTAGTCCAGTGGAAGTTAATTACATCAGGGTTAAATTCAGATACTTGCTTAGATATATTATCGGGTAGCCATTGTGGCGAAAAAAAAATCTTCTGATCCCGCCCAGGATAAAGCTTGAGCGGAAGCATATCCAAAGATCGTCTTAGCCTTGTGATGTTACTTTTTTGCGCAGTAACTGTATAGTCACCAGTTTTTTGATCTTGAACTAGCATTTGAGAATTTATATTCATACTATGGAGGGCTTGATGTAACCTATAAGTTGCACGAGAAGCCCCTCCATCGCTATCACTAGTGCTAATTAGTAGTGGGTTAATCATTGCTCAAGAGACTTGATGAATTTACTAACTGAGTTTGTAAAATTAAGAGGTAGATCACCTTTTTCATAATCATAAGATGCATTGTCCTGATCTAAAAAATTAGAAACTGAATCAACTATAAATTCACTATTTATTGAACTTAAGCTCATACATGGAGTTTGATACTTTTCTGCCAAAGAATTAACTTTTCCTTTTCCCAACGTGTAGTCAATCGCAACTGTCGGAATGCCTGTAGATAAAGCAAATACTATAGAGTGAAATCGCATTGTCAAAGCGACAGAAGCAGACTTAAAGATATTTACCGCATCTAAAGGACTTATTTCTGCCGCTAAATGAGTTAAATCTAAAGAATTTTGGATTTGACTATTATTTCTAAATAGCTTCCGATAGAACCATCTATCATCATTTCCGATATGGTTAGTACACATTGGGAAAGGAACAATCTTGAGATTAGGATATTTATTAACTAATTGCTCTAATGCTTTTATTATCTCTTTTTCAAAACTATTTTTTAACCGCTCTGCCTTAACTAAACTTAAATCATACGCATATTCTTGGTAAGGCCAATCCCTTAAACCCAATAATAGAGTCATAGGTTTTGCGATCTCCGATTGAATTTGAGAGTTCGTATCAGATAACATGCAACTCTGTACCCAAGTAAAAGCAGGATCTTCGGCAACTTCATCTAAGGCAGTATCTACTCCCAGCATTTGAGCGATCTGTTTAGATTTCTGATCTCGATAAATTCTGTGAGAAGCTTTTTCAAGTAAATACTTAATCACTTGATTGTAAAATGGTGCCCCTAATGGCCCCACCCCGCACCCAGCAATTAGTGTAGGAACTTTGCCTTCTAATGCTTTTTGGAAAATGGCAATCATATCTGCAAGGACGGAAAGTGCCATTAATGGACCGCCACCAAATACGACTAAGTCCATTGCTCCAGCAACTTGAACAGCACTAGTAATGGAGTGCAATTCACAACCTTGAAGTTCAGACATTTGTTGAATTGTCATTTCGGAAATATAAGGCTCTAGTGAAGCTAAATGTATCTCCATATTGGGAAGAGAATCATGGAGTGCATTAATCACACCACCCAGTATTGCTTTATCCCCTAAAGTTTCAGTACCATACCAGCCACAAATTAAAACTTTACGCTTCTGAGAAGAAGCATTTAGATATTGAAGTGCAGGTTGAGAGTGACCAAGTTTTTTTGAGTTCAACCCATAAAGATTCATTCTCTTAGTAAAATTCTGTTTCTGTAAAAGTAGGTGCAATGGTTTCACGTTTCTAAAGTTATCACTAGAAATACCTAATCTAGATAGAACCTTCTTGACATAACCTTTCAGCAAAACTTTGGTAGGAGGTAATCCAACATAATCATGGGCACAAGTATCGCACTTAGTTTTTATAATTTCAGCTAAATGTTGCTTATTCTCAAAATAGAGTTTTTCAGCATCTTCTAAAACAGCAGAGCCTAGGGTTTTACTCTCAACTGCACAATAAAGTAGCTCGCCTCTAGCAGAAAGCGTTGCCCCCCTATGCTGGAAAGAACAACCAGCCGTTCGGGCTTTTTTATAAATTAATTGACCAATTAAAGATTTATAGAAAAATTTCTGCTGATCAGATTTTTCATAGAACTTAATTAGATTTTCCAAAAAAATAGCAAAATGATATTTCTCTGCAAAACTTAAATCGAAAGGCTCCACAACATGATTAGAGTAAAGACGTTGATGGGGTATTCCTAATCTGTACTTAATATAAATATTTTTACTAAGAGCAAATTCCAATAAGTCATGCAGTCCATAAATATTTTCTTTAATGACAGTACAACCTAGCCTATAACTAGTCACTAATTCACTTTCGGTAATAAAATCTATGACTTTAACTGCATTTTCAAAGTTTCCTTTGCGCCCTCTTACTCTATCGTGGACTTCACCCACTCCATCTAAAGATACGATTACATCTAGTTTGCGATGATAGTTCTTGATAACTTGACCAATTTCAGAAATACGTTCTATTACTTGGCTACTATTTAGTGAATTAGTAATTAAGGCGATCGCTGATAGTTTTGGTAACTTTTGGAAGAGTACATCTACAAGATCAGGTAAATCTTTACGCAGAGTAGGTTCACCTCCATTAATTCCTACAGAACTTACTTCAGAAAAAAGTGGATTTGATAAAGCTTGCTCCAGCTCAGAGGGGGTAATTTGATAGTCAAATTTTTGTTGCCAAATATTACACATTTGACATTTGCAATTACAAATATCATTTACGGGAAATTGGATAACTGAAGGCTTTTCTAACCTCCAAGGTTTAGGTTTTGTTGATAAATAAACTTGTTGTACAGCGGATCTTAGGTTCATATTTATTCTCTGGATTACAGGTGAGTTACTTAAAGCTTCTGGTTATTAAATAAAATCAAGCAAAGTACTCACTGAAACAACTTTATTTTATGATTTCCTTAAAATTAGTAGGATACTTTTTTTAGGCAATTTAGTTGCTTCTTACGGGAGTTAGCTCTTTTTGCAAAACTGTAAAAATGC
>CASBQR010000128.1 GCA_949127865.1 Synechococcales cyanobacterium PMM_0082
AAGCAAGATGATCTGACTACCTAATTGATTTTGGTTAAAGGATTTCACCACTTTTTTACGGGCGTTTTCCCCTAATTTGTGGCGGTGTTCAGGATTACAAATTAAATACTCAATGGTGACCGCTAACGTTGCCGCATCTCTGGGATTAACTGCTACTGCTTCTACATCATTGATAAATAATTCCGCAGCTCCTCCCGATCGTGCCACAATTACTGGTCTTCCACACGCCATTGCCTCGGCGATCGTATAGCCAAAGGGTTCTGGTTGCGTACTGGCATGGATCACTAGGTCTAACCACAGATAAATATCGGGCATATTGGCTTGAAATCCCAAAAATTCCACGCGATCGCCAATGCCCAGTCGATCAGCTAGCTTTTGTAATTCCTGTAAAGAAAACTGAGAACCGCTAGTAATGTATATTGGTGCGCCAATGATATAAAACCTCACATCCAAACTAGGGCGATCGCGGATCACCATTGAGGCAGCTTCGAGGAAAATATCATGTCCTTTCCATCGAGCAAAGGTGGCAACCAATCCCACTTTAATAGATTTAGTTTCCGTACCTATGCCCTCTAGTGCCAAAGGTCTAAACGGTCGGGGATAGAAGTAATCTGTATCCACAGCGTTATAAATCACCTTAATATTTAGTTTCGGCAAAACCCTGCTCGCATCTTCACCTACAGCTTCCGAACAAGCAATACCAACTTCGGCACGGTTACTAAAATGTCTTAAGACCGAGGCGATAAATGGACGGGTACTATAAAAATCATGGATATGCCAAATCACAGGTAACCTCAAATTTGCCATGGCGGTCAAAATATGGGACTTAATACCATTGGAATGGACAATATCGGGGTCAATCTCTCGGATTATGGCTCGCAGACTTTTGAGATATTTATTGATTATTCCCCATGCCATTAATACTGCAAATATTATGCTTAATGCCCCCAAAACTTTGTTTCCCTTAATGCCACTATCTCCAAGTTTAGTAATTTGGGTGGGAATAGGTAAAACTTGAACTTTGACTCCAAGTTTCTGGGCAGCTTCGATTAAAGTACCCTCACTCCCAACAATTAGGTGAATTTCCATCTCTGGATCTTCATATTGCAGTGCTGACATCATTGCCAGTAACATTCTTTCGGCACCACCTAATGCCCCTATAGGATTGACAAATACTACGATCATGAAACTTTGTTAAAACAAGCTTATCTAGTTTAATGGTTTATCGAACTTTAACAGTAATCTCCATCTCTTCAATTTCAGATTGCTAAGAATTGTAAGCAGGATGAAAATGCTGATAAATTTGTTGGGCAAGTTTAGTCCCAATTCCAGGAGTGTCGGCAATTTGCTCTGCCGTAGCTTGGCGGATATAGTCAACGGAATGAAATTTGGCAATTAACTGCTTTTGGCGATGGTGTCCTAGTCCAGAAATTTCATCTAGATGCGATCGCTGCATTCTGTTACTACGTTTTTGACGATGGAAAGTAATGGCAAAGCGGTGTGCCTCATCTCGCAATCTTCGTAATAACTGTACGCCTGGGTGTTCGGCATCAGCCCCGATCGGCTCAGATTCATTGGGTAGGAATATTTCTTCTCGCTTTTTGGCAAGACTAACCACATTTAAGTCATTGGCTAAACCAAGATCGGTAATTACTGCCATGACTGCCGAAAGCTGCCCTTTACCGCCATCAATCATAACTAGATCGGGAAAATTCTCACTGTTTAGACCTTTCCGAAATCTTCTGCCAATTACTTCCGCCAAGCTGGCAAAATCATCGGAATGTCCAGTTTTAATTTCAGGATTTTTAATATTGTAATGACGATAGTGCTGTTTAGCAGGTAGTCCATCTATAAATACAACTTGACTAGCAACGGCATCGGAGCCTTGAATATGGGAAATATCATAACCTTCAATGCGATGGGGTAGATTTGGCAGGTTGAGAATTTCTGTTAATGCTTCTAGTGCCTGAGAATTGCGATCGCTCTGTTTTTGAATCCGAGCAAGTTCATACTGGGCATTACGCTCTACCATTTCTATTAGTTCGGCTTTTGAAGAGCGTTGGGGGGTAGATATAGTGACTTTACGGGTGCGCTTTTGACTGAGCCATGCTGATAAAATATCTCCTTCAGGTAGTTCTAACTGAGTATGAATCTCGGCAGGAATTTCTACAGCATCGCAACCTTGATAGTGCGCTTCTAGAGTGCGTTGGAGGATCATAGCTGGAGATTCACTTTGGCTATCAGCAGTAAAAGCCAATCTGCCTATTAGTCTGCCTGCCCGAATTTGAAATAGTTGAATGCAGGTATAGTTCTCGTCTTGGGCTAAGGCGATCGCATCACGGGAAATCGTATCATCAGGTAAAGAGACTTTCTGATCAGCTCCTAGATTTTTGATGGTATTAATTTGGTCACGCAGAACACCAGCTTTTTCAAAATCTAAAGATTCAGCCGCAGCAATCATCTTCGCACCAAGGCTATCCGTTAACTCTCGACTCCGCCCTTGGAAGATCATCGCCACTTTTTCCATGGTTTTATGATAGTCTTCGGGACTAATTAATTTTTGACATACGCCTGGACATAAGCCCATATTGTAATTCAAGCAGGGACGATCTTTAAATAGCGGCTTAGGTCTTTGTCTGAGGGGAAATAGGCGTTTGACAATCCACAGGGTACGGTTAAGATTATGGCTGTCCACGTAGGGACCATAATATTTATCCTTGATATCGCCTGTGCGCCGCCGCCTAGTAATAAAAATCCGAGGATATGGCTCCGACCATGTAATACAAACGTAGGGATATTTCTTATCATCTTTGAGCAAGACATTATAGTAAGGCTGATGCTTTTTAATTAAGTTAGCTTCTAATGCCAGTGCCTCAGCTTCAGTATCAGTAACAATAAATTCAATCTCATAGACTAACTGCACCATCATCGCAATGCGCGGGGAGAGGTCTTGGCTACTGCGAAAGTATGATCTAACTCGATTTCTTAAGCTTTTGGATTTACCAATATACAGAATTTGATCTTGGCGATCGCGCATCAAATATACCCCCGACTCTTGAGGAATTTCTCTGAGTCTGGTTTGGAGTTTTTCGGGATTTTGAAATAAAGCGATCGCCATAGATCCTAGTTTAGCCCGTGTTTAGTCTATAACCTTAATTCGCCCCGATTGGAGATAGGTAAATATAATATTAATCTGCCCATACTCAATTGCAGTTAAGGGCGTAGGTGCAAATAAGCCGTTAAAAATCGCCTTACTAAAGTGCATATAAGACTTGCGGGTAAGCTGACCTGTACTCACAATCTGGGTCACGATTTCTTGTAAAGCCATGTCAGGTATGGAGTCATTGGTCGGTACTTTGGTTGCTGCGCTAGGTTGTTTGGCAAGTTCCCACTGTAAGGTTGTAATTTTTCGTTTGATTGGATTTGGCGTAATTTTGGGTGGACTCTTTAAGGAACGGGCGATCGCTGCTCTTAACAAAACAGGATCAAAAGGCTTAGTTAAGTAATCATCAGCTCCCATCTCAGTGCATCGCATCACACAATCTAAGTCATGAATTGCTGACACCATAATCACCGCAATTTTTTTTAATTCTTGATCTGACTTGATTGCCTCAAGTACCTGATACCCGTCGATATCAGGCATCATTACATCCAATAAAACTAGATCATATCTTTTAGCTCTAAGCATCCTCATTGCCTCGCTGCCACCAGATGCTATTTCACAGTTAAAACCCTCATACTTTAGCCGCCGACTCAAAGTATCACGATTCATTTCGTTATCATCAACAATTAATACATTGAAACTCTCATTTGCCATGACCAGTTTTTAAAGTTGATTATTAAACTTGCTAATTATAAACTTACCCATAATTTCAGGTGCTTATACGCCAAAATTATACTTTTCTTGGAGAATTGATTATGAGGCTCTTGTTTAACTTTTTATGACCTACCATAGAACCTCAAAGTTTTATTCAACTGCTTTTAAAAAGATTTGTTAAAGGAAAAACTATTAGTCAGTACAAAAAGTTTTGACAACTTTACATCTTGAACCAACTGTTCGACAAGACTGAATCGCATAACCTTCTGCCAATTCTTCACTAGTTCCCCATCCAGTCCCTGCTGCACCATTGCCAGCCTCAGCAATACTACCACAGGCATTTTTAAACCATAGTAAAGCTCGACAGTCATCTGCACCTGAGATATCTTGACATTCTTGTCTGGCTCTTCTTTCTGCTTGCTGTCTACTCCGAAAATTCCAAGCATAGCCTTTATCCCCAGTATCTCTGGAACGGGCGATCGCCCCGTAGTAGTCGTCAGCCATAGCAACTTCACCACCAGCTAAAATTGGCAACAAAGTTAATATCACCACCGTCAGAGGTTTGCCAAGATTAAAAGCCATACAACTAAGTACCCTATAGATTGAGATATTGATGAAAAATAATTAATTACCTGAGTTAATACAATAATTTACCATAGGATTACAAAGGATAAAATTTTATAGAATCTTCATGGATAGTTTATTGGCGATCGCCTACCTCACAACTTTAGTTTCCATTTTAGGCATTTTAGGCTGGCTAATATTTAGACAGGTTTACAAAAATCGGCAGCTAGAACTAGTAATTACAGATCTGCAACCCAAATTACAAAAGGAAAAGGGTAAACCTGAGGAGTACTACAAATTAGGTAGTGTCTATCTCAGCAAAAAATTATATATTAAAGCAATTTCTGAATTTGAAAAATCTATTAAAGCAGGCGGCGAGGATATGGCAGAGGTACATAATGCTATAGGTTTTGCCTATTTTTCTCAGCAACAGTATGATTTAGCCATTAGAAAATACAAAATAGCGATCGCGCTCCAGCCCGAATATATATTTGCCATTAATAATTTAGGTCACGTTTACGAAAAGAAAAAATTAATCCCCCAAGCTCTAGAAGCCTATCAGCAGGTATTGGCGATCGCTCCCGATAACGAAACTGCCAAAAGACGGGCTGAATCCTTAAAAAAACGTATTTCTTAATTTTTAGTTGTAATTAAATAACCACAACGGTGTTGCCCATCTGCCAACCAATGGGTACGCACTACTTCACAATCGGGTAGGGCAGTTGCAAACATTTCTAATTCGTGGCTACACACACTAGGAAAAGATTCAGCTACCTCAGAAATAGCACAGTTATATTCTGTAAAAATATAGCCATCTCCATCTTTGTACCACTCTGCCACATAGCCTTCAGCCCTACGGATTTTTGCCAGATTTGCCACCCGTTCTTCAAGACTGCCATGTCCCATAGTTTCTTGAAAAGCGATCGCCTTGCGTTGCCATTGTTTGTGCAAAACTTGAGTTACCTGCTCTACGCCTAGGGTTTGAATCAGGTTATCTAATAAACTCACTGCAAATTTATCATGGCTCTCCGATTGCCCATTATAGTTATGTCTTAGCCATTTTCTGCCTTCTACACTCAGCTGGTATATAAATTGAGGACGACCCATAGCGATCGCTTCCACTTGATGCTGGATTAATTTCTCAGTTTCTAAATCTTTAAGGTGCCGCCGAATAGCCTGTGGACTGATCGTGAAATATTCAGCTAAATCTTGAGCTGTAGCTTGCCCTTGCTTGAGCAGGTATTGCAAAATATCTTCTTTGGTTGAAGATTTACTTGGATTTTGTTCAGTAGTTTTTATCATGCATCTTTGCCCAAAATATTACCCTACTTGAATTCATATTAACTGCCAGTATATTTGATTTTAGATCTAGATCGGAATTTGCAGCTTTAAGATCGTGATTTCAAGGACTAAAAACGCAAAATATGGAAATTACGTTTATCTTGACTCAAAAGCGTATAAAATAAAAATTGAGTTTAATAATCATTGTATGGTGGGAATTCGAGAGCCGAAGCCTGCTAGCAATCTATTTCAGCAAGTAAAGCCCGAAAAATTAATAGAATTAATGGGAAAGTATCATGCCACTGATGCCAAAGGCAGGTACTTGCATTGGGATGAATTTAAATGGCGGGTCGAGGCGGGGGATGATGAAGAAAGTGCATGGCTAGCGACTAAAGTTTCGCGTAAAAGTATTGCTAAGAATTTATCTTTATTAAAAGCTGAAGGCGATCGCTGTTTTAGTTATTCTGCTCCTGATTCGCTCTATCCACAATTACATGAAATTGATCGCATGATTGGCGGCGGACAGAGGCTTAGCGATGGCGCATTAACTTCTTCTACAGAAAAAAATCGTTATCTACTTAAAAGTTTGATCCAAGAGGAAGCAATCACTTCATCACAACTAGAAGGAGCTTCAACAACTAGAGAAGTAGCAAAAGATATGCTGAGCAAATCTCTTCCTCCCCAAGATAAATCTCAACGCATGATCCTAAATAATTATCTTTTAATGAAGAAAGTAGTGGAAAGAAAAGATCAGGAGTTATCAATCGAATTCATTTTAGAATTACATAGGATTGCTACGGATCGGGCGATCGAGAATCAAGCAGCATCAGGTGAACTGAGAAAAGATAATAATATTAGCGTTTCAGATTTATATAATGAGAACACATTTTATCCACCAGAATGGGAAACGATTAGAGATAGACTAACCGATCTGTGTATTTTTGCGAATACCGATCACGCCCAAAATGATCATATTAAATTTATTCATCCCGTTATTAAGGCAATTATTCTACATTTTATCTTTCATCTGCAAGAAGACCCTCGGTTTACCGACAGGATACTTAGGCTGCGCTCAGTAACAGAATTGCGATAAGCACTTACTGGATTATAATCAAAGCTGTATCCAAAAAACTATCATGATTGTCCTAGAGTACAAAGTCAAAGCAAAACCGCATCAGTTCGTAGCTATAGATGAAGCTATCAGAACTGCTCAGTTTTGCCGAAACAAAGCTCTTAGATACTGGATTGATAACAAAGGTGTTAATGGCTATGATCTGAATAAGTACATGGCAGTTTTAGCTAAAGAGTTTAATTTTGCGGATAAATTAAATTCAATGGCTAGGCAATCCAGTGCGGAAAGGGCATGGTTTGGAGTTAAACGATTCTTTGAGAATTGTAAAAAGAAAGTAGTAGGTAAGAAGGGGTATCCAAAGTTTAAGAAGCATACCAGATCAGTAGAATATAAAACCTGTGGTTGGAAACTCTCAACTGATAAAAAATCTATCAATTTTAGCGATGGATTTAATATTGGTAAGCTTAAACTAATCGGTACTCGTGACTTAAACTGCTATGATTCTAAGCTAATTAAAAGAGTCAGAATCGTTAAACGTGCCGATGGTTGTTATGTTCAATTCTGCGTTGACGTAGAAAGAAAAGAAACACCGTGTAGCAACGGCAATCAAATTGGTATTGATGTGGGATTGGAATATTTCTATACCGATTCCAATGCTAATACTGTTGAGAATCCTAGATTACTTAGGAAATCTGAACGTAAGCTTAAAAAGTTGCAACGTAGATTCTCTAAGACTGAGAAAGGATCAATCCGTAGAAGAAAAGCACAAAAGCGATTAGCTAAGAAGCATTTACAAATCAGTAGACAACGTAAAGATTTTGTAGTTAAAACTGCAAGAGCGTTAATTCAAACTAATAGTTTGGTAGTTTACGAAGATTTGCAAGTTAGGAATATGGTTAAAAATCATTGTTTAGCTAAGTCTATTTCTGATGCTTCATGGTCAATGTTTACGGATTGGATCGATTACTACGTTAAAGTATTTGATACTCATGCTGTAGCAGTTGCGCCACATTACACAAGTCAGGAATGTTCAAGTTGCGGAGTGATAGTTAAAAAGTCACTAAGCACTCGTACTCATGCTTGTAGTTGTGGCTGTAAGTTACATCGTGACCATAACGCAGCTATCAACATCCTTAATAAAGGATTAAATACGCTAGGGCATAGCGAAATTAACGCTCAGGGACAGATTAACCTCTGTGTTGTAGATGCAAGTCTAAAGCATAAGTTGTCTGGCTGAAGTGAGAATCCCCCGATTTATCGGTGGGAGTGTCAAGGATTGGATTGATAAAAGTCCAGTTGCCAAAAAGTTGCAATTTGGACACTTGCAAATTTTGAAAGAAGCTTTAAAAAATCCAGGCAGTGAGTTTACAGCAAAGCAGGTTGCTCATGATTTTGATGTAACCGATAATACTGCCAGAAGTTACTTGAATAAATTAGTTACTCAAGATTTATTGATAGCAGCACAGTCAAAAAATGGCAAAACAACGATTTACCTCGCCCCTGCCAACCTAAGAGCAAGACTAAAACTCTAATAATATGGTTATTAAAATATTAATCGGGATGATAGGGATTGAACCTACGACATCCTGCTCCCAAAGCAGGCGCGCTACCACTGCGCTACATCCCGTGATTAATTCTCATATTAACCTAATTTGTCTGCAAGTGCAAAAATTACTTAAGTTAAACTCAAGTTAAATGCTCACAAATTAAATTTACTTGACATTTGGCGACTCTAAGTCTGAAATATAGGTGTGTAAGGTGTGAGGATCAAATTAAAACAATGAAATTATTTGGCTCGTTATTTGGGACTGACGGAATTCGTGGTCATGTTGGTAGCTTTTTGACAGCGCCGATCGCCCTTCAAGTGGGATTTGCTGCTGGTCAGGTTTTAAAATCCTCTTCAAATGAAGGTCATGTAGTTTTAATTGGACAAGATTCTCGCACCTCTGGGAATATGCTAACTTCGGCTCTGGCTGCTGGCTTAACTTCGGCAGGATTGGATGTGTGGAATTTAGGTTTATGCCCGACTCCAACTGTGGCATATTTGGCTGCTCATTTACCAGAAGCGATCGCTGGTGTCATGGTTTCTGCCAGTCATAACCCGCCTGAAGATAATGGCATTAAGTTTTTTACTGCCGATGGGACAAAGTTAAATAAGACTCTTCAAGCCCAAATTGAATTAACCATTGAACATCCCACCGCTCAATTATCTGGCTCTTGGGGGAATTATGCCGAGCGATCGCCTTTAGTTAAACTTTATCAAGAATCCCTATGTAGCTCCATAAATACTGATCTGCGCGGGATCAAAGTAGTTTTGGACTTGGCTTGGGGCGCAGCCTGTCTAGTGGCTCCTAAGGTATTTGCCAGTTTAGGTGCAGAAGTAATTTGTTTACACGATCAACCCCTAGGCGATCGGATTAACGTCAATTGTGGCTCTACTTGTCTAGATCCTTTGCGGGCAGCGGTGAAAAAGCATAAAGCAGATATGGGTTTTGCCTTTGATGGTGATGCAGATCGAGTTTTGGCAGTAGATGATTGTGGTGGCATTATTGACGGAGACTATATTTTATACCTATGGGGACAGCACCTTTTGGAGTCAGAACGGTTACCCGATTCTCGGTTGGTCACAACGGTAATGGCAAATTTGGGCTTTGAGAAAGCTTGGCAGAAACTAGGTGGACAAATGGTACGAACTGCCGTGGGCGATCAGTATGTCCACGCTGAAATGATGAAATCAGGCGCAATGCTTGGTGGCGAACAGTCGGGTCATGTCTTGTGCCGTCACTATGGGGTGAGTGGGGATGGGTTACTTACGGCAATTCATCTGGCAGCCTTAGCTAAGGAGCGATCGCCTTTATCAGATTTAATGGCACAAAGCTTTACTCCCTATCCTCAGCTTCTTAAAAATGTGCGAGTTGAAGACAAACACAAGCGATCGCATTGGCAAGAATGTGAACCTGTATATCAAGCTTTAGAAAGAGCAATCTCTGATCTAGGCGATCAGGGTAGGGTATTAGTTCGGGCTTCAGGCACTGAGCCTTTAATGCGGGTAATGGTAGAAGCAGAAACCATAAACCTAGCCCAATACTGGACGGATCACATTGCTCATACTATCCAATTTCATTTGGTTTCTTAAATGCGTCCTAAATCCCCACAAGACTACGAAAAACTTAAGGCTGAATTAAAAACGCCATTTTTAGGTTTGCGCCGCTTTATCTATCTAGCCTGTGGGGCTTCGGGTAGTGTAGGCGCTTATATATTTTTAACTCAGTTACTGCCAGGGCGGGGTGAGACTGGTACCACCTTAAGTAACCTAGCCGTACAAATGGGGGTGATCGGGATTATGATCTTGCTCTATCGCATAGACAAGCCCAGAACTTAGCTAAAAAAGTATAATCTACTGACTAATTGGTTCATCACGATACCACCAAGCCAAAATTTGCACCCAGTTCCAGCCCCGTTGTGCCATTTGCTGACTTATTTTTTGATCGAGGTGTTTGCCATCAAAAACAGGCATAAATCCATTCCCCCAGCTAATCCAACTCACAGGTAAACTGGCACGATAATAGCCCTTAAAGCCATCACGCAAAATATATCCAGCCGTAGTTGAAACGGCAAGATCGCTATTATCATGAATTACAGGAATTGGGTTAGGTCTTTTAGGATCAAATTTAAAAAATCCACTATAGACTTGATCGCGGGTATCACTGACTAAATCGTAAGGGGCTGTACCCCATTTACGCTGCCTTTGGGTATTAATCGCATAGCTCCGAGCCGCTACTGCCTGAGCTTTTAGGGCATCTATGTGCCAACTTGCAGGCATTTCTGAGGGGACAACACTACGCAAATATTCTTCAATGGGGAGGATATTTACAGCGATCGCTTTCCCTCTCCAACTTCTAATTTCAATATCACCTGGATAAAGTCGATTCCCAACTTGGGTCAATCCATTATTAGAAGGCTTGATTACAATAACTCTAGCCTTGGAGAGGTTGTACCATCTTCCCGGATTTAGGGTAATTGGCTCAGAGTTGTTTTCAGTAGTCAGAGTTGCAGGCTGAGTTACTGCTATGGGCATTTGTGAATTATTTTCTTCTTTGACCAATACTCTTAATACCGCAGCACTGGCATTGTTACTCAAGTTACTATTGCTCAAGTTAGCTAAAACTAGACAGGCACATAGACTGAATAATAC
>CASBQR010000129.1 GCA_949127865.1 Synechococcales cyanobacterium PMM_0082
GAACGTTGCTGGAAGTTTATCCAAAAAACTTGTTTATAATTGACTTGTTTTTGACATTGATGTTTTAAGCTTGCCATTTTCTTTTGGATGAATACTTCTCAATCCACTTATAAAAAAGCTCTAAATTCTATACTTACTTTTCAGGTGGAGTCTTTTAAGACTATAAATTCTGTTCTTTGTTAAGGAATATTTTAAGTTACTTACGCTTACGCCATTGTGTATATAATCCCAATGCGCCAAGGCTGAGTAAGCCAATGGTCGGCGAAAATTTAAAGGGCACAGGAACAGCAGGATCAATATTTAAGGTATTACCGCCGACAAGCTCAAGGCTGGGCAAACCGAATTACAAGCTGTGGAAACTGCTAACCTTGTACAGACTAAAGAAAAAGGTGAATCACAAAATGCTACTAAAGTCCGTGATGCTGCGGTGGATAGTCTTAGTGCTTGGTTGAGTGATTTTATTGCGATCAGCCGCATAGCCCTTGAAGAAGAACCCCAACTCCTCGAAAGCTTAGGGATTTTACAGCGTTCTTAACTTTAATCTTATAGAACAAAAGGTCAAAGTGATAGATAGCTAAACTACAAATTTTGCAACCAATTATCTAGGTCTGTAACTGTAGCAAAGTCTAGTAAAGCCTCACCCAAGTTTTCCAATTCCTCAATGGATAATTCTGAAATTTGTATTTCTTGGCGATCGGTCAACTTACCAAACCGTTTAGATAGCATCCGCACGAGTAGCGTTTTTGCCTCGTTCTGTCTGCCTTCTTGCCGACCTCTGGCTTCACCTTTAGCTTCACCTCTAGCTTCGCCTTTAACTTCGCCTTCTTCCATAGCCTCTTGATATACCCTAGTTTGTCTTAGGTCACTCAATGCAAACATAGTTTCAATCTCCTTTCTACTTAATTTTGGGAACTTAGATAACAAGACACTTTCCAATAATTCTATAATACTTTCTTGGAATGCCAAATCAGTCAAATCAATTCGGGCTTTTGCCAATAGACGTTTTACCAATTGAGGAGCTTCCTCATCTTTACTGGTAATTAGTTGAATTAATCTGATCGCGATCGAGTCTTGTGGTGGCAGTTCATCTAGGTAAATTGGTGCAATCCGACCATTTTCGATCAATTCTTGCTGATACGCAGTTAATACTTTTACTTCCAAATTCCGATTAGCAAAGATAGCAACTGCTTGCCAGTCTTGAACTGGTTTGTATTGGTTCAAATAGATATTAATCTCAGTGATAAATTCCCAATAAAAGTCTGGTTTGTCTTGAAATTGCACTTCCACAAAATAAATCGGTCGATCTGAAGTTGTGGGCATAAAAATCCCATCAAATCGAAATGCTTTTTCCTTAACTTCTACCGATGTGAATTGATAGCGATCGGCATTTTCCACAGGTTGACCGAGTAGTTCAAATAGCAAACCATGAAATTTCAAAAATAACTGGTAGAAAATGGTATCAGTACGCATATATCTCAACTTTTTAACGCCATTTCAATTATTTTGGAGCTGTGCGATCGCATCTAAATCAAGCCCAGTCATACGGGAGATTTCGTTGTCATCTAAAATACCAATTAATTGTTGGGCGATCGCAATCTTAACTCTCCCTGGTCTATACCTTGCTCGATTCCCTCTTCTAATCCCAGTCGTTCCGCTTTTTTGATGGCATTGCGTTGATCGTGGATAAAAAGTTTTAGACTTTTGAGTCTTGCGTAGTAGTTGGTTTTCGATCAATAAACCCTACCAACATTACGCCACAGGTGATTAGGACTGTACCAATCCATCTACTGGGACTAACACGATCGCCTAAAACTAACCAAGCCGCTAAGGTCGTTAAAACATAGTTTGAAGCAATTAAAGGTAATACATAACTCAATTCCAAGCGGGATAAAGCCACCAAATAAAAAATTAAAGAAGCAACTAGTAAAGCTAAAGCCAACCAAGTCCAAGGATTAATAGCTATCTGCCAACCAAACTGCAATAAAGCTAATGGATTAAAAGAATTTAATTCACCTAATTGCTTAATTCCTTTACCCAAGCATAGGTTGCCTGCAACTTGAGTAATAACCACAAGTGCTAAAATTACAAAATTTATCAAAATCAATATCTAACCTTTTCTGCTATATTATCTCTGCATAAGAAGGTTAGAAACTTAAATATTCTTTGATTAAATTTTAGTTTTTTAGCTTTACTGCATATTGTGTGTGAGGAGTAGGTAATGAAAAATGCGATCGTAGCCTTAAGTACGTTAACGGCTTCTATAATTTCTGGATCAATTGCTACGAGAGCGATCGCTCAAACATCCCCAGAATTTATAGAAATTCCCAAAAGTAAATTTTTCCCAAGCTCCATTACTGAACCCAGTAGGTCTGCAACCCCAAAGCCCCTATCTAATTCGGCAGACGATCTCCAGAATGGCTCTAAAGATAACCTCAAATCTAACGATGCTGTCCCTGATGCGCTTAAATTTCAGGCTGATGATTCCATCCCCAAAGATGACAAAAAACTTTCGCCTTTGCAGAGACCCCTATTTAGATTATTTGGCTTTGAAACCGCCTATACCCTCAAGCAACAAGAACTAGTATTTAGAACTGGTGGTCAATCATTTAATAACCCAACAGATTTTCGGGGACAGTCTAACCGTAGTAATGATACGCTCATTGGCTTAGCCTACGGAATTACCGATAATGTACAGATTAGCGTCGATGTCACGGGTAAAGATGATACGGTTTTTGCTAATTTAGTGCGTCCAAATAGTGCATTTCAGTTGTTTTCAGGCACAATTCCTATAACAGTTAAATGGAAATATTTAGAAGAGAACGATCTTACCGCCGCCGCTGTTTTTAGTGCTGAGTTTGCTTCACCGTTTCCTACATTATTTACCAGAGGTGGACGTTCCGTTATCTTTGGCAACCCAGGACCTCAAACTGGTTTTAATGGAGCTAGACCTACAAGTGAGTTTCAAGCTGATGATAATTCTCCTTACTTCAGTCTAGCTCTGCCCCTAGCCTATAAGGTGAGTAATGAATTGAGCCTGCATCTTAATCCTCAGGTTAGTTTTTTCCCAAGTAGTATTGCGGCGAGAACTACCTTTGGTAACAGTAGTGCTTTAGTTAATCAAGGGGTGGGATTTAATGGCGATCGCCTAGATTACTTTGGAACCGTAGCAGGGATTGGGATTGGTGTTAATTATATGATTACGCCTAAATTGCAATTTGCGGCTGATGTTACGCCAATATTTTCAGGTAAAAACTCTGTGGGCGTAACCGACGGTTCTTTATTTGTGCGCCGTGCAGTTTGGAATGTAGGCTTCCAGTATGCTCCCAATAGTCGTCTTGCGGCTAGCCTTTATGCCACAAACCGCTTTGGACCCAGTTCATCTTCTCCATCTAATTTGTTAGTACAGCCCGATGGTGAATATGCGATCGGATTTCAAGTAAGCTTCGTCCCAGACCTGACAGGTAGCTTTGCCATTGATCAGCGAGCATCCTATCCCAATGCTTCTGCTTTTTTTACCAACTTAAATGGCTTACCTAGTACCGTTCTTCCCATTAATAGTATTTTGTATCAGTTAGCATTTGGTACTAATGGCAGAGTTAACCCAACCATTCGATTTGGCATTCTTGATGACTTAGAACTTGCCGTCAATATTAGCAATAGTAATGCTGATGCACTTCCCATTGAAAACTCACTAACTGCCCGGTTAGCATTAGTTCAAGATGAAGGCAAAGATTTTTCCTACTCTTCAGCTTTAGGGCTAGGGCTGATTCTCAATGGAGAGAGAGTCAGGAACCTAGAAAATGCCGTGTCTTTATACTTTGATCTACCCACGAGCTATCGCATTGATAGTTGGGGAGCAAATTTGATGCTTACACCCAAATTAATACTGCCAGCTCAGTTTCAAGGTATATCTAGTATTTTGGGGATAACCCTGGGTGGAAATATTAAGGTTGCCGAAAATACACAAATTCTGGCAGAGTATACTCCTATAATTTCTGGAAGCAACCAATTTCAAACGTCTACTTCCAAAAGTGGGCTGCCATCAAGCCGAATATCTGGTAGAACAGGAATTTTTAATGTTGGTTTACGGCAACTATTTCCTAATGGCAATTCTGTTTATGCCCTCGATCTATATTTCACTAATTCTAGTGGAGACTACGGTTTGCAAGGAATTTCGGCTTTGGTTGATGGCGGGACTCAAGTAGGAATAAGGTTTAATATCATGAATGGCGTACCCGAAGCTCGTAAATCTTCAGCTTATTAAAGTGTTAGTTCACTGTGCAGGTCATATTTAAATTCTTGATCATTGCCTGCTTGTTAGTTCTTGGCGGATGCAGCCAGTTCAATGCGCCCACTAATAATTTAGTTAAAGAGGTTGAAGGCAGCAGTACTGAGCGAGTCGCTAAGATCTTGGACATCATCAGTAAGTACAAAGAACCGCCGACAGTCGTTCTAGATGCCCATTTTGTAGAGCTTTAGGACTAGAGTTCACAATTAATTGATAATTTCCAGAAGCTGATTAGGCTAGACTATAATTAAGGACTAGCTTCAAGTAAAAGTTATGGCGGAAAAAATAGTAGTTGGTCTATCGGGTGGTGTAGATAGCTCTGTAGCGGCAGCGGTGTTGCATAATCAGGGCTTTGATGTTACGGGTCTAACCCTATGGCTCATGAAAGGTAAGGGGCAATGCTGTTCTGATGGCATGGTTGATGCTGCCCGTATTTGTGAACAATTGGGAATTCATCATGAAATTGTCGATAGCCGCGATCGCTTTACCGAAAGTGTGGTTAATTATTTAGTGGCTGGTTATACGGCTGGGAATACGCCTTTACCTTGTTCTCGGTGCAATAAAGCTGTTAAATTTATGCCGATGCTAGATTATGCAGAAGCGCATTTTGGTATTAATCGGGTGGCGACGGGACATTATGCTAGGTTAAATTTTGATTCGGCTTCAGGTCGCTATCAACTCAAGCGGGCAGTGGATCGCAATAAAGATCAATCTTATTTTTTATACGAAGTTGGGCAGGAAGAATTTAGCAGGTGTATATTTCCGCTCGGCGATCGCACTAAGGCAGAAACTAGACAACTGGCTTTAGAACTTGGACTTGCGACTGCGGAAAAGCCAGAAAGCCAAGATTTATGCTTAATTGAAGCCCATGGTTCGATGCAATCATTTTTAGATCAGTATATTCATACTCGAAAGGGCAACATTATTAACCGCTCGGGGCAAATCTTAGGTACCCATGAAGGCAGTCATCACTATACAATCGGGCAACGCAAGGGGTTAGGCATAGCGGCAGCAAATCCTCTGTATGTTTTGGCAATTGATGCGGGTCGCAATGAGGTAATTGTGGGCGATCGCTCTGAAGCTAAGGATCGAGAATGCCTAATCGATCAAATTAATTGGGTATCCCTTGCCCCTACAACTATCCCCTTTAAGTGTGAAGTCCAAATTCGGTATCGTTCTCCGCCCGCGATCGCCACAGTGATTCCTTTGGAGGGTAATCGAGCTAGGATTATTTTTGATGAACCTCAGTTTAGTATTACTCCTGGACAGGCGGCTGTATGGTATTCAGATGATGTGGTTTTGGGTGGTGGTCTAATTATGGAAGTAGTTTCAGACTAAGAGCTTGGTAAATTAATGTTGGAATCACTGAGCTTTGAGCAGGCGATCGTCTTTACCACAGATATATTGAGTCGTGATCATTTATCTGATATCGAACTACAAGAAGCGATCGCTAATTTAGTCAGCACAGATAATGGGGCTAGAGGATTTTTTGTTGCCTATTTGACCAGTGAAATTGCCAATCAACACTCTGAAGCAATTGTCCAAGCTATCCGCCATGTGCCTGTACCTAGTGCCGAGCTATTAGTTAAAAATTTGGCAATGTCTACTGCTATGGCGATCGCCCATCGGCGCAATCAAAATGAATCTCTGGCATTAGGTTCAGATCAAGTAAGAGATCGAACTGCGAGTCTGATTAACCGCCTAAAACTTGCTGAAGTACAAAGGATTGGGAATTTAATGCAGCTATCAGCCCAATCGGGAGTGGGAGAATATGCTAGCTTCCTCACTAAGTGGGGTTATGATGCTGAACAAAGAAGGGCGATCGCTACCATAATTTCCACTATGTAAATTCCTATGTTGGATTGCGGGCTTTAATCAATCGGATGAACTATAGGCTGATTGATTGCAGGAATTATGCGTTAATTTTGGCAAAGTATTACCAGTTTTCGGCAAATTCCTTGTTAGGATTGGCTAAATATCCAATTTTTATCATAATTTTTATTTTTTATAATGCCAACTGTGGAGCAATCTATTGATCGAAGAAAGTTATGGTTAGCGGCAATTAAGCCTCCCATGTACAGTGTTGCAATTATTCCGATTACAACAGGTACAGCGATCGCCTACTATGAAACCGCATCCATCAACTGGCAAATATTTAGTACTTTTTTAATCGGAGCAGTTTTAATCCTCGTTTGGGAAAACCTTTGCAATGACGTATTTGATGCCGACACTGGCATTGACAAGCACAAGCATCATTCCTTGGTTAATCTGACAGGTAAAAAGAATTTGATCTTGGCGATCGCTAATATCTGTTTAGTAATTGGTATCGGCTTAGTTCTAAGTATTTCTTGGCAACAGCAGGATTTCTCGGTAGTTGCTATTATCGGTCTTTGTTGTTTTTTAGGCTATACCTATCAGGGTTATCCCTTTCGATTTGGTTATCAGGGCTGGGGTGAGGTGATTTCTTTTTTCTGTTTTGGTCCATTAGCTGTATCCGCAGCCTACTATAGCCAAACCCAATCCTTCTCCATTACAGCCCTCTTGGCTTCGGCAATCATTGGGATTACCACTAGTGCTATTCTCTTTTGTTCCCATTTCCATCAATTAGAAGATGACCTAGCGGCAGGTAAGCGATCGCCCATTGTTAAACTAGGCACTAAAAAAGCCGCAGAAATTTTACCTATATTTGTGATCTTAGTGTTTGTGATCATGGCGATCGGAATTGGTTTTGGATACTTTCCATTGCTGACGGGCTTTGTTTTTCTGAGCTTGGCGATCGCATTACAACTCACTAGTTTTGTTGGTAAATATCACAATCAACCTGCGGAAGTTAGTAGTTGTAAATTTATTGCTGTTTCTTGGCATTTTTGGAGTGGTTTATTATTAGGACTAGGGTTTGCCATACCTTTTTAGATTAATTTAGTGCAAGATTTAAGGGAAATAGACTTTGAGCAACATCGGTTTTGGATGGATCGGGCGATCGATCTAGCCAAGAACGCAGGAAAATATGGTGAAATTCCTGTGGGCGCAATTATTGTCAATGCCGATCAGCAAATTATAGCGACAGGAGAAAATCGGAAAGAACGAGATCAAGATCCTACTGCCCATGCCGAAATTTTGGCAATTAGAGGTGCTTGCAAAGTTCTTAAAGACTGGCATCTCAATCACACAACCCTCTATGTCACCCTTGAACCATGCCCTATGTGTGCAGGCGCAATTATGCAATCACGGGTTAAAACCTTAATTTATGGAGTTAGTGATCCCAAAACAGGCGCAATTCACTCGGCTCTAAATTTACCCCATAGTTCGGCTTCTTTTCATAAATTAGAAACGATCGCAGGGATTCGAGAATTAGAGTGCCAAAATCTATTACAGACTTGGTTTCAAAATCACCGCCAAGATTAGAGCTTAAAAAATCATAAAAAAAGAGAGGCTTACGCCCCGCACAGAATATTTATAAATCTCGGAAATGTAAGTTTAAGCTGAATTGCTCAAAGTCACTATGACTTTTTAATATCCTTTGCCATCTTGCGAAACATATCCATGTTGGTACTAGCAGAACTAATCCCATCAGGCTTTCTAAACTGCGCTTGAGCCTCTATTTTTTGTTCAGTTTGTTTTTGGGCTTCAATTTTTGCCTCTTCTTCACGTTCGATTTTAGCGATCGAAGATACAACTTCGGTTACTTCGCCCATACCCTTTGGGAAGCTCTTTGTGACAGCCTTTGCTGTTCTCATATAGTCAATATCACCAAAACTTTTCGATGAATCAGCATCTAAGAAGTAAGCATTTTCATCTTTCTTAGCTTGTGCCGCAGACTCATCTTTTTTCGGCTTAGACCCGAATAAACCTCTTATAAACCCAGTCATAGATTCTCCAAATGTATATTTTATTTACTTAGTTTAATATAATGATACAAACTAAAAATTAAAAATTTATAGAAATAGCTTCAAAACCTAGCAATAGGGATGAAATTCTGCTTAATTAGGGCTTAAGTTTAGGAATTTTAAGCGCTTTCCTTACTTTTTTATCTATTTCCAAACTAGGTGAGTAGGACACGTGAAGCACAGAATCGAAGTTCCAATACTGATAATTAGTCGGTTTACATTGGCTAAAAATATCTTTCATTAAGGTTAAATCACTCCTAGAAATAGGGATTTTTGCCGAACCACCTAATACGCCTCCGATAATCTGCCCATTCACTTGAACATCAAGGGCTCCAACCAACTCACATATTGCGGTGCTATTAAAATTGTAGCAACTACCAACTGCACAGCCATCGACGGCAATGATTAGTTCTCTAATATCTTTCTTAACTTGGTCAACAGAGCGAACCGAATCAACAGATTTTCCTAGATCTCTTGGTTGGGCGATCGCGGGGGCTACATGAAAGGCGATCGCCATTATGATTAGTCTTAAATATCCCCAAGTCCGCCAATTTTTGCCATTGCTTCACTTATTAACAAACCACAAACTTAGTTTTATGATGCTAGAGATAAAGTTCATTATGTCCATGATGTAACTCAGGGTGAAGATGGTTCCAGAATTCGGGTGCAGCCTTTACCGAACATTTTTGACTTAGAACGTAATTTAGCCCTCAATTTAGATCGTGATCATGAATTTGATAATATGGCACAAGCTCAACACAGTGCTGGACAAGGCTTAAATCTACTCAAATCTCTCTTTAGAATGAAATACCCCTGCCCTCGGAGATGCGTTACTAGACTTTAAACACTTGCCTGACCTAGAAAATTGGTTTAGCAGTAATAACTTAGATGCGACAAACTAAGTAGTAAAATCAATTTAGCTTTTATCCCATGGTAAACACTGGGTGCGATGATATTTACAAAAATTGCCGATGAAAACTGACAAATTATTTTATCGAATATTTTTATCTGAACCCAGCCTAATTGCTGAACTATTATCCGATATCCCTGATGGTTGTGAATTTGAATACAGCGCTCCAGTGGTCAAGGA